>JAOXSC010000152.1 GCA_025800215.1 Marinibacterium sp.
AATTCATCGTCAACGAAGACGGCGCGTCCGGTGAGCGCAACGGCGTTTCGGTCGGCAAGATCGAAGAGAAAATGGGCATCCACGGTAACTCGACCTGCGTCATGAACTATGACGAGGCCACCGGTTGGCTGCTGGGTGACGAACACAAAGGCATGCGCGCCATGTTCACCATGATGAACGAAGCGCGTCTGGGTGTGGGCATGCAGGGTCTGGCACAGGCCGAAGCCGCGTATCAGAACGCGCTCGACTATGCCAAGGACCGCCTGCAGGGCCGCGACGTGACCGGCGCCAAGAACCCCGACGGCCCGGCCGATCCGCTGATCGTGCACCCCGACGTCCGCCGTTCGCTGATGGAGCAGAAAAGCTTCTGCGAAGGCGCCCGTGCGTTTGCCCTGTGGGGCGCCACCCTGATCGACGAAGCACACCGGTCGAGCAGTGCGGATGCCGATGGGCTGATCTCGCTGCTGACGCCGGTCATCAAGGGCTTCATGACGGATGTGGGCTATGACATGACTGTCAAGGCGCAGCAGGTCTATGGCGGCCACGGCTATATCGAAGAATGGGGCATGTCGCAGTTCACCCGTGATGCCCGCATCGCGATGATCTACGAAGGGGCCAACGGCGTTCAGGCGCTCGACCTCGTGGGCCGCAAGCTGGCCGTCGATGGCGGCAAGCACGTGATGGCGTTCTTTGAACTGGTCAAGAGCTTCTGCAAGGACAACGCCGATCTTGACGCCGATTACGTGCGTGACTTCATCGAACCGCTCAAGGCGGCGTCGAAGGATCTGCAGGCGGCGGGCATGTATTTCATGCAGAACGGCATGAAGAATCCCAACAACGCGCTGGCCGGGTCGAATGATTTCATGCACATGTTCGGCCATGTCTGCCTGGGTCTGATGTGGGCCCGCATGGGCAAAGCTGCCGTTCAGGCGCTGGAATCGGGAACTCAGGACCCAACGTTCTACGAGACAAAGCTCGCAACCGGTCGATATTACATGGCGCGTCAGCTGCCCGCGACCGCGCTGCATCTCGCCCGTATCGAGACCGGCGCGGATACCGTGATGGCACTCGACGCAGCGAACTTCTGACGAGGGATCGGGCGGGCCATGCCCGCCCGTTCACTCTGAGCTAGACCCGAGGGGATCATGAAAGACATCGTAGAAGCCCAATCCGCCTGGATGACCGAAGAGCACAAGATGCTGACGGACATGGCAGCGCAGTTCATCACCAATGAATGGGGACCGAAATTCGATGCCTGGCGCGCACAGGGCCAGATGGATCGCGAAACCTGGCAACAGGCTGGCGAACTTGGCCTGCTGTGCCCGTCGGTCCCCGAAGAATTCGGCGGCGTTGGCGGTGATTTCGGCCATGAGGCCGTGATCATGCTCGAAGCCAACCGCGCCAACCTGGCCAGCTGGGGCTATCCCATCCACGGCCCCATCGTGGCCCACTATGTGCTGAGCTACGGCACCGACGAGCAGAAACAGCGCTGGCTGCCCAAACTGATCTCGGGCGAGCTGGTGGGCGCACTGGCCATGACCGAACCGTCGGCCGGGTCGGACGTGCAGCGCATCAAGACCAAAGCCGTGCGCGATGGCAATGTCTATCGCCTGAGCGGTCAGAAGACCTTTATCACCAATGGTCAGCACGCCAACCTGATCGTGGTTGCGGCAAAAACCGATCCCAGCCAGGGCGCCAAGGGCGTGTCGCTGGTGATCCTGGAAACCGACGGGGCCGAAGGGTTCCAGCGCGGGCGCAACCTGGAAAAGATCGGCATGCATGCGGCCGACACGTCCGAGCTGTTCTTTGACAATGTGCCGATCCCGCCGGAAAACATCCTGGGCGGCGTCGAAGGGCGCGGGTTCTATCAGATGATGGAGCAGCTGCCCCAGGAACGTCTGGCCATTGCCTGCTGTGCTGTGGGTGCGATGGAAGGTGCCGTGCAACGCACCATCGAATACTGCAAGGAACGCGAAGCCTTTGGCGGCCCGCTGACCCAGTTCCAGAACACCCGCTTCAAGCTGGTGGAATGCCTGACCAAGACCAAGGTCGCGCGCGCGTTCCTTGACGAATGCATCGTCGAGCACAACCGTGGCGAACTGACCGTCGAAAAGGCCGCGATGGCAAAATACTGGATCACCGACACCCAGGGCGAAGTGATCGACGAATGCCTGCAGCTGCATGGTGGCTATGGCTTCATGCAGGAATATGCCGTGGCCGAAATGTGGACCGATGCACGCGTGCAGCGGATCTATGGCGGCACCAACGAGATCATGAAGGAACTGGTGGCACGGTCCCTCTGATCCCGGCCTGAACAATCACCCCCGCGCGTCCGGTCCGTCCGGCCCGCGCGGGGGGACGTGGCCCTGTCGAACAAAACCCGGCGAATGACCGAACGTCAGTGGCGCCGCGTCATGTCTTCTTCTTCATCCTGGCAATACGCATATCAACAACACGCCAGTTGCGCCCTGGGGAGGGGCTGCGCCGATGACGATCAAACTGTACTGCTTTGGCGAAAGCGGAAACGCCTACAAGGCGGCGCTTGCGCTTGAGCTCAGCGGGCTCGACTGGGAACCCGTCTTTGTCGATTTCTTCGGCGGCGAAACCCGCACGCCGGACTACCGCGCCAATGTCAACGCCATGGGCGAGGCACCCGCACTGGTGGATGGCGATTTCCGGATCTCGCAATCGGGCGCGATCCAGGCCTATGTCACCGAGAAGTCGGGCAAGTTCGGCGGCAAGAGCCGCGAAGAAAACTATGACATCTTTCACTGGGTGCTGTGGGACAACCACAAGTTCAGCTCGGTCATTGGCCCGACCCGGTTCCTGATGAACCTGGTTGCGCCCGACCAGCGCCCGGCCGAGGTGATCGCCTTCAACCAGGGCCGCCTCAAATCCGCCTACCAGATCCTTGATGCCCATCTTGAAGGGCGCGACTGGATCGTGGGCGACAGCATCACCAACGCCGATCTGAGCTGCTGCGGCTATCTTTATTACCCCGAGCCCTTCGGCTTTGACCGGGCCGAATGGCCCCATATCGACGCCTGGCTCACCCGTCTTTCACAAACCCCGGGCTGGAAAGCCCCCTATGACCTTATGCCCGGCAACCCGTCGGACCGCGCTTGAAGGAGACCCCCATGACCGAAGCCTATATCTATGACGCGCTGCGCACCCCGCGCGGCAAGGGCCGCAAGGACGGCAGCCTGCACGAGCTGACCTCGGTACGGCTCAGCGCGCTGACCCTCAATGCCCTGAAAGAGCGAAACAACCTCGAAGGTCACGCGGTCGAAGATGTGATCTGGGGCAACGTGACCCAGGTGATGGAACAGGGCGGCTGCCTGGCGCGGACGGCTGTTCTGGCGTCGGATCTTGATGAATCGATCCCCGGCCTTGCCATCAACCGCTTCTGCGCCAGCGGGATGGAAGCCGTGAACCTGGCCGCCAACCAGATCAAGGGTGGCGCAGGCGAAGCCTATATCGCCGGTGGTGTGGAAATGATGGGCCGCGTGCCCATGGGGTCGGACGGGGCTGCCATTGCCGCAGATCCGTCGGTGGCCATGGACACCTATTTCGTGCCGCAGGGCATTTCGGCCGACATCATCGCGACCGAATACGGGTTCACCCGTGATCAGGCCGACGCGCTGGCGGTGGAATCGCAACGCCGCGCCGCCAAGGCATGGGAAGAAAACCGCTTTGAAAAGTCGGTGATCACCGTCAAGGACCAGAACGGCCTGACCATCCTGGACCGCGACGAATACATGCGTCCGGGCACCGACATGCAGACGCTGGGCGCGCTGAACCCCAGCTTCCAGCAGCAGGGCGAAGTGATGCCCGGCTTCAACAACGTGGCGCTGCTGAAATACCCCCACCTGGAAAAGATCAACCACATGCACCATGCGGGCAACAGCTCGGGCATCGTGGACGGCGCCGCCGCCGTGCTGATCGGCAACAAGGAATTCGGCGAGAAATACGGCCTCAAGCCGCGCGCGCGCATCAAGGCCACTGCCAAGATCGGCCTGGACCCGACCATCATGCTGACCGGCCCGGTTCCCGTGACCGAAAAGATCCTGGCCGAAACCGGCATGAAGATCAGCGATCTGGACCTGTTCGAAGTGAACGAAGCCTTCGCTTCGGTGGTCCTGCGCTTCATGCAGGCCTTTGATGCCGACCCCGAAAAGGTGAACGTCAACGGCGGCTCGATCGCCATGGGCCACCCGCTGGGTGCCACCGGCGCGATCATCATCGGCACGCTGCTGGATGAGCTCGAGCGTCAGGACAAGGAAACCGGTCTGGCAACGCTGTGCATCGCATCGGGCATGGGCGCCGCCACCATCATCGAGCGCGTTTAATCGCGACACAAGCACCTGGGCGCGCAGTCATGCGCGCCATCAGCTAGGCGCAGAGATGCGCAACCATTTATGCGCAGCAATGCGCAGTGGAGACGACAGATGACCGATTTTACAATGACCAAGGACGCCGAAGGCGTCGCCACCATCACCTGGGATGTGCCCGGCAAGTCCATGAACGTGATGTCGTTCAACGGCCTGCAGGAGCTCAGCGACTGCATCGACGACGCGCTGGCCGATGACGCCGTCAAAGGCATCGTGATCACATCCGGCAAGGAAGGCTCGTTTGCCGGTGGCATGGATCTTAACCTGCTGGCCAAGATGAAGGCCGAAGCGGGCGACAACCCTGCCCAGGGTCTGTTTGACGGGGTGATGAACATCCACGGCCTGCTGCGCAAGATCGAGCTGGCCGGCATGGATCCGAAAACCCAGAAAGGCGGCAAGCCGATCGCGGCCGCCCTGCCCGGCACCGCTGCAGGCATCGGCATGGAAGTGCCCCTGTCCACGCACCGCATCTTTGTGGCCGACAACCCCAAGGCCCGCATCGGCCTGCCCGAAATCCTCGTGGGGATCTTCCCCGGCGCAGGCGGCACCACGCGCCTGGTGCGCAAGGTCGGCCTGCTGGGTGCTGCGCCCTTCCTGCTGGAAGGCAAGATGGTTGCCCCGGCCAAGGCGAAATCGGGTGGTCTGGTTGACGAAGTCGTCGCCGATCCGGTGGCCGCGGCACGCGACTGGGTGCTGAACGCCACCGACAAGGACATCGTGAAGCCCTGGGATCAGAAGGGCTACAAGATGCCCGGTGGTGCCCCCTATCACCCCGCTGGCTTCATGAATGTCGTGGGTGCCAACGCCATGGTGCACGGCAAGACCAAAGGCGCCTTCCCGGCCGCCAAGGCCCTGCTGAGCGCGGTCTACGAAGGCGCGCTGGTGCCGTTCGACACCGCCATCCGCATCGAAGCGCGCTGGTTCACGCATGTGCTGATGAACCCGTCGTCGTCGGCGATGATCCGGTCGCTGTTCCTGAACAAGGAAGCGCTGGAAAAAGGTGCCGTGCGCCCGGCCGGTGTGCCGGATCAGCGCGTCAAGAAAGTTGGCGTTCTGGGCGCGGGCATGATGGGTGCGGGCATCGCGCTGGTGTCGGCGCAGGCCGGGATCGAAGTTGTCCTGATCGACCGCGATCAGGAAGCCGCCGACCGTGGCAAGGCCTATAGCGAAACCTTCATGGACAAGGGCATCAAGCGCGGCAAAGCCACGCCTGAAAAGAAAGAGGCCCTGCTGAGCCTGATCACGGCGACGCCGGATCTCGAGGCGCTCAAAGGTTGCGATCTGATCATCGAAGCCGTGTTCGAAGACACCGCCGTCAAGGCCGAGATGACCAAGAAGGTCGAAGCGATCATCGACGAAGACTGCATCTTTGCGTCCAACACCTCGACCCTGCCGATCACCGAGCTGGCCAAGGCGTCGTCGCGCTCCGAGCAGTTCATCGGCATCCACTTCTTCTCGCCGGTCGAGCGCATGCTGCTGGTCGAGATCATCAAGGGCAAGGACACCGGTGACCGGGCCGTGGCCAAGGCGCTCGACTATGTGCGTCAGATCAAGAAGACGCCGATCGTGGTCAACGATGCGCGCTTCTTCTATGCCAACCGCTGCATCATCCCCTACATCAACGAAGGCGCGCGCATGGTCACCGAAGGTGTCGTGCCGCAGCTGATCGACCACGCCGCCGAGCAGCTTGGCTTCCCCGTGGGGCCGATCCAGCTGACGGACGAAACCTCGATCGACCTGGGCGCCAAGATTGCCCGCGCGACCAAGGCCGCGATGGGCGATGCCTATCCTGAATCGGCTTCGGATGACCTGATCTTCTGGATGGAAGACCTGGGCCGCCTGGGTCGCAAGGCCAAGGCCGGGTTCTTCGACTATGATGAAAAGGGCAAGCGTCAGGGTTACTGGAAAGGCGTGACCGAGAAATTCCCGGTCGCCGAAACCCAGCCCGACGTGATCGAAGTGCAGGAACGGCTGATGTTCAGCCAGGTGCTCGAAGCTGTGCGCGCCCTTGAAGAAGGTGTGCTGATGGACATCCGCGAAGGCGACGTGGGCGCCATCCTGGGCTGGGGCTTTGCGCCGTGGTCCGGTGGCCCGCTGAGCTGGCTTGACATCATCGGTGCCGAATATGCCGCCGAACGCTGCGACGCACTGGCCGAAAAATTCGGCCCGCGCTTTGCCTGCCCCGCGCTGCTGCGCGAGATGGCCGAGAAGGGTGAAACCTTCTATGGCCGCTTTGCTGGCGAAGCGGCAGCCGCCGCCTGATGACAGACGGGGCACCGGTCACCGGTGCCCCGTTTTCCGCGCCGGATCACACCCGCGCAGATGGACCGCAACGCGGACCGTCCCCATCCCCCAGATTTCGATGACGTGTCCTGCGGCGCCCCGAGCCGGCCTGCGCCCGCCTGCGACGGTGCGGCCCTTTTCTTTCCTGCGCGCGCAACGCACACTCTGCGCCGATGTCACCCGAAGCTGGAAGAGGACAGATCAATGGGATGGATGCAGGACGAAACCGGGCTTGAAAAATGCGCCGCCAACTACGTGGCGCTGACACCGCTGTCGGGGCTGCGCCGGGCGTCTCATGTCTTTGCCAATGATCTGGCGGTGATCTATGGCACGCACCGCAAGACCTATGCCGAATATTACGACCGCTGCACGCGGCTGGCATCGGCACTGGCCTCGATGGGGGTGGCGCCAGGCGATGTGGTGGCCACCATCCTGCCCAACATCCCCGCCGCCGTCGAAGCGCATTTCGGCGTGCCCGCCTGTGGCGGCGTGCTGAACGCGATCAACACGCGGCTCGATACCGGAACGGTTGCCTATATTCTCGACCATGGCGGCGCCAAGGTGGCGCTGGTCGACACCCAGTTCATTGCCACCGCCGAAGCCGCCATCGCCACCATGGACGGCCCTGCACCCACGCTGATCGAGGTGCCGGACCCCGCGGCCGGCTTCCCCGCCACCGGGCGGCACGCCACCTATGAGGCGGTGATCGGCAACGCACATCACGATTTCGACTGGATCCTGCCGCAGGATGAATGGGAGAGCATCTCGCTCAACTATACCTCGGGCACGACGGGGCGGCCCAAGGGCGTCGTCTATCACCATCGCGGCGCCTATCTGAACGCGATGGGTCAGGTGCTCAGCTGGGGCATGGGGCTGCGGCCGCGCTATCTGACGATCGTGCCACTGTTTCACTGCAACGGCTGGTGCCACAGCTGGATGATGCCGATGATCGGCGGCACCATCATCTGCTGCCGCGACATCACCGCGCCCGCCATTTTCGACGCCATCGCGGATGAAAAGGCCACCCATTTCGGTGGCGCGCCCATCGTGTTGAACATGCTGGTCAATGCGCCTCAGGATCAGCGCCGCAGCTTTGATCACGTGGTCGAGGTCTTTACCGCAGGCGCCCCGCCCGCCCCCGCCACGCTGGCCCAGATCGAACCGATGGGGTTCAATGTCACCCAGGTCTATGGCCTGACCGAAGTCTACGGGCCGGCCACCGAATGCACCTGGGGGCCGCATCTGGATCACCTGACCGGCGACGCGCGCGCCGCGATCAAGGCGCGCCAGGGCGTGGCGATGCCCTTCATGGAAAAGATCACCGTGATGGATGACGACATGCAGCAGATCCCCCGCGACGGGCACAGCCAGGGCGAAATCGTCATGCGCGGCAATGGGGTGATGAAAGGGTATTACAAGAACCCCGAGGCCACCGCCGACGCCTTCAAGGGCGGGTTCTTTCATTCCGGCGACATCGCCGTGCAGCACCCTGACGGTTATATCCAGATCGCCGACCGCGCCAAGGACATCATCATTTCGGGCGGCGAGAACATATCGTCGGTCGAGGTCGAAGGCGTGCTGATGGGCCATCCCGCCGTGCTGCTTGCCGCTGTGGTCGCCAAGCCCGATGACAGATGGGGCGAAGTGCCCTGCGCCTTTATCGAGCTCAAGGACGGGGCCGAAGCGACCGAGGCCGAACTGATCGCCTTTGCCCGCAGCACGCTGGCTGGGTTCAAGACGCCCAAGCGCGTGCTGTTCCAGGAACTGCCCAAGACATCCACCGGCAAGATCCAGAAATTCGAACTGCGCGACCTGGCCAAAACGGTCTGAGATCGGGGCAAGATGGCGGGCAAACCGGGCGGAACCGGTTTGCCCGCCGGGCCGTGCCTGTGCTAGCGTGCGGCCAAGAATGAGGCAGGGCAGACCTCGGGTCAGATGACAGCATTACGTGAGTATCAGCGGCTTGAAGCCACCGCGCTGTGGCGCGCGGGCGCCGATATGCAACGCCGTGAGGTGGTGATTTCCATTGGCGATGCCACGCTGGTGATCACCGACATGCAGGACCGCCCGTTGACCCACTGGTCACTGGCCGCGATCGAACGGCAGAACCCCGGCAAGCTGCCCGCGATCTATCACCCCGATGGCGATCCCGAAGAGACGCTGGAGCTGGCCGAAGACGAGACCGAGATGATCGCCGCCATCGAACGGCTGCGCCGCGCCGTGGAACGGGCGCGGCCGCGTCCGGGACGGTTGCGCAGCATCGGGGTGCTGGCATCGGTGCTGCTGGTGCTGGTGCTGCTGGTGGTGTGGCTGCCCGGCGCGATGAAGCGCCACGCGCTGCGTGTGGTGCCCGACATCACCCGGACCGAGATCGGGGACGACCTGCTGGCGCGGATTTCACGCGCGGCGGGGCAGCCCTGTCGGCGGCCGGGATCACATCTGGCGCTGGCCCGGCTGGCCGGGCGCACCGGTGTGGACGAGCTTTATGTGCTGCGCGCGGGCCTGGCCGAAACCCTGAGCCTGCCGGGCGGGCCCATCGTGCTGAACCGCGCGCTGGTCGAGGATCACGAGGATCCCGCCGTGGTGGCCGGTTACATCCTGGCCGAAGAGCTGCGCGGATCGCAGGTTGATCCGCTGCGGGCACTGCTGCAATTCGGCGGCCCGGTGATGGCGTTCCGGCTGCTCACCACCGGCGATGTGACGGATGCCCAGCTGGATGCCTATGCGCGCCATCTGCTGCAGATGACCCCTGCCCCGGTCGATGATACAGCCCTGCTGGCCGCCTTTGCCACCGCGTCGATCCCGTCGACGCCTTATGCCTATGCCCGCGATGTCACGGGGGAAAGCGTGCTGGCGCTGATCGAAGGTGATCCGATGGCCGGACGCGATGCGCCGCAGGTGCTGCGCGATCGCGACTGGCTGCTGGTGCAGGACATCTGCGGCGGCTGAAAGGGCGGCTGAAAGGGTGGCGGGCTGAAGCCCGCCCTACCCGTCGTTACTTGGTTCCGAACATCCGGTCACCGGCATCGCCCAGACCCGGCAGGATATAGCCCTTTTCGTTCAGCTCGCGATCCAGGGACGCGGTCACGATATGCACATCGGGATGCGCGTCTTTCATGCGGGCGACGCCTTCGGGTGAGGCCAGAAGGCAGAGGAATTTGATGTCCGTCGCGCCCGCCTCTTTCAGCAGGTCGATCGCCGCAACCGACGAATTGCCCGTGGCCAGCATCGGATCCACCGCGATGACGGGGCGGTCGGCCAGCGGCTCGGGCACTTTGAAATAGTATTGCACCGGCTCCAGCGTCTTGGCGTCGCGGTAAAGGCCGACAAACCCCACCCGCGCCGACGGAACGAGTTCCAGAACCCCATCGAGCATCCCGTTGCCTGCGCGCAGGATCGACACCAGCGCCAGTTTCTTGCCCGCCAGCACCGGCGCATCCATTTCTTCCAGCGGGGTGTCGATGGGCTGCGATGTCAGCGGCAGTTCGCGGGTGATCTCATAAGCCAGCAGCAGCGTGATTTCCTTGAGCAGCCGCCGAAAATCGGCCGTGGGCGTGGCTTTGTCGCGCATCAGGCTCAGCTTGTGCTGGACCAGCGGGTGATCCACAACGGTCAGGTAATCGGACATGGGCGGGCTCCTGTCATAAATGTGGTCGTATAGGGGGAACGCAGCACCCCCCGCAAGTCGGTGTCAGAGGAAAGACCGTCCCGGCCCCTGCGCCGGAACCCCCAGATGCGCGGCCACACTGGCCGCCACATCGGCAAAGCGAACCTGGCCATCCTGGCCGATCGGCCCCGCCCCTGCGCCCGCGATCAGCACCGGCACCCGTTCGCGGGTGTGATCGGTGCCCCCACAGCTTGGGTCATTGCCGTGATCCGCCGTCAGCACCAGTAGATCATCGTCGCGCAGACGCCCCAGCAGCCCGGCCAGCGCGGCGTCGAACCATTCCAGCGCCCGTGCGTATCCCGAAATGTCGCGACGGTGGCCGTAGAGGCTGTCGAATTCCACAAAATTGGCAAAGGTCAGGCTGCCATCTGCCGCCGTGTCGATCAGCTCCGACAGGTGCCCCATCAGATCGGCATCCGACCCTTTGCGGATCTCGTCGATGCCCTGCATGGAAAAGATGTCACCGATCTTGCCGATGCCATAGACGCGGCCTCCGGCCTGCTGCACCCAGTTGGTCAGGATCGGCTCGGGCGGGGTCACGGCATAGTCGCGGCGGTTGGTGGTGCGGGTGAACCCGGTTTGCGCATCGCCGACAAAGGGGCGTGCGATCACGCGGCCGACCTTCATCTTGTGCAGGCGCGGCGCCAGCGCGGCACAGAGCGTCAGCAGCCGATCAAGGCCAAAATGCTCTTCATGCGCGGCGATCTGGAACACGCTGTCGGCCGAGGTATAGCAGATGGGCCAGCCGCTGCGGATATGTTCGCCCCCCAGATCGGCAATGATCGTGGTGCCCGAGGCGTGGCAATCGCCCAGGATCCCGTCCGTCCCTGCCAGCGCGGCCACATGGGCCGACAGATCGGCGGGAAACGCCGGGCCGCTGGCCGGGAAATAGTGCCAGTCCCACGGCACCGGCAGCCCGGCCAGTTCCCAATGGCCCGACGGCGTATCCTTACCGCGCGACTGTTCGGTGGCCGCCCCCCATCGCCCGCCGGGCGTGGCGGTCAGGCCCGGCGCGTCATCGCCCGATGCCAGCCGCACCGCCGCCCCAAGACCCAGCCCATCCAGCACCGGCAGGTGCAGCGGGCCGCTGCGGCCATCTTCGGCCTCGCCCCGCGCGCAGGCGCGGGCGATATGGGCCACGGTATTGGCACCGGTGTCGGGCACCGATCCATTGAAATACTGTGCGGCATCCGGCGCCCCGCCGATGCCAACCGAATCCATCACCACCAGGAATGCGCGCGCCATCAGCCGATCCTTTCATGGATCAGCGGCGGCAGATCCGGGGCGCTGTCCGACAGGGTGATGGCGGCGCGCAGCGCGTCTTCGGCGCGGCGGCCGGTGTCTTCACGGCTGGCATGCACCACACCCAGCGGGGTACGCGGGGTCACCACATCGCCCAGCGTCACCAGATCCGAAAACCCGACCGACGGATCAATCACATCACTTTCGACCTGACGCCCCCCGCCCAGGGCCACCACCGCAAGGCCAAGCGCTTCGCCATCAATGGCGCTGACATAGCCGCTGGCACCGGCTGGAACCTCGCGGATGACATTGGCCTCGGGCAGGAACCGCGCCCAGCTGTCGGCAAAGCCCAACGGCCCGCCCATCGCCGCGAGCATCCGGCCAAAGCGCTCGGCCGCGCGGCCATCGGCGATCACCGCGCGGATGCGCTCGGCCCCATCGGCATCATCATCCGCCAGCCCCGCATCCGCCAGCAGCACCGCGCCAAGCGCCGCCGTCACATCGACCAGCGGGCCGGGGGCGGCGCCGGTAAGGGCGCGCATGACCTCGGCCACCTCAAGCGCATTGCCCAGCGACGGGGCAAGCGGGCGGTTCATGTCGGTGATCAGCGCCCGTGTCCGGCAGCCCGCCGCATTGGCGGTCTCGGTCAGTGCCTGCGCCAGGGCGCGCGCGTCATCCGCCGTTTTCATGAAGGCACCGCTGCCCAGTTTGACATCCAGCACCAGCCCGTCCGGGGCCGCCGCCAGTTTCTTGGACAGGATCGACGCGGTGATCAGATCGAGGCTTTCGACCGTCGCACTGACGTCTCGGATCGCGTAAAGCCGTTTGTCCGCCGGGGCGATGTCAGAGGTGGCCCCCACAATGGCGCAGCCCACCTGCCCCAGCACATCGTGCAGGCGATCCTGCGTCAGCGACGTGGTGACACCGGGGATCGCTTCGAGCTTGTCGAGCGTCCCGCCCGTATGGCCCAGCCCCCGGCCCGAGATCATCGGCACATAGGCCCCGCATTCGGCCAGCGCAGGCGCCAGCAGCAGCGACACGCAGTCACCCACCCCACCGGTGGAATGCTTGTCGAGCACCGGGCCATCAAGATCCCAGCCGAGCACCCGGCCGCTGTCGCGCATGGCCAGCGTCAGGGCCGCGCGGCCATCAGGGCCAAGACCATTCAGGCACACGGCCATGGCAAAGGCCGCGGCCTGCGCATCGCTGACACTGTGATCGGCCAGACCGCGGGCAAACCAGTTCAGCGCGTCGGATGACGGCGTGTCGCCCCGGCGCACGGTGGCGATGATGGCACGGGCATCCATGGTCAGTCGCGCGCCAGATGCGCGGGCACAAAGGCACCGGGCAGCAATTCGGCCAGGGTCATCACCTGTTCGACCCCGCCGGTGGTGGCCATGGTGACGCGCACGTCCCCCTTGCCGAATTCTGCCAACTTCTGCCGGCAGCCGCCGCAGGGGGTCACGGGCATGGGGCTGCCCGCGATCACGTAGACCTCGGTCATTTCGGTTTCACCGGCCGCAACCATGGCGGCGATGGCGCCGGCTTCGGCGCAGGTGCCTTCGGGATAGGCCACGTTTTCCACGTTGCATCCCACATAGACCGCGCCCGATGCCGCGCGCAGCGCCGCGCCGACCTGAAAATTCGAATAGGGGGCATAGGCCTTTTGCCTTACATCGGTGGCCGCATCCTTGAGTGTCATTGGGGCTCCAACTCTGTCTTGAACGATCCGGGCAGTGTCACTTCGAGGATCTCGATATCCTCGCTGGGGGCTGCCCAGCGGGTGCGCATACCCGGAGGGATCACATACGCGTCCCCCGCCCCAAGCGCAAAGGGATCCTTGCCTTCCCCTTCGAGCGTCAGCGTGCCGGACATCACGAAGCCGAACAGAATATCGGTGTCATGACGGGCCCAGACCGGTGTGCCGTCGCCCCGACGCACCACCTGCACCGATGCGACACCTTTGGTGTTGGTCCCGATCGTGGTGTCGCGGCAGATGTACCCCGGCAGGCGGAACGGCCCCCAGTCTGCGCCGCTGGCCTGATTATAGACAAATTTCTGACCCTGCCATTCGCGGTCGGGCCGCAGATGGGGGGTTGGCAGCGTCATGTCGTGGTCGATCTCGGTGATGTGCTCGGCGGGCACGCCGATCTCGATCACCTCGATCCCGTCGCTGGCTTCGAGCACGCGATGGCGGATTTCGGGCGGCTGGATGAAACAGTCGCCCGCCGTCAGGCGCATCGGCGGGCCCTGATCTTCATAGACCACATCGACCCAGCCCTTGATGCAAAAGATCAGCTGGAACCCCACCTTGTGGAAATGCACCATGTCGGGCACCGGCCCGCCATCGGGGATGCGGATATGGCTGGCAATGATCGACCCGCCCAGGCGCGATGGCACCAGATCGCGGTAATGCATCCCGGCCCGCCCGATGATCCAGGGCGCCTGATCCGCCAGGCGGCGCACCACAAAGGCATGATCGGTCTGCGGCAGCACCAGCGGGGGGTTGCGTTCTTCGATCTCGATTACGGTGCCATTGGGCGCGGTCAGCCGCCGCGCGCCGTCGGCAAAGCCTGCCGGATCGTCGGTCAGGATGCGCAGCGTGCCCGGCGCCTCATCCGCGCCCTTTTCGATGCGCAGCCTCAGCCCGTGGCCGGAAAACACCCCAACCTGCGGATCATCGGCGGGATAGATCATATCCAGCCGCATGCCCAGCACCTTGGTGTAAAACGGAATATCGTCGCGCAGCTCCTGCGTGGGCAGGCGCATTTCAGCAATTACGTCGCTCATCTGTCCTCACTTCCGGGCTGACAGTGGCCCCGCCCTTGCCAATTTGCAAGACAGAGGGCAAAGCCCTGTTACCAAAACTTTGGTTTCCGCGACACATAAATTGGTTTAACGTTAAACCATAATCGCGGTTGAGGAGATCCGCCATGTCCGACAAGGAAACACTGCGCCAGGCCGCACTGTTTTACCACGCCAATCCCAAGCCCGGCAAACTTGAAATCCGCGCCACCAAGCCGATGGCCAATGGCCGCGATCTGGCGCGCGCCTATTCGCCCGGCGTGGCCGAAGCCTGCCTTGAAATCAAGGACGACACCGCCAATGCCGCCCTTTACACGTCGCGCGCCAATCTGGTGGCGGTGGTGTCGAACGGCACGGCGGTTCTGGGGCTGGGCAATATCGGTGCGCTGGCTTCCAAACCGGTGATGGAAGGCAAGGCGGTGCTGTTCAAGAAATTCGCCAATATCGACTGTTTCGACATCGAACTGGACGAACCCGACCCCGAAAAGCTTGCCGACATCGTGTGCGCGCTGGAACCCACCTTTGGGGCGATCAACCTGGAAGACATCAAGGCGCCCGACTGTTTCATCGTCGAAAAGCTGTGCCGCGAGCGCATGAACATCCCCGTCTTTCACGATGACCAGCACGGCACCGCCATCGTCGTCGGGGCCGCCGCCAAGAACGCGCTGCATGTGGCAGGCAAGGCATTCGAAGACATCAAGGTCGTGTCGACCGGCGGCGGGGCGGCGGGGATTGCCTGTCTCAACATGCTGCTGTCGCTTGGGGTCAAACGCGAAAACGTCTGGCTGTGTGACCTGCACGGGCTGGTGCACGAAGGCCGCACCGAAGACATGACCCCGCAAAAGGCGGAGTATGCGCAAGCGTCGGATCTGCGCAGCCTGGACGAGGTGATCGAAGGCGCCGATCTGTTCCTGGGCCTCAGCGGCCCCAATGTGCTGAGCGCGGACATGGTCAAGCGCATGGCCCCGCGCCCCATCATCTTTGCTCTGGCCAACCCCAACCCCGAAATCGCGCCCGACGTGGCCCGCGCGGCCGCCCCCGATGCGATCATCGCCACCGGGCGCAGCGACTTTCCCAATCAGGTCAACAATGTCCTGTGCTTTCCCTTCATCTTTCGGGGCGCGCTGGATGTGGGCGCCACCGAGATCAACGAAGCCATGAAACTGGCCTGCGTGGACGGCATCGCTCAGCTCGCCCGCGCCACCACGAGCGCCGAGGCGGCCGAGGCCTACAAGGGTGAACAGATGACCTTTGGCCCCGATTACCTGATCCCCAAACCCTTTGACCCGCGTCTGGTGGCCGTGGTGTCCACCGCCGTGGCCAAAGCGGCCATGGACACCGGCGTGGCGACCCGCCCCCTGCCCGACATCGACGCCTATCAGCAAGAGCTCAATTCGTCGGTCTTCAAATCCGCCTTCATCATGCGCCCGGTCTTTGACGCCGCCGCCAGCGAAGCGCGCCGCATCGTCTTTGCCGAAGGCGAAGACGAACGGGTGCTGCGCTGCGCTCAGGCGATGATCGAAGAAACCAGCGAACAGCCCATCCTGATCGGTCGCCCCGACGTGATGCACAAGCGCTGCGAGAAACTGGGGCTCAAGATCCGCCCCGGCCAGGATTGCCCCATCGTCAACCCGCTCAAGGATGAACGCTATCGCGAATACTGGCAGACCTATCATTCGATCATGTGCCGCAAGGGTGTGACCCCTGACATCGCGCGCGCCATCATGCGCACCAACACCACCGCCATCGGCGCCGTCATGGTTCACCGGCAAGAGGCCGACAGCCTGATCTGCGGCACCTTCGGCCAGTATCACTGGCATCTGAACTATATCGAACAGGTGCTGGCCGATGCCGACCGTCAGCCGCAGGGCGCGCTCAGCCTGATGATCCACGAAGACGGGCCGCTCTTTATTGCCGATACCCAGGTGCATATGGATCCCACGCCCGAGCAGATCGCCGAAATCGCGCTTGGGGCCGCGCGCCACGTGCGCCGCTTTGGCATCAAACCCAATGTGGCCTTCTGTGCGCAATCGCAGTTCGGCAATCACGGGGCCAGCAATGGCGAAAACCTGCGTCAGGCCATGGCGATCCTGGACGGGCGTGATGTCGATTTCACCTATGAGGGCGAAATGACCATCGACGCCGCGCTCGACCCGCAGCTGCGCGCCCGCATCTTCCCCGCCAACCGGATGAAAGGTGCGGCCAATGTGCTGGTCTTTGAACATGCGGATGCGGCCGGCGGGGTGCGCTCGATCCTCAAGATGCGGGGCGACAGCCTTGAAATCGGGCCGATCCTGATGGGGATGGGCAACCGCGCCCATATCGTCACCCCCGCCATCACCGCGCGCGGGCTGCTGAACATGACCGCCATCGCGGGAACGCCGGTTGCCCAATACGGCTGACCCATAGGCGCGCAGATCAAGGGGCGGGGTCGGCAAACCCCGCCCCTTTTTGCTGCATTTGCAAGGTTTGCAAAATCACCGCCCGCCCCGTGCATCCAGCAAATACAGGCCCGATTTTGCAAAATTTGCAGATTTTCCAGGATCTGCAAATTTATTGACGATATTTTACAACCCCCTGCCACGGCCCTTGCCGCACCCCCATGTCGTTCTTTACCCCTGTACCCAAGCGAGGAGCAGCCATTGAGGAGGAGGCGACCCCATGAGTTATTCAGACCTGATCGCACGCTGGAAATCGGATCCCGAAGCGTTCTGGATGGAGGCCGCCACCGGCATCGACTGGACACGCCCCCCGACCCGCGCGCTGGATGACAGTGCCGCGCCGCTTTATCGCTGGTTCACCGACGGGCAGGTCAACACCTGCTACAACGCCGTCGACCGTCATGTCGAAGCAGGCCATGGCGACCGCGTCGCCATCATCCATGACAGCCCGATCACCCACACCAAGCACGAAATCACCTATGCCGAGCTGCAGACCCGCGTGGCCAGCCTGGCCGGGGCGCTGGCCGCCAAAGGCGTGACCAAGGGCGACCGGGTCATCATCTACATGCCCATGGTTCCCGAAGCGCTCGAAGCGATGCTGGCCTGCGCGCGCCTTGGCGCGATCCATTCGGTCGTCTTTGGCGGCTTTGCCGCCAATGAACTGGCCGTGCGGGTGGATGACTGCAAACCCAAGGCGATCATCGCGGCGTCCTGCGGGCTCGAACCGGGGCGGGTGGTGCATTACAAGCCCCTGCTTGACGGCGCCCTCGAGATTGCCGAGCACGCGCCCGAATTCTGTGTCATCTTCCAGCGCGAACAAGAGGTCGCGCAGCTGACCGAAGGCCGCGATGTGGACTGGAACGCCTTCCAATACGGCGTCACCCCCGCGCCTTGCGTGCCGGTCTCGGGCGATCACCCGGCCTATATCCTCTACACCTCGGGCACGACCGGTGCGCCCAAAGGCGTGGTGCGGGCCACAGGCGGGCATCTGGTGGCGCTGAACTGGACGATGAAGAACATCTATGACGTCGAACCCGGCGATGTGTTCTGGGCGGCATCGGATGTGGGCTGGGTCGTGGGCCATTCCTATATCTGCTATGCGCCGCTGATCCACGGCAACACCACCATCGTCTTCGAAGGCAAGCCCGTCGGCACGCCCGATGCGGGCACGTTCTGGCGCGTCATCGAAGAACACAAGGTGCGCAGCTTCTTTACCGCCCCCACCGCGATCCGCGCCGTCAAACGCGAAGACCCCCAGGGCGAGCTGCTGAAGAAATACGACCTCAGCAACCTGCGCGCCCTGTTCCTGGCCGGTGAGCGCGCCGATCCCGACACGATCGAATGGGCACAAGAGGCGCTTGGCGTGCCGGTGATCGACCATTGGTGGCAGACCGAAACCGGCTATGCCATCGCCGCCAACCCGCTGGGCGTCGAAGAGCTTCCGGTGCGGATCGGCTCGCCGTCGGTGCCGATGCCGGGCTACGAGGTCGACATTCTGGGCGAAGACGGCCACCCCGTCGAGACGGGCGAACTGGGCGCCATCGCCATCAAGCTGCCGCTGCCGCCGGGCACCCTTCCCACCCTGTGGAATGCCGAAGATCGGTTCCGCAAAAGCTATCTGACCACCTTCCCCGGCTACTACGAAACCGGCGACGCGGGGATGAAGGACAAGGACGGCTATCTGTACATCATGGCGCGCACCGATGACGTGATCAACGTGGCCGGACACCGCCTGTCCACGGGGGGCATGGAAGAGGTGCTGGCCAGCCACCCCGATGTGGCCGAATGCGCGGTGATCGGCGTGACCGACGCGCTCAAGGGCCAGATGCCGGTGGGCTTCTTGTGCCTCAACGCGGGCTGCGACCGCGACCATGGCGAGATCGCCAAGGAAGTCGTCAAACTGGTGCGCGACCAGATCGGGCCGGTGGCGGCCTTCAAACTGGCGGTGGTGGTCGACCGCCTGCCCAAGACGCGCTCGGGCAAGATCCTGCGCGGCACCATGGTCAAGATCGCCGATGGCGAGGACTTCAAGATGCCCGCCACCATCGACGACCCGGCCATCCTTGATGAAATGCGCAGCGCCCTGCAAAGCATCGGCTACGCGCAATAACCCCGCTGTCGGACCGGGCCCGCATCCGGGCCTGGTCCCCCGTCGGGCCTGGTCCCCCGCCGGTATCGGGGCACCGGCGCGGCCCCGCCGCGCCCCGCATGACCAATGGTCATGCAAATCATCATATGCGCCGCAGGCGCGCCTTTGGATCACGCAGATTGCGGTTTCCCTCGGGCGGCGGGCATCCTAGGCTCTGCCCAAAGGAGACCGCGATGCCCGACACCCAACTCTGGCGCCTGAGCGCGCAGGACCTCGCCCGCAAAACCCGCAGCGGCGACATCAGCGCACGCGACTCCGTCGATGCCGCGCTTGCGCGGATGCAGGCGGTCAATCCCGATCTCAATGCCGTGGTCACCGATCTGAGCGACGCCGCCCGCGCGCGGGCAAATGCGCTCGACACCGCCCGCGCCCGTGGCGACACGCCGGGGCCGCTGCACGGGGTACCGATCACCATCAAGGTCAATGTCGATCAGACCGGCTGCGCCACCACCAACGGGCTGCCTGCGCTCAAGGACAATATCGCCCCGGCCAACGCGCCCTTCATCGACAGTCTTGAACGCGCGGGCGCCGTGGTGATCGGGCGTACCAACACGCCCGAATTCTCGTTCCGCGCCGACACCGACAACCCGCTGCACGGGCGCACCTGGAACCCCTGGGGGCGGCATATCTCGCCAGGCGGCTCATCCGGCGGGGCGGGATCGGCGGTGATGGCCGGGATCGGCGCGCTGGCCCATGGCAATGACATCGGCGGATCGCTGCGCTTTCCGGCGGCCGCCAACGGGGCCGTGACCGTCAAGCCGGGGCTGGGCCGGGTGCCCGCCTACAACCCGTCGCAAACCGCCGAACGCGGCATGCTGGCCCAGGCCATGTCGGTGCAGGGGCTGATCGCGCGCAGCGCCGAAGATCTGCACCTGGCCATGCCCAGCATGATCGCCCCCGACCCGCATGATCCGTTCCACGCCCCCCTGCCCTGGCGCGGCGCAGCGCTGGACGGGCCGATCCGCGTGGCCTTGTCCAAAGACAGCTATGGCTATGATCTGCACCCCGACGTGGATGCCGCCCTTGATGCGGCACGCGACGCGCTTGCCGACGCAGGCTATGTGGTCGAAGAGGTCACCTTGCCGGATGTCTACGAGATCGGGCGCACCGGTTATCTGGCGATCATTTCCGAAGTCTACGCGCTGATGCATCAGGACATCGCCGCCTATGGCTCGCCCGAAATCCGTGGCGCCTTTGACTGTTATTTCGAGCATTTCGGCCGCATCGAGGGCACCGAGCTGTTGCAGGCCATGGCCAAACGCACCTTCTATGCGCGCCAATGGGCCCTGTTTCAGCAGCGCTATCCTCTTGCCCTCACCCCGTTCCAGCTGCGCCCCTTCTTTGCGCCGGACCGAGATCTCGAAGGGGTCGAAGGCGCGGACGAGGTGCTGGGCTCGGCCTTCTATTCCTATGCGTTCAACTATCTGGGCCTGCCCGCAGGCTGCGTGCCTGCGCGGCTGGCCCGGTTGCCCAAAGGGCCACAGCCGATCCCGGTCCAGATCATCGCCCCGCGCTGGCGCGAAGATCTGGCCGTGGATGCCATGGCCGCCATCGAAACCCGCCTTGGCCGCATGTGTGATCCGCTCTGGGATCACATGGACCGCATGACATCGGAGTAAAACCATGGGAAAAGCGCTCTGGAACCTTCTTGTGGCCCTGATCAACGCCACCCTGATCCTGCTCGCCCTCTGCCTGTTTCTGGGCTGGAAAGTCGTCAGCACAGTCGATGACCTGCGCGCGGGCTTTGCGCAATCCATCGCCGAAGCGGTCCCCGTCACCGGGCAGCTGCAGGATCTGCGCAGCGACATCGCGGGCATCCGCTCGGACCTGCAATCGGCGATTGCGGCCGGCGGCGACACCACCGCCATGGACAGCGCCCTAAGCCGCGTGATCGCGCTCGAAACCCGCGCCAATGCCGCCATCACCCGCGCCGAAGAGATCACCGATGATCCGTCGGCCCTTGTGGATCAGGCCATCACCTCAACCGCTGCGGCCCTGACCCAAAGCGCCAATGACCTGCGCGGCTGCACCGTCACCGAACCGCTCGCAGCGCGGCGCCTGCTGCCCGCGCAGGGCTGAGAGATCAGAGGAACTGCTCGGAAATCAGCCGCTCTTCCAGACCGTGGCCCGGATCGAACAGGATCCGGTGCGCCACATCCGGTTCGCTTGTGACCTCGACCCAGGCCATATCGCGAAATGACAGCCCGTCGGCATCACACATCACCGGGCGCTTGTCGCTATCAAGCGCGTCAATGCGGACCAGCGCCGATTTCTTGAGCAGCGCCCCGCGCCAGCGCCGGGGCCGGAACGGTGCGATTGCCGTCAGCGCCAGCACATCCGCCCCGATCGGCAGGATCGGCCCATGGGCGGAATAATTGTAGGCGGTCGACCCCGCAGGGGTGCTCACCAGCGCGCCATCACAGACCAGTTCGGCCAGCCGCTGCCGCCCGTCGACGCTGATCTTCAGCCGCGCCGCCTGCGGCCCCTGCCGCAGGATCGACACCTCATTGATCGCCAGCGCGTCATGCAGCCTGCCCGCGGTGTCCTGCGCCCGCATGCGCAGCGGGTTGATCACCTCTTCCTGGGATGCCTCGAGCCGTTCGATCAACCCGCCTTCGCGGTATTCGTTCATCAGAAAGCCGATCGTGCCCCGGTTCATGCCATAGACGGGGGCCGCAAGATCCTTGGTGTCATGCAGCGTGCTCAGCATGAACCCATCCCCGCCAAGCGCCACGATCACATCCGCCGCCTCGGGCGCGACCTGGCCATAGCGCCCGATCAGCGCAGCCCGCGCGGTCTGCGCCACCGGGGCGGAACTGGCCTCAAACGCAATCTTGAGTGTCATGGGAAAGTTTCCGGTCCTGCACATTCGGGTCCGAAACAAACACACCTTTCCCGATATGACCAGCCTTGCCGCAAGTTCCCGCAGACCTGTCGCATTCCGGGCTTTTCGCCAGCCCCTGTTTCCGATACGAAATCCGCCATCCCCTTACCCCGGGGCCCCTGATTTCTCTGGAACGGAGCACAGCCATGACCGCCGCACATCGTGATGACGGGTTTTTCACCGAAGCGCTTTCGAGCCGCGACCCCGAGCTTTTTGGCGCGATCACCCAGGAACTCGGTCGCCAGCGCGACGAGATCGAACTGATCGCATCCGAAAACATCGTCAGCGCCGCCGTCATGCAGGCCCAGGGCAGCGTGATGACCAACAAATACGCCGAAGGCTATCCCGGTCGGCGCTACTATGGTGGCTGCC
Organism: Marinibacterium sp.; assembly: GCA_025800215.1. Classification (GTDB taxonomy): domain Bacteria; phylum Pseudomonadota; class Alphaproteobacteria; order Rhodobacterales; family Rhodobacteraceae; genus JAOXSC01. Next base: position 22,235 of record JAOXSC010000152.1, read on the forward strand.
AATATGTGGACATCGCCGAAAACCTGGCCATCGAACGCGCCAAACAGCTCTTTGACTGCGGCTTTGCCAATGTGCAGCCGAATTCCGGCAGCCAGGCCAACCAGGGCGTGTTCCAGGCACTGCTGAAACCCGGCGACACCATCCTGGGCATGAGCCTCGACGCAGGCGGCCACCTGACCCATGGCGCGGCCCCCAACCAGTCGGGCAAATGGTTCAACGCCATCCAGTACGGCGTGCGCCAGCAGGACAACACGCTGGACTACGATCAGGTGCGTGACCTCGCGCGCGAACACCAGCCCAAGATGATCATCGCCGGCGGCTCGGCCATCCCGCGCCAGATCGACTTTGCCAAGATGCGCGAAATCGCGGACGAGGTCGGCGCCTACCTGCATGTGGACATGGCGCATTTCGCGGGCCTCGTGGCGGCAGGCGAACACCCCTCGCCCTTCCCCCATGCGCATGTGGCCACCACCACCACGCACAAGACCCTGCGCGGCCCGCGCGGCGGCATGATCCTGACCAATGACGAAGCGCTGGCCAAGAAATTCAACTCGGCCATCTTCCCCGGCATCCAGGGCGGCCCGCTGATGCATGTGATCGCAGCCAAGGCCGTGGCCTTCGGCGAAGCGCTGCGCCCCGAATTCAAATCCTACATCCAGCAGGTGATCACCAACGCCCAGGCCCTGAGCGACCAACTCATCAAAGGCGGGCTCGACACCGTGACCCACGGCACCGACACCCATGTGGTGCTGGTGGATCTGCGCCCCAAGGGCGTCAAAGGCAACGCCACCGAAAAAGCACTCGGCCGCGCCCACATCACCTGCAACAAGAACGGCGTGCCCTTCGACCCCGAAAAGCCCACCGTGACCAGCGGCATCCGTCTGGGCAGCCCGGCCGGCACCACCCGCGGCTTTGGTGAACCCGAATTCCGCCAGATCGCGGACTGGATCATCGAAGTCGTGGACGGGCTCGCCGCCAATGGCGAAGACGGCAATGGCGCGGTCGAAGCCAAGGTCAAAGCCGAAGTGGCAGCGCTCTGCCAGGCCTTCCCGCTCTACCCCAACCTCTGAGCACAGCCCCGCTGCTTCTTTGTGGCGGGAAATACCTCGGGGGCGCGGGGGCAGAGCCCCCGCACAGGACACCACAAACCCCGCCACCCATCCGGGTCGGCGGGGTTTTTCTGTCTCAGATCAGCCCGAAATACCGCAGCCCCACCACCAGCAGGGCGAAAAACACCAGCAAGTTGAAGACCATCCCACCCAGCATGCCCAGCCACCAGCCCTTGCGCCGGTCCTGCAGGTCGATGCCCCGAAGATAGGATTGCAGCTCATCCACCTCGCGCCCAAGTGTTTCGACATCCAGCGTCAGCCTCAGCTTGGGATGGGCCAGCAAAGGCTCGGCCGCAGCCAGCGCGCGCGCACGCCTGCGCGCCCATCGGGGCAAACGATGCGCCTTGGCCGACACGCCTTTTCCCAGCGACGTGCGCGAGCCGCCGATCTTTTCACGAAACAGAATGCGGGTGTCGGCAAACCGGGTCTGCAGGTCATCAAAACGCGTCATGGCGCGACCCTAATCGGGGTGCGCGCGGATCTCAACTCTGGTCAGCAGGGCCCGGTCGCGCTATGCAAAACGCCATGTTGAACACGATCCTGCACGGCACCCCGACCGACCGGCCCAACCTCTTGATCGCGCACGGCCTTTACGGATCGGCGCGCAACTGGGGCGTGATCGCCAAACGGCTGTCGGACAGCCGTCAGGTCACAGCCGTCGACATGCGCAATCACGGATCGAGCCCCTGGACCAACAGCCATTCCTATCCTGATCTGGCCGATGATCTGGCCGAAGTGATCTCGGCCAGCGGCGCGCCGATGGATGTGCTAGGCCATTCCATGGGCGGCAAGGCGGCGATGACGCTGGCCCTGCGCCATCCCGACAAGGTCAACCGGCTGATCATCGGCGACATTTCCCCGGTCGCCTACAGCCACAGCCAGATCCAGTATATCGAGGCCATGCGCTCGGTCGACCTGACCCGCGTACAGCGCCGCTCGGATGCCGAAGCGCAGCTGGCCGCCGCAGGGGTCGAGACAGCGCTTCAGAGCTTTTTCACCCAGTCGCTTGATATTCCCAACAAAGCGTGGCGGCTGAACCTCAATACGCTGGCCGATGACATGCCGCGCATCCTGGGCTTTCCGCAGATCGACGCGCAATGGGGGGGCGAGGCGCTGTTTCTGTTTGGCGCGCAGTCCGACTATGTGACCGACGCCTATCGCCCCGAAATCCGCAGGCTCTTCCCCAAGGCGCGCTTTGCCCGGATCAAGGACGCGGGGCACTGGCTGCACGCCGAAAAACCGCGCGAATTCGAAGCATCGGTCCGCGCGTTCCTTGACCGCTAAGCCTGCCTGACAAAGTCTCTGGCCGCATTCAAGGGCGCATGCTAGGACAGGATCAGTTCGAGCAGGAGAGACCCAAGATGATCCGCAAAACCATTGTCGCCCCCATCCTTTTGACCACATGCCTGTTTGCACTGGCCGCATGCGAAACCGTGAAAGGCGCCGGGGCCGACATCGAGAACGCAGGCGAAGCGCTGTCGACCACGGCGTCGAACGTGCAGGAAAGCCTCTGATCCGGTCGGACGATCCGATCTGACACCAAGGCGGGCCCAGGGCCCGCCTTTTGCGTTTGCGCAGGCGGCGGGCTTAAGCCCGCCCTACCCTTGTGTCAATGGCTGCGTCTCAGCGCCGCGTTGCCCGCCCGTCAGGAGATTTTCCTGGCCACAAGCCACGAGGCCGGAAAGGCGGCCACAAAGCCGATCGCCGCCGCCGCAAGGATCGCCGCAGCGCTGGTATAGCCCATGACCAGCGCCACGATCACCGCCGACCCGGCAAGGGTGGACCCGACAAAAATATGGATGAGCAGGGTGAGCGGAAGCATGGATCCCTCCTGAGCTTGGATGTTCAGTAAGGGTTATATGCGAGCAGTCGGAGATTTGGTTTGACGTGGGTCAAGACTGTATTGCTGACTTCAGAAGCAAATCAGCCATACCCGTCAAACAGACTAAGTCACCTGTGCTCCACCTCCAACACAAGGCCTTGAGGATTAAGCGAATCCTAGGATGCGAGACCCGGAAATGACCTGTCGTCGGACTATGAACGAACAGAGGATCCCCCTTCAGATAGCCCCGTTGGACTCTGATCGCAGCTAGGTTTTCTGTCTGAACAGAACACCTCGAACGTCGTGACTTGTGTTCGCCCGATTGCAAACCGGTCAAGCCCGGCCTTCCACCGGAGGAGCAGGGGACCTTGGATAGCCCATGAAACGGTGAGGCCCGCGCGTGACCGGGATCACGCGGATGGACAGCGCCGGACCGGGCGCGCCGCGTGGTGCTTGGGCAACCAAACGTTGCTGCTCCCATCAGAGAAACAACAGCGAGACCGGATTTCTAGCGGGGAATATACTTGTAGGCCGGATCATCCGGCTTTTCCCGGGTGCGCGTCCCTGTCGGAGGACTTTGATCCTCCAGAGATCCGGCGATCCGTTCAAACGCCACTGCTATCCTTCGATGGCTTTTGACGAATGAAATCACAGCCCAAGCAAGAAATACCAGGGGCGCAAATGTCAGCACTAGGACGAAGAACGCAAATGCCGGGTCTTGAGCTGGCAACATACTTAACTGTCCATCTTCAGCGCAGAGATAAACGCCTCTTGCGGGATGTCCACTTTCCCGAACTGGCGCATCTTTTTCTTACCCGCCTTCTGCTTGTCCAGCAGTTTGCGTTTCCGCGTGGCATCACCGCCGTAACATTTCGCGGTCACATCCTTGCGCATGGCCGACAGGGTTTCGCGCGCGATCACCTTGCCGCCGATCGCCGCCTGGATCGGGATCTTGAACATGTGACGCGGGATCAGATCCTTGAGCTTTTCGACCATCGCGCGGCCACGGGCTTCGGCGCGGTCGCGGTGAACCATGGTGGACAGCGCATCCACCGGTTCATCATTCACAAGGATCTGCATCTTGACCAGATTGTCCTGCCGGTAGCCGGTCATCTGATAGTCAAAGCTGGCATAGCCCTTGGTCACCGATTTCAGCCGGTCGTAGAAATCGAACACGACCTCGTTCAGCGGCAGATCATAGACGGCCATGGCGCGCGACCCGGCATAGGTCAGCTCTTGCTGAATGCCGCGGCGGTCCTGGCAGAGTTTCAGCACGTCGCCCAGGAATTCATCCGGCACCAGGATGGTGGCCTTGATGCGCGGCTCTTCCAGGTGATCAACATGCGTCAGATCGGGCATGTCGGCGGGGTTGTGCAGCTCCATCATGGAGCCGTCTTTCATGTAGATGTGATAGACCACCGACGGCGCCGTTGTGATCAGTTCGATGTCATATTCATGCTCGATCCGGTCGCGGATGACCTCGAGATGAAGAAGGCCGAGGAACCCGCAGCGGAAGCCAAAGCCAAGCGCGGCCGAGGTTTCCATTTCAAAGCTGAAGGACGCATCATTCAGCGCCAGCTTTTCGATGGCATCGCGCAGGTCTTCGAATTCGGCGGAATCCACCGGGAACAGGCCGCAGAACACCACCGGTACAGAGGGCTTGAAGCCCGGCAGCGGGTCGGTCGCGCCCTTTTTCTCGTGGGTGATGGTGTCGCCCACACGGGTGTCGCGCACCTGTTTGATGGATGCGGTCAGAAACCCGATCTCGCCCGGACCCAGCTCGTCGATCACCGCCATGTCGGGGCGGAAGACACCGATGCGGTCCACCGGGTAATGGGCGTTGGTTGACATCATCTTGATGCGGTCGCCCTTTTTCAGCACACCATCCATGACGCGCACCAGAACGATCACGCCCAGATAGGCGTCATACCAGCTGTCCACCAGCATCGCCTTGAGGGGCGCGTCGCGGGTGCCTTCGGGCGCGGGCAGGCGTTTGACGATCGCTTCGAGCGTATCGGGGATGCCAATGCCGCTTTTGGCCGAGACCTGGATGGCGTCGGTGGCGTCGATGCCGATGACGTCTTCGATCTGTTCGGCGACGCGGTCGCAATCGGATGCGGGCAGGTCGATCTTGTTGAGGACCGGCACGATCTCATGATCGGCCTCGATGGCCTGATAGACATTGGCCAGCGTCTGCGCCTCGACGCCCTGGGTGCTGTCCACGACCAGAAGCGAGCCTTCGACCGCACGCATGGAGCGCGACACCTCATAGGCGAAATCCACGTGACCGGGCGTGTCGATCAGGTTCAGCACATAGGTCTGGCCGTCTTCGGCGGTGTAGTCGATGCGAACCGTGTTGGCCTTGATGGTGATGCCGCGCTCGCGTTCGATGTCCATGCTGTCGAGCAGCTGCTCCTTCATGTCGCGGTCGGCCACGGTGTTGGTGGACTGGATCAGCCTGTCGGCCAGGGTGGATTTCCCGTGGTCGATATGGGCGACGATGGAGAAGTTGCGGATATGGCTCAGCTCGGTCATGAGCGAGGATATGTAAGGGTTTTGAGGCCGGGTCAAGCGGGTGTGCGCGCGGACTAGCAATTGTCAACGAGCAAAAACCCGATCACTCTTGCTTTGGGGCGGAAACCGGCGAGAGGTGGGAGCAGTGGAGAATGGAACAAACGAAGAATCGTTGCGCGATTGGCTGCAAACACTTTCCCATCAGGCACAAATCAGTTTCACGGCCCGCGCAAGCCTGCGCGCTCTGCCTGCAGAAATGCCGCTGGGGGCCCAAGGGAACAAGCGGGCCGCGATGGCGCGACGAGCTCTAGCTTCGCTTCGCGCAACGTTAACGGCTTGTGTTGCCGGCGCAACCATACCCCATGAACCAGACACAGAACTGAAACGAGCGGCTCGCTCAGCCTACTCTGCGCTCTCCTCAATAGTGGTCACCCACCAAACAATCGTGCGCACAGCCGCCTTTGCCGCTGCCCTCACTGCCGACACCGGCGCCGATAGAGCCCTTGCGACTCTCTCCGCCGAGGCCGCCGCACGCGTCGCCGACCTCTCCACCGATTTCGCACTTACCAACGCCATCCCTACCGACGTCGCATACCTCTCAAGAGCGCCGGCTGATACTCTGGCTTTGTTTACGACACCGCTTTGGCCGGAATCCTCGACAGATTCTGCAGTCCCTGAATTGCTAGCCTTCAAGGACACTGCCCCCAACACACCATGGGCCTTTTGGGCCGAATGGTATGATGGAATGCTGCGCGGGGAACCGATGGATTGGGAACTTCAGCGGCGCGTGGCTTTGATGCCGGACAACATCTGGGATGCCGGGGTCGAGGCTGTGGCGGATGAAATCGCGCGGATCCGGGCGCGGTTTGATGTGGAGCAGGCCCTTGACGCGCTTGATGACCCCAAAGCCCGGCAGAGCAGGTCTGCGGCGCTGGTTGACCGGCGCGGGATCGGCGACAACAACCCGCCCGAGGAGATCGGGTTCCATGCGGACATGCCAGAGCAGATCGAGCTCATCTGGGCGGCTGTCGATGAGCTCAAGCAGCAGACGAAGGAAGAGACCCCAAGCAAGACGCGGATCAAAGCCGCGCGTGACGCTCTGCAAGTCGGGCTGGGCGTTGTCTTGTCATGGGTCGGTCAGAAAGCGGATCTGGCGGTCGACACAGTGATCAAATGGGGTGTGCCGGCGACCATGACGTACCTTATCGCAAACCAACCCAAGATTCAGGCACTGATCGACGCGGCGACACGGTGGGTCGCATCCCTTCCTTAGCCGTTCCGGACCGGTGGCGGGCTGAAGCCCGCCCTACCCAAGGCACGGTCCTTGGTGTGTGTGGCCGGTTCCAGGTCGCCGGTGCACCGGCTCTGCCCTATGAGTGGTTTGGTAAGGCGCGTCACAGGATCAATGCGGTCGGAGGCGTCTTGCCCTCGGGCGGGATTTCGCTAGGGTTCGGGCAAATCATGTGTGAGGCGGTTGGTGATGGTGCGCAAACGGGGCAAAGCAGGTCTGTGGCTTTTGGGTCTGGGGTTGGCGGTTGTGCTGGTCACGCCGCTTGATGCGTCTTCGACGATCCAGCGGGCCTGCATGGGATCGGACCGGCGCGCGGCCAATGCGCAGCTTTGCGCCTGCATTCAGGGCGTGGCCGATCAGATCCTGACCGGGCGCGATCAGCGGATTGCGGCGCGCTTCTTTACCGACCCGCAAGCGGCACAGGACACCCGTCAGTCGGACCGCGACCGCGACGAAGCGTTCTGGACCCGCTACCGCGCCTTTGGCGATGCCGCCCGGCGGGTCTGCGGCTAAGCGTCAGGCCTTGCCCGCAGATCTCAGGATCGCGCGGGTCAGGCAATCAAGGCTGTCGGTCCAAGCGATGCCCTCGGGCAGGGTTTCAGCCAGAAGCGACAGTTCGGTGCAGGCCACCAGGATATGGTCCGCCCCCTGGTCCATCAGGGATCGTGCGATCCCTGCCAGTGCGGCGGGATCTGGCGATTGCCCGGCCTTGACCGCGCGGATCAGCGCCAGGACCGGCGCGTCATCTTCAGGAAACAGCGCGCTGAGCCCATGCCGGGCAAAGCCGGGGCCAAAGGCGTCGGTCAGTCGCACCGCGGGCGAGGCGAGCATTCCCACGCGCCGCACCCCTGCCCCGGCCAGATGCGCCGCCGTCAGCTCGACCATATCCAGAAAGGGCAGATCGCTGGCCTGCGTGATATGGCGCGCATAGTGATGGGCGGTGTTGCAAGGCATGGCCAGCACCCCGGCCCCCGCTGCCTGCAGGTCGCGGGCCATCCGGGCCAGCACCGGGCCGGGGTCGTCCCCGGTGCCGTCGATCAGCGCCTTGATCCGGCTGGGCACCTGGGGGTTCTGATGCACGATCAGCGGCACATGGTCCGCGTCATCGCGGGCCGGCACCGCATCCAGCAGTTTTTGCATCAGCAACAGCGTCGCTTCGGGGCCCATGCCCCCCAGAATGCCAATCGGGGTCATGGGCTGCCGCACCTTCGCAGGCGGTGCCCGTTGCCGGGGGTCAAGGTCGCGCGCATATCGCCCTAGATCCGGCCTGCGACGTCAAAGCTGTGGCTGTAACCGGTCAGGCCGATGGCGCCGCCCGTATGCAGGAAGACCACCGTTTCGCCCTGCTTGAAATGCCCTTTGCGGATGAGGTCGATCAGCCCCGCCGCGCCCTTGGCCGAATAGACCGGATCCAGCAGGATCGCTTCGGTGCGGGCAAAGATGTCGATCGCTTCAAGCGTGCTGTCGGCGGGGATGCCATAGCCTTCGCCCACATAGTCGGTATTGGCCACCACATCGGCGCGCTCGACCACGCCGGGGCAGCCCAGCTTTTCCGCCGTTTTCACGGCCAGGGCGTAAACGTTTTCTTCTTGCTTGGGTTTGGGCGCGCGCACGCCGATGCCCAGCAACGGGATCTGCGCGTTCATCGCCTTGAGCCCGGTGATCAGCCCCGCCTGCGTCCCGGCGCTGCCGGTGGCGTGCACGATATGGTCAACCGCAAGCCCCTGCGTCACGAACTGGCCCATCATCTCGAGCGCGCAATTGACATAGCCAAGCGCCCCGGTGGCGTTCGAGCCACCGCCGGGAATGGTATAGGCATTGCGGCCCTTGGCGCGCATGGCGTCGGCCACGGTCTCCATTTCGGCATTCATGTCGAGCCCGGGCCCGCGATGTTCCACGCTGGCCCCATGCAGCACATCCAGCAGCACGTTGCCGTTATACTTGTAGTTCTCGTGATTATAGCCGGTGCGGTCTTCCAGCAGGATATGGCAGTCCATCCCCAGCTTGGCGGCCGCCGCTGCGGTCTGGCGGGCATGGTTGGATTGCGTGGCCCCCTGGGTCAGCACGATGTCGGCGCCCTGTTCCACCGCTTCGGCCATCAGGAATTCAAGCTTGCGGGTCTTGTTGCCACCCGTGGACAGGCCCGTGCAGTCATCCCGCTTGATCCAGATGTCGGGCCCGCCAAGGGCCTTGCTGAGGCGCGGCATGGGTTCAAGCGGCGTGGGCAGATGGGCCAGACGGATACGGGGAAAGCGGGCAAGGTTCATCAAACGGGTCCTTAAGTGGTGGTCAGTCAGCGGGCCAAACGCAGGAAAGGTTGCGCGGCGGGGTCGTCGGGGTCAAGGCGGATATCGGCGGTGCGGGCGTGACCTTCCATCCCTTCGGCGCGCGAAATGGTGGCAGTGGCGCGCGCAAGATCGGGCAGACCCGCCGCATCGACACTCTGCCAGGTGACGGTCTTGAGAAACTTGTGCACCGACAGCCCACCGGTATAGCGCGCCGCGCGGCCGGTGGGCAGCACATGGTTGGGACCAGCGGCCTTGTCACCAAAGGCCACCGTGCTGTCGCTGCCCAGAAACAGCGATCCATAGGCGCGCAGCCGGCCCCGCCACCAGCCCAGATCGGCGGCCTGCACATGCAGATGTTCGGGCGCATAGCGGTCGGCGGTGGCGGCCATCTCTTCGCGGGTGTCGCACAGGATGACTTCGCCCAGGGTGGCCCAGGCGGTGCGCGCGGCCTGGGCGTTCAGGTCGGGCAGATCGGCAATGCAGCGTGGAATACGGGCCAGAACATCATGCGCAAGGGTGGCGTCATCGCAGACCAGCCAGACCGGCGAATTGCCCCCGTGCTCGGCCTGACCCACCAGATCCCAGGCGACCCGTTCGGGATCGGCGCTGGCATCGGCGATGACCAGCGAATCGGTCGGCCCGGCCACCATGTCGATGCCCACCGGGCCAAAAAGCTGGCGTTTGGCTTCGGCCACAAAGGCATTGCCGGGGCCCACCAGAATATCCGCCGGGGCCGCTCCGAACAGGCCCTGCGCCAGTGCCGCCACCCCCTGCACACCGCCAAGCATCAGCACCCGGTCGACGCCTGCGCGGTGCAGCGCATACAGCACCGCATCGGGCACCCCGCCCGCGCGGGGCGGCGTGGCGGCGGTGATGTGGTGCACCCCCGCAACCCGCGCCGTGGTCACCGTCATCAGCGCGCTGGCGATATGGCCATAGCGCCCGCCGGGCACATAGGCGCCCGCCGCCTCGAGCGGGATCAGCCGCTGACCGGCGCGCAGGCCGGGGCGCAGCTCGACCTCGAAGGTGCTGACCGAATTGCGCTGTGCTTC
>JAOXSC010000156.1 GCA_025800215.1 Marinibacterium sp.
AACGCGATCAGCGGCATCACCTGTTCGATCCAGTCCACATAGCCCGGCAGAGGCGCATTGAACAGGTTGCGCCCGCCCACCGACACCACCGCCAGAACCATCAGCGAAAACACCGCCAGACCACTCAGCAGCGCCAAAGCCCGTTCCAGCCGCAGCAGACTGCGATCCAGACGGCTCAGCAGGCTGCCATCTTCGAGCACCGATGCGCCTGATGCCATCGGATCCCCTTTCCATCTGTGTTGAAATGGGGCGGCCCAGCGCCGCCCCGATCCCCCGTCAGCTGCCGCCGCGGGTGTCGTCGAGCGTGGTGATCACCAGATCATACAGCTCTTGCGCGGGCAGCCCCTGGGCGGCCATGTCGGCGATCCACTGTTCGCGGATCGGATCGGCAGCGCTGGCGCGGAAGGCGTCGATCACCTCGTCCGAGATCTCGACCTTCTGCACGCCCTTTTCTTCCAGCACCGCATCCCAGCGGCCCAGAAGCTCGGCGTAGTTGGCCAGATAATGGGCGATGGCCTCGTCCACGGACTCTTCCAACGCGGCGCGGTGTTCGTCGCTGAGCGCCTCATAGGCGTCGATATTCATCACCACCGGGCAATTCACCGTTCCGGGGTTGAGGTTCGCCGTCCACCAGTCGGCCCGGTTGATGGTGCCAAAGCTCAGATGCGCATGGGGCGCAAAGGCGACCGTGTCGACCACACCCGATTCCATCGCGTTATAGGCTTCGGTCGCAGGCACCGATGTGGGCACGCCGCCCACCGCTTCGAACGCCTGACCCAGCCCGCCGGTCGCGCGCACGCGCATGCCGTCGAAATCGGCCAGCGCGTCGCGCGCATCACCGGTTCCGACGATGTTGTATTGCGGCATGGGCGAGGTCATCAGCAGCTTGGCATTCCACTGGGACATCTCG
>JAOXSC010000224.1 GCA_025800215.1 Marinibacterium sp.
GTGATGATCGGCCGGTCGGGGCCGTCCAGCATCGGGGTCACCTCGCGCAGCCAATGGCCCGCGCTATAGTCGTCGCGCCAGCTGACATGGCCGTATAGCGCATGTGGGGCGGCGCGTTCTTCGTCGGCCGACGGACGCGCCGTGATCACGCGCCAGCAGTCGAAAACCTGGCTGGCATCGGCATTCACGACCACCCCGCCATGGCGTCGCGCGATCTCGATCGCCAGCGCGGATTTACCCGATGCGGTGGGTCCGGCGATCAAAACCGGCGCGCGCGGGGGGATGGGGGGCAGTTGGTCGATCAGATTCATGAAGATAAAGCAGCCAAAGCACCCGGTTTTCGTCGGCATGCGGATTGAACCCGGACGGGTTTTGTTACATTTTCGCGCAGAATAATCCCCGGCGGCAGCGGAGCGCAACATGACCTCATCCCTTCATACGGACACCGTGACAGAGCCTTCCGCCCGAAAGGACACCCCGCCGTCGGCAGGCGATGCCAAATACCGCCGCGTGATGCTCAAGATCTCGGGCGAGGCGCTGATGGGCGATCAGGGGTTCGGTCTGCACCCGCCCACCGTTCAGCGTATCGCCGACGAAATCAAATCGGTGCATGATCTGGGCGTTGAAATCTGCCTGGTGATCGGCGGCGGCAACATCTTTCGCGGGCTGTCGGGTTCGGCCCAGGGGATGGAGCGGACCACGGCCGACTACATGGGCATGCTGGCCACCGTGATGAACGCGCTGGCGATGCAGTCGGCGCTGGAAAGCATGGATGTCTTCACCCGCGTGATCAGCGCCATCACCATGAACGAGGTCGCCGAACCCTATATCCGCCGCCGCGCGGTGCGCCATCTGGAAAAGAAGCGCGTCTGCATCTTTGCCGCCGGCACCGGCAACCCCTATTTCACCACCGACACCGCCGCCGCCCTGCGCGCCAATGAAATGGCCTGCGAGGCGATCTTCATGGGCAAGAACGGGGTCGATGGCGTCTATGACAAGGACCCCAAGCGCTTTGACGATGCCAAGCGCTTTGACGAGGTCACCTATGACGAATGCCTGTCCAACCGCCTGGCGGTGATGGATGCCAGCGCCTTTGCGCTTGCGCGGGACAACAAATTGCCGATCATCGTCTTTTCTCTGGATGAACCGGGCGGGTTCCGGGGCATCCTGGCGGGCGAGGGCACCTATACAAAGGTACATGGCTAAGGCTATAGACCGTGCACCAGGGCGCGCGGAAGACCGGTCGCGCCCCAAAAGCGAGGAGATTGAGCAGCATGGCTGACGATTTTGAACTGGATACCGACGATCTTCAGCGCCGCATGGACGGGGCGATGTCGGCCTTGAAAACGGAATTCGCCTCGCTGCGGACCGGGCGCGCCAGCGCGTCGATGCTCGAACCGGTGACGGTCGAAGCCTATGGTCAGCGCACGCCGATCAACCAGGTGGGCACCGTGAACGTGCCCGAACCGCGCATGGTCACGATCAATGTGTGGGACAAATCCATGGTGGGTGCCGTCGAAAAGGCGATCCGCGAAAGCGGGCTGGGCATCAACCCGCAGCTCAATGGCACGATCATCATGCTGCCGATCCCGGAACTGAACGAAGAACGCCGCCGCGAACTGGGCAAGGTCGCCGGTCAATATGCCGAAAGCGCCCGCGTGGCGATCCGCAATGTGCGGCGCGACGGGATGGATCAGATCAAGAAGGCCAAGGCCGACGGCATGTCCGAGGATGACCAGAAGTTCTGGGAAGCCGAAGTGCAGGATCTGACCGACAAGATGATCGCCGCCGTCGACACTGCGCTTGAGACCAAGCAATCCGAGATCATGCAGGTCTGACGCGCGCTCATGTCCAAAACATCCGATATCGCGCCGGATCCCGAGCTTTGCAACGGACCGGCCCATGTGGCGATCATCATGGATGGCAATGGCCGTTGGGCCAAGCTCCGTGGCAGGCCGCGGCTTTTTGGGCATCATGCAGGTGTGAAACGGGTGCGCGAGGTCATCAAGGCCGCGCCGCATCTGGGCATCGAATATCTGACCGTCTTTGCCTTTTCGACCGAGAACTGGAAACGCACCCAGGCCGAGGTCGCCGGGCTGATGAGCCTCTTTCGCCGCTACATCGCCCATGAGGCGCGCGCGCTTGACGCCGAAAACGTGCGGGTGCGCTTCATCGGGGACCGGGTCAAGCTGGATGCCAAGCTGGTCGGGCTGATGGACGAGCTGGAAGAGCTGACACGCGACAACACCCGAGTGAACCTGACCATCGCCCTGAACTACGGCGGCCGCGACGAGGTCGCGCGCGCCACGCAGCGCCTGGCCGAAGAGGTCGCCGCCGGACGGCTGAAACCCGAAGACGTGGATGAAGAAACCCTGCCTCGGTTTCTTGATACCCATGTTCTGCCCGACCCCGATCTGGTCATCCGCACCAGCGGCGAGGCGCGGATTTCCAATTTCCTGCTCTGGCAGTCGGCCTATGCGGAATATGAATTTGTCGACACGCTCTGGCCCGATTTTTCGGCGCAGGAGCTTGAGGATCTGTGCCGCAAGTTCGGCACCCGCGACCGCCGCTTTGGTGCTGTTCCCAAATGACTGAAACACGCAGATGGAATGACCTTGCCTCGCGCCTTGGCTCGGGGGCCGTGCTGATCGCGGCAGGCATGGGCGCCGTGATCTGGGGGGGCTTGCCCTTTGATCTCTTTGTGTCGCTCTGTGCGGGTCTGATGGTGTGGGAACTGGCGCGCATGCTGGATCCGCAATCGCCGGGCACGGCGTTGCAGCTGGGTCTGCTGTCGGGCTGCGCGGTGATGGTGTCGGTCTATATTCCGGCGGCCTTTGCCATGCCGATCCTGATCGCGCCGGCCCTGGTGGGGATCGGACAGCTGGACCAGAATAAGGGGCTCTTTGCCCTATACATGGTGGCGATTACGCTGGCGGCCTATGGCATCATGTCGATGCGCGAAGATTTCGGCTTTGTCTGGATGCTGTGGCTGGTGTCGGTGGTCGTGGCCACGGATGTGGCGGGGTATTTCGCGGGCAAGGCCATTGGCGGGCCGCGCTTTCTGCCCAAGATCAGCCCCAACAAGACCTGGGCGGGCACCTCGGCGGGGTGGGTGGCCTCGGCGCTTGTGGGGGTGGCCTTCATGATCGCTCAGGGCACCGGTCTGGGGCTGGTCATGGTGTCGATTGCGGTCTCGATGGCCGGGCAGATGGGAGATTTCACCGAAAGCGCGATCAAGCGTCATGCCGGGGTCAAGGACGCAAGCGCGCTGATCCCCGGCCATGGCGGGCTGATGGATCGCTTTGACGGGCTGATTGCGGCCTCTCTGTTCATCCTGCTGACCGCACAGCTGACCGGGTATCCGCCGGTTGTCATCGACTAAGGGGCAGGCGATGCGGCGCATCAGCATTTTCGGGGCCACCGGATCCATCGGGCAGAACACGATCGACCTGATCGCCCGTGATCGTGACGCCTATGACGTCGTTGCCCTGACCGGCGGGCGCAACATCGCGCGGCTGGCGCAGGATGCGGTGCGGCTGGGGGCTGCGCTTGCGGTCACCGCCCATGACGAACTGCTGCCCGATCTGCGCGCCGCACTTGCCGGAACGGGGGTCGAGGCCGCCGCAGGGTCTGCCGCCCTGATCGAGGCCGCGCGCCGCCCCGCAGACTGGGTGATGTCGGCGATTGTCGGTGCGGCGGGACTCGCGCCCGGTCTGGCAGCGCTTGAGCAGGGGGCCACGCTGGCGCTGGCCAACAAGGAAACGCTGGTCTGTGCGGGGCCGCTGGTTCTTGCGACGGCAAAGCGCCATCAGGCGCGCCTGCTGCCCGTGGACAGTGAACATTCGGCCGTCTTTCAGGCGCTGTTGGGCGAAGACATGGCGGCGGTCGACCGCATCATCATCACCGCCAGTGGTGGCGCGTTTCGCGACTGGCCGATTGAAGATCTGGCCCATGCCACGCTGGCGCAGGCCTCGACCCATCCCAATTGGGACATGGGGCAGCGCATCACCATCGACAGCGCGTCGATGTTCAACAAGGCGCTGGAACTGATAGAAACCAAAGAATTTTTCGGGATTGATCCCGTGCGGATCGAAACCGTTGTGCACCCTGAATCGCTGGTGCATGCGCTGGTGGGCTTCAATGACGGCGCGCTGATGGCGCATGTGGGCCCGGCCGATATGCGCCATGCGATCGGCTATGCGCTGCACTGGCCCGAGCGGCGCGATCTGCCGGTCGAACGGCTGGATCTGGCCGCCATCGGCCAGTTGACATTCCGCGCGCCGGATGATGCGCGCTATCCGGCGCTGCGACTGGCGCGCGGTGTGATGGCGCAGGGCGGCTTTGCAGGGGCGGTGTTCAACGCGGCCAAGGAACGTGCGCTGGACGGGTTCATCGACGGGCGCATTGGGTTTCTGGAGATGGCGGCGGTGGTGGAAACCGTGCTGGAGCGGTTTGACGCCGCGCCCGAAGGACGCGAAACCGTGATGACCCTTGATACCGTGCTGGCGATCGACCATCTCGCCAGAGACTGGGCAGACGAAACGATCCGGCAAAGGGCGGGCTGAGACTTGGACATTATGACGCTGATCCCGCAATTTGGCGGCTTTGCCTATACGATCGTGGCCTTTGTGGTGGCTCTGTCGGTCATCGTGGCGGTGCATGAATATGGCCACTACATCGTGGGCCGCTGGAGCGGCATCCACGCCGAAGTGTTTTCGCTGGGCTTTGGCCCGGTGATCTATTCGCGGGTGGACCGGCGCGGCACGCGCTGGCAGATCGCGGCGCTTCCCTTTGGCGGATATGTGAAATTCCTGGGCGATGCCGATGCCGCATCGGGCAAGGATGGGGCGGCCATGGCGGCGGCCGCATCCGATCCCGCGCAGCTGCGGCGGACCATGCATGGCGCGCCGCTCTGGGCGCGCGCGGCGACCGTGGCGGCAGGGCCGGTGTTCAACTTCGTGATGTCGATCCTTGTCTTTGCAGCGATTTTCCTGCTGCGCGGCCAGGCCAGTGATCCGCTGACCGTGGGCGAGGTCAACGCGCTGCCCGATGGGTTCTATGAGCTTCAGGCGGGGGATGAAATCCTGGGCATCAACGGTGTGGCCACGCCCGATTTCGGGGATGCCGCGGCCTGGGCGGCCTTTACCGACGGCATCCCCGAAACGCCGGTGCTGGACTACCTGATCGCGCGCGACGGCACCGAGCAGGTCGTGCCCGGCCCCTATCTGTTCCCGCCCTATATCGCGCAGGTCGCACCGCGCAGCGCGGCCATGGACATCGAACTGCGCCCCGGCGACGTGATCACCGCCATTGATGAAGAGCCGATCTTTGCCTTTGACCAGCTCAAGCGCGCGGTCGAAGCTTCGGACGGGCGGGTTCTGCTGCTTGATGTCTGGCGCGACGGGCAGATGATGGAATTTGCACTGGCTCCGCGCCGCACCGACGAACCGCTGCCGCAGGGCGGGTTTGAAACCACCTGGCGCATCGGCATTGCCGGGGGCATGGCGTTTTCGGCGGCGACCGAAACGGCCGGGCTCTGGCCGTCGCTGAGCGGTGCGGTGGCGCAGACGGGCGCGATCATTCAGGGGTCGCTGTCGGGGCTGTGGCACATGATCACCGGCGCGATCAGCACCTGCAACATCTCGGGGCCCATCGGCATTGCCGAAACCTCGAGC
>JAOXSC010000014.1 GCA_025800215.1 Marinibacterium sp.
CGCGACGACTATAGCGCGGGCCATTGGCTGCGCGAGGTGACCCCGATGCTGGACGGCCCCGACCGGCCGATCATCACCGGCGGCACGGGTCTGTATTTCCTGTCGCTGACCGTTGGCATGGCCCAGATCCCGCCCACCCCGCCCGAGATCCGCGCCGAAGGTGATTCTCTGTCGCTGGACGCGCTGATCGACGGGCTTGATTCGGCCAGCTGTGCAAAAATTGATCTGCGCAACCGCGCCCGCGTCCAGCGCGCCTGGGAGGTCCGGCGCGCCACCGGGCGCGGCCTTGCGGATTGGCAGGCCGACACACCACCCCCCG
The DNA here is from genome assembly GCA_025800215.1 of Marinibacterium sp. Lineage (GTDB taxonomy): Bacteria > Pseudomonadota > Alphaproteobacteria > Rhodobacterales > Rhodobacteraceae > JAOXSC01. Next base: position 320 of record JAOXSC010000014.1, read on the forward strand.
CGCTGCCCCTGGCGCAGGCGGTGCCGCTGGTGTTCGACGTGCCCAAACCCTGGCTGATCGCGCGCATCAACCGCCGTTTCGATCAGATGATCGCGCAGGGCGCGCTGGACGAAGTCGCCGCCATGATGCCCCATTATTCCCCCGCTCTGCCCGCGTTTCGCGCCATCGGCGTGCCTGAACTGGCCGCCCATCTGCAGGGCGACATGTCGCTTGCTGCGGCCCGCGACCGGGCCACGATCGCGACCCGGCAATTTGCCAAGCGTCAACGCACCTGGTTCCGGTCGAAAATGTCCGACTGGCATCACATCCGCCCCGACCTCTGATCCGCTGCGGCCCCCGGCCGCCCGCAGATCAAACCCAAGGCGATGCCCCCCGAGGTCGCAATTTGAACAGGGCGATGTCGCAAATGAACGCCCGAGTGACGATCCCAGCCATTGACGCTTGTGTCCAGAATGTGCCGAATAGGGGGCAAGGGCGGCATGAATGATCGCCGACGGGGTCCGGATCCGGCGTGATAATCGCGGCGATGGCCCCCAAAGACCACAGCAGGGAGCCAGCAATGATCACCACAAAGATCAGCGCCAAGCCGATTGATCACACTGCCGGGATGCGTGCGCGGCCCTGCCGCGACCTCGCCAGCGGCGATCGGGGCGCGCCGACAGACGGCCATGCGCCACACCCGTCCAATCACGACTACGCCGCCTGACCCTGCGGCCCGTTTCGCGCCCCCGATCCGCGGGGCGTGGTTTTTTCGTTTTTCGGCGCAGCGCACCGTGCCGGACCCGCCAACGGATCATTCCGTAGCCTGACCAACAGGGGACCATATGGGACTGTTCATCCTGCGCAGAAGTGGCGTGATGTTGCTGACGGCACTGTGCCTCACCTTCATCGTGTTCTTTCTGACCAACCTTTTCCCGAACCTTGAAAAGCTCGCCAAGACCCAGGGCAATTTCCGAATGTCGGACGAAGCCGTGGTCAGCTGGCTGACCAACAACGGATACATGCAGCCCATGCCGGTGAAATACGGCCAGTGGCTGGGCGTGCTGCCGGGCTGGACCATCGAGGCCGAAGACGGCGTCACGGGCCGCTGCCTGACCGGCACCGTCACGCCCGAGGTCGCCGCCGAAGCGCCGCGCTATTGCGGGATCCTGCAGGGCGACTGGGGCTATTCCACCGTGTTCAAGGACGAGGTGTCGGGCATCATCGCGGTGCGTCTGGGCAATACCGGGTTCCTGATGCTCTGCGTCATGTGCCTGATGGTGCCCATGGCGCTGATCGTAGGCGTGCTGGCGGGGATGAAGGAAGGATCGCCACTGGATCGCAGCCTGTCGACCTTTTCGATCCTGACCACGGCCACGCCGGAATATGTGTCGGGTGTGATCTTCATCGCGGTCTTCACATCATCGGCGGTGGGGCTGAAATGGTTCAAGGGCACCGCCACCGGGGCGATGGAAAACCCGACCTTCGAAAACTTCTTTCTGCCGGTGCTGACCATTTCGCTTTACGGGATGGGCTATATCGCGCGGATGACGCGGGCGTCGATGACCGAGGTCATGACGGCGCAATATATCCGCACGGCGCGGCTCAAGGGCGTGTCGTTCCCCAATATCGTGCTGAAGCATGCGCTGCGCAACGCGCTGATTGCGCCCTTTACGGTGATCATGCTGCAGATCCCGTGGCTGCTGAACGGGGTGGTGATCGTCGAGACACTGTTCAACTACAAGGGCTTTGGCTGGGTGCTGGTGCAGGCGGCCGGGAACAATGACATCGAATTGCTGCTGGCGGTGTCGGTGGTGTCGGTGGTCGTGGTGCTGGTGACGCAGCTGATTTCGGATATCGGCTATGTCTACCTCAACCCGCGCATCCGCATTTCATAAGAAAGGAGAGACCACATGGAACCGCTCACATGGACGGGCTCGATCGCCTTTCTCAACCCTCTGCTGCTGATTGCGCTGGTGGCTTGCGCCGCGTCGATCCTGCTGTGGATCCTGGCCAGCACGATCCTGCCGGCCGAACAGGTCACCGTAAACCCCGATGGCTCGCTGAGCCAGGGGCGCGGTCCGCGCGCCCTGTCGGGCATGGCCACGCAATATGCGTTCATGGCCGTGGTGGTGCTGGCGCTGGCCTATCTGGTGCTGGGCATCGTGATGGGCCCCAAAGCCGGCATCATCGGCGCGATGAGCCAGCGGTTCATGCCGGTCTGGGTGTCGCTTGTCGTGCTCTTTGCGGCTTCGATCGGGTTCAAACGCAATCTGGGCCTTTATGGCAAACTGTTCGACAGCCCGGTGGGCATGATCGGCTTTGGTCTGGTGATGTTCTGGGTCTTTACCGGCGTCTTCGGCGCCATGGACCTGATCGTCACCCATGACCCGCTGAGCCAGGTGTCGGGCATGAAGAACAAGGTGCCCGGCACCCCGATGCGCGGCGCCGAAGAGGGCGACTATGCCTGGTACCTGCTGGGCGGCGACAATCTGGCGCGCGATGTGTTCTCGCGCATGGTCAAGGGCGCGCTGGTGGTGGTGCAGATCGCGCCGCTGGCCACGCTGTTTGCCTTTATGGTGGGGATCACGCTGGGGCTGCCTGCGGGCTATTACGGCGGGCGGCTGGACACGTTCCTGTCGTTCCTGGCCAACCTCATCCTCGCCTTTCCGGTGATCTTGCTGTTCTACCTGCTGGTGACGCCCGAGATCATCGCGACGGGCGTGCCCAATTACATGGCCACGGTGCTGTTCATCTTTCCCATCATCTTTGTCGGGGTGCTGCTGAATTCGCGCTATTATACACAGCCCAAGATCCGCAACCCGCTGCTTGTGGTGGTGCTGGGGGTGATGATCTGGCTGTACCTGTCGCTGATTTCCGAAGCCGGCAGCAAGGTGGATGTGCTGCCCCGGACGCTGGATCTGTTCGACATTCCCGGCGGCATTCTGGTGGTGTTCGTGTCAGTGGTCTTTGTCAACGCGCCCACTGTGTTCCGCATCGTGCGGGGCCTGGCGCTGGACATCAAGACGCGCGACTATGTGGCCGCCGCCCAGACCCGTGGCGAAGGCCCCTGGTACATCATGCTGTGGGAGATCCTGCCCAATGCCCGCGGGCCGCTGATCGTCGATTTCTGCCTGCGCATCGGCTATACCACGATCCTTTTGGGGACGTTGGGGTTCTTTGGCCTCGGGCTGCCGCCCGAAAGCCCCGACTGGGGGTCGACGATCAATGAGGGGCGCAAGCTGTTGTCTATCTATCTGCACCCTGCCCTGCCGCCGGCCTTTGCGCTGCTGACGCTGGTTCTGGGTCTGAACCTGCTGGCCGACGGTCTGCGCGAAGAGAGCCTCAAGGATTGATGACACAGCGGCCGGGGGCTCTGCCCCCGGACCCCCGAGGTATTTCGCGCCACAAAGAAGCCCAAGGCGCGACGCGCCCCGGGACAAGGACAAAAGAGCCGGGGCGGGATCCTGGCCTCCGACAGGGAGAACGAGATGGCAAAATGGGATTTTGACGGCCCGATCCTGGAAATCGACAACCTGTCGATTTCGTTTTTCACAAGGCTGCGGGAGATCCCGGCGGTGATGGATTTTTCGGTGGTGGTTCAGCCCGGCGAAGCGGTGGGGCTGGTGGGCGAATCCGGTTGCGGCAAGTCCACCGTCGCTCTTGGGGTGATGCAGGATCTGGGCAAGAACGGGCGCATCGTGGGTGGCTCGATCCGGTTCAAGGGGCGCGATCTGGGCGAGATGAGCGCGGACGAGCTGCGCGACATCCGCGGGTCCGAGATTGCGATGATCTATCAGGAGCCGATGGCGAGCCTGAACCCGGCCATGAAGATCGGCAAACAGCTGATGGAAGTGCCGATGATCCACGAGGGCGTGGG
>JAOXSC010000046.1 GCA_025800215.1 Marinibacterium sp.
CCGCAAAGAACGCATCCAGCGCGTCCTTGTCGGGGTTCAGCTCGCCCACCACGTTGGACACGATATGCATCACGTGGCTGTAGCGTTCGATGATGAATTCCTCGGTGGGTTTGACGGTGCCGATCTTTGCCACGCGCCCCACATCGTTGCGGCCCAGATCCAGCAGCATCAGGTGTTCGGCGAGCTCTTTCTTGTCGGCCAGCAGATCGGCTTCGTTGGCGCGATCCTCTTCGGGGGTGGCGCCGCGCGGGCGGGTGCCCGCGATGGGGCGGATCGTGACTTCGTTGCCGAAGACGCGCACCAGAATTTCGGGGCTGGCCCCGATCACCTGAAAGCCGCCGAAGTTGAAATAGAACATGAAGGGCGACGGGTTGGTGCGCCGCAGGCTGCGATACAGCGCAAAGGGCGGCAGCGGGAAATCCTGGGTCCAGCGCTGCGCGGGCACCACCTGAAAGATGTCCCCGGCGCGGATGTAGGATTTGGCCTTTTCCACGGCCGCCTTATAGCCGTCATGGGTGAAATTCGACACCGGTTCGGCCAGGCTGTCGGCATCGCCCAGATCGCGGCTTTCCGATGGCATCGCGCGCTCGAGATCGCGCACCGCGTCCATCACCCGTTCGGCTGCCTGGGCATAGGCGGCACGCGCGCTCTGGCCGTCACCGGCCCAGACCGGCGATACCACCGTGACCTCGCCCTTGACGCCATCCAGAACGGCCACCACCGACGGGCGCATCATCAGCGCATCGGGCAGGCCCAGCGGATCGGGGTTGACGTCGGGCAGATGTTCGACCAGCCGCACCATGTCATAGCCCAGATACCCAAAGAGCCCCGCTGCCGCCTGCGGCAGGTCGTCGGGCAGGGCGATGCGGCTTTCGGCGATCAGGGCGCGCAGCGCGTCCAGCGGATGCCCGTCCACCGGTTCGAACGCATCGGGGTCGAACCGCGCCGAGCGGTTCACCGACGATGTGTCGCCATGGCAGCGCCAGACCAGATCCGGTTTCATCCCGATGATCGAATAGCGTCCGCGCACTTCGCCTCCGGTGACGGATTCGAGCATGAACGCATCTTTCTGCGCGCCGGTCAGCTTGAGCATCAGCGACACCGGCGTGTCGAGATCGGCGGCAAGGCGCGTGTACACAACCTGATTTTCGCCCGCCTCATAGGCGCGGGCGAAACTGTCGAAATCGGGGGTCAGGGCCATGTTCTGTGCCTTCTTGTCTAGCGTTGCGCAGGCTTAGGGAAAGTTCGCCTGCACCGCGTTGATCGCCTGCTGGTCGATCTGCGGGCCTGCGCGCAGTTGCGTGTCCACGGCATAGGCGTCGAACATGTCCTGAGCCAGCGACTGGTTGAGATCCTGGGCCAGCGCGTTGCGCAGCAGCTCGGCCTCGGGCGTGTCGGCGGGCGCAAGGGTGTCGTCCAGACGCACGATGGTCACGATGCCGTCGCCCGACACCACCTGCAGATCACCCGGCGCCATGTCAAAGACCTGGGCCATGAAATCGGTGGGGGTGCCTTCGATAAAGGCGGTGCGGGTCAGGGCGGCTTCGGTGTTGGGCACAAGGCCGGCGGCGGTGAAATCGCCGGTTGCGGCAAGATCGGTGATGATCCCCGCGGCGGCGGCTTCGAGAGCGGCTTGCTGCGCCTGCAGGCGCGCGCCTTCGGCGGCCCGCGTCTGCGCATCGGCAAAGGGCTCGGGGCGCGGCGGCAGCACGTCATCCACCCGCAGGGCAAAGATCGACCCGTCTTCGAGATAGTCGATGGCGGGGAAATCTTCGGGCGTCGCGGCGCTGGCCGCGCTGCGGAACCCGTCATAGGCGGCCACGCCATCGGCGCTTTCGACGCTCCAGCCGATCTGGCCCAGCTCCATTTCGGTTTCTTCGGCCAGCTCTTCGAGCGTCGCCCCACCGGCCAGCAGATCGTCCATGTCCTGTGCCTGGGCTTCGATGACGCGGCGGGCGCGGTCGGCGGCCAGTTCGTCGCGCAGGGCCGGTTCGGCCTCTTCAAAGGAGGTGCTGCGGGCGCTCAGGATGCCATTGATGCGAAACAGGGCGGGGCCGAATTCGGACGGGAGCGGGCCCAGCACATCGTTGATGTCGCCTGCAAGGATCGCCTCACCGGCATCGCCCAGATCTTCGATGGTCACATCGCCCAGGTCGATGTCGTCCAGCGTCAGGTCGCGATCGGCCACCAGCAGGTCAAAGCTGGTGCCGCCGACTTCGAGCTGTGCTTTGGCGCGGCTGGCGGCGTCTTCGTCTTCAAAGACCAGACGTTCCACAAGGCGGCGCTCGGGCTGGTTGAATTCGTCCGACAGCTCTTCGTAGCGGGTGCGCAGGGCGGCTTCGTCCACCTCGACCGTATCAAGGATCATCGCCGGGCTGAGCAGCGCATAGGTGATGTCCTTGGTTTCGGGCAGGGTGAAGAGATCGGGGTTGTCGTCGTAAAAGGCGCGGATGTCGGCGTCGGTCGGGGCCGGGATCGGTTCGGCCAGATCGCCGGGTGTCAGCGCCACCCAGGTAAAGCTGCGGCGCGCGCCGATGAACTCCATCACCGTATCGACGGCGCGCGCGGGCATGTCGACGCCGCCCAGCACGGCGCCCTGCAGCAGGGCACGGGTGGTGTCGCGGCGCAGGCCGGCTTCGTATTCGGCTTCGCTCAGGCCCGCATTGTCCAGCGCCAGCCGGTAATTGTCGCGGCTGAAATTGCCGTCAAAGCCGCGAAAGGCGGGGTTGGCCAGGATTTCGCGCTGCAGCACGTCATCGCCCACCGACAGGCCCAGGTCC
>JAOXSC010000091.1 GCA_025800215.1 Marinibacterium sp.
CACGATCTATCGCCAGACGGTCAAGGGTGAGTGGTTGTAATCGCCATGTCATCAGGCTTGGGACGTTAAAGACCCGATGCTGCGCGCCCTCGATATTCGCGACATGCTGATCATTGACCGGCTGGAACTGAGTTTTCAGCCAGGCCTGAACGCGTTGACCGGCGAAACCGGCGCGGGCAAGTCGATCCTTCTGGATTCGCTGGGCTTTGTTCTTGGTTGGCGTGGACGGGCCGAACTGGTCCGCCAAGGCGCTGCGCAGGGCGAGGTTGTAGCCGAGTTCGAACTGCCTGAAGGCCATCCCGCCCATGCTGTTCTATCCGAGGCCGGCTTGCCAGGCGGCGAAGAACTGATCCTGCGCCGGGTTAATACGGCAGAGGGCCGCAAAACCGCTTGGGTCAATGATCGTCGCTGTTCCGGTGAAGTTCTGCGCGTTTTGTCGGAAACACTGATCGAACTGCATGGGCAGCATGATGACCGGGGTCTGCTGAACCCGCGCGGGCACCGTGTGCTGCTGGATGACTACGCTCAGGTTTCGGACCTATTGGCCAAGGTCCGTCAGGCGTGGTCCGAGATGTCGCGCAGCCGCAAAGCGCTGGCCGAGACCGAGGCCGCTTTGGCCGCCATGCGCGCCGAAGAGGAATTCCTGCGTCATTCCGTGGCCGAGTTGGACAAGCTCGATCCGCAACCCGGCGAGGACGCGGACCTCGATGCCCGCCGCCGCATGATGCAAGGGGCAGAGCGTATCCGCGACGACGTCGCCCGCGCGTTTGATCTGCTGGGGGGCGACGGGGCCGAAGGCGCGATGTCGGATGCGATACGCTGGCTCGAGGGTGTGTCGGACGCGGCAGGCGGCCAGTTGGAGGAGCCGATCGCAGCGCTTGGCCGCGCCATGATCGAATTGGGCGAGGCGCAGGACGGTGTGAATGCCTGCCTTCAGGCGTTGGACTTTAACCCCGCCGAACTGGAAGCCGCCGAGGAACGTTTGTTCGCCATCCGCGCGCTGGCTCGTAAACATGATGTGGCCGCGGATGATTTGGGCACCTTTGCCGACACTCTACGTGATCGCTTGGGTAAGCTGGATGCGGGCGACGCCGATCTGGTCGACCAACGTGCCGCGGTCGAGGCAGCGCAGGCGACATATGATGTGGCTGCGGCAGATCTCAGCGCCGCGCGTCAAGCGGCGGCTGCACAGTTGGATCAGGCCGTCATGGCCGAGCTTGCGCCGTTGAAAATGGAACGCGCGGTGTTTCTGACAGAGCTTACCGCG
>JAOXSC010000092.1 GCA_025800215.1 Marinibacterium sp.
GGTCAAGGTGACGCTGAATTCATCCTATACCAAATCGCTCAAGGAAGATTTTGCGCGCGGGGCGTGCGATCTGATCCTGACCACCGAACATGACGCGGATGCAGGGGGCGAGACGCTGACCCGCCTGCCGCTGTGCTGGGTCGGTGCACCGGGCGGGTCGGTCTGGCGGCAGCGGCCGCTGCGGCTGGCCTTTGGGCGCCACTGTTCGTTCCGGCCACGGGTGATCGAAGCGCTCGACGGTGCCGGGATCCCCTGGGAGCTGGCGGTCGAAACCGACTCGGACCGCGCGATCGAGGCCACGGTCAGCGCCGATCTGGCGGTGCACACGATGATCGACGGGACCGAACCGTCGCATCTGGTGCAGGTCGACCATGGCGGCGCGCTGCCCGATCTGCCGGCGCAGCTGATCAACCTTTATACCAATGACAGCGCGCGCCCCGGCGTGGTGGATGTGCTGGCCGATATGCTGCGCTCGGCGCTGGAGGGGATGAAGCCCACATCCCGCAAGATGCTGATGCGGGCCTGAGCGGCGTCAGGGCGTGATCACCACCTTGCCCGTGGCCTGACGGCTGCGGATCAGTTCGAACCCGTCAAGCACCTGGTCCAGCGGCAGCACGTGGCTGACATGGGGTTTGAGCTTGCCGTCGTCGTACCAGCCGATCAGCGTCTGCAGGCTGTTGCGGAACACGTCGGGACGGAAGTTCAGATAGGCGCCGATGTAAAAGCCGATCACCGTGAGGTTCTTGACCAGAAGATGATTCGCCGGGATCTGAGGGACGTCGCCGCTGGCAAATCCGATGGGCAGCAGCCGCCCTTCGGGTTTGCAGGCGCGGAAGGCGGCGGTAAAGGCATCGCCCCCGACCGCGTCATAGACCACATCAACGCCGCCCAAATCCTTCAAAACGGAACGAATATCTTCCGAATCATCCACCAGATGATCGGCGCCCGCGGCCTTGGCGATGGCCAGTTTGTCGGCACCACGGGCATGCGCAATCACCCGCGCGCCCATCAGTTTGCCCAGTTCTACGGCAGTCAGCCCCACGCCGCCGGCGGCCCCGGTCACAAAAAGTGTCTCACCTTTTTGCAGTTTGGCCCTGTGATCCAGCGCCAGATGGCCCGTGCCATAGGCGATGGGAAAGGCGGCCGCGTCTTCGAATGACATGGCATCGGGGATCGCAAGCACGCGGGTTGCGTCGAACACGCCTTCGTCCGCCAGCCCGTCGCGGCCGCAGAACACCATCACCCGATCACCTGCGCTAAGGCCGGTAACATCCTGAGAAACTTCTATGATCTCACCTGATACTTCCATGCCCATGGTAAAGGGCGGGGTCGGGGTGTCCTGATAGGTTCCCTTTTGCATCAGCAGGTCGGCAAAGTTCAGCCCGCAGGCGCGGATCGCCACCCGGACGCTGCCGGGCCGCAGCGCGGGCGGGGGGATGTCCCGCACCGATGGTGTCACAAATCTGTCAACAATTTGAACTGCACGCATTCTTTTATCCTGCTAAGCTCTTCGAACCTCTGGGTTGCAGAAAATGCGAATTTTTCAACGAAGTACAGAGGTTGCAATTGTATCTATGCTGAGGCGAAATCTTTTGTGGTTTTTAATCCTGACAGATGATAACAACCAAAGGCTGCGCAGGTTCTCTTCTTTGGGGAGTCATGATGCTTGAATTCAACTGCGGAGTATATATCATCTTGCCACGGTACGTCCCGGTGCAAGATAAAGATCCAGGCGTCATCGGCGCATTAGGAGGTATGTGTCGGAGGCGTTTCAAGCTCTGGCACGTTAACCAGTAGAAAAGGAGAAACCCGTGACCCATCCTGTAGATGTTCATGTGGGCAAACGTGTCAGGCATCGGCGCTGGCTGGTCGGTATGACACAGCAACAGCTCGCTGAATGCGTCGGCATCAAATTCCAACAGATCCAGAAATACGAAACCGGCGCGAACCGCATTAGTGCCTCGCGGTTGTGGGACATCGCAGATGCGCTTGAAGTGCCTGTCAGCTTTTTCTTCGAAGGGCTCGACGGCGGCGAAGCGCCGACCACGACAACCGTGGCCGACAGCAAATCGCAGGTTCCGGCCGATCTGATGGGCGACAAGGAAGCCCTTGATCTGGTGCGCTCCTACTACGCGATCCCCGAGACGCAGCGCCGCCGCCTGTTCGAACTCGCGCGCGTGCTGAGCGACGTCGCCTGAAAGGGTTAGAGACTCTTGCAAATGCTCCGGCAAGCTGGCACGCCTGCTTGCATGCCGGATATTGATCAAGATGACCTGACAATTGCGCTGCGCCTTGCGGATGCGGCACGACATGCAATCCTCCCTTTCTTTCGCGACACTTCGCTTCGTGCGGAGAACAAACTTGAAAACGGGTTTGATCCTGTCACCCGTGCAGATCGCGCCGCCGAAGAGGTGATGCGCGATCTTCTCGCGTGTGAACGCCCGCAGGACGGGATCCTGGGCGAAGAATTCGGTTCGGCCCCCAGTCAAAGCGGCCGGACCTGGGTTCTTGACCCGATCGACGGCACACGTGGGTTTATCGCGGGCACGCCAACCTGGGGCGTTCTGATTGCGCTGTCTGACGACACCGGCCCCAAGCTGGGTGTGATCGACCAACCCTATATTGGTGAACGGTTCTGGGGCATGGCCGGGGCCGCGGCCTGTGACGGGCCGCATGGCGCGTCGGCCTTGAAAACGCGGGCCACGCAGGCATTGCAGGATGCGATCCTGTTTACCACCTTCCCCGAGGTCGGCAGCGATGCCGAACGCCGCGCATTCGAAGCCGTATCGCGTCAGGTCAAGCTGACCCGCTATGGGATGGATTGCTATGCTTACGCCTTGCTGGCGGCCGGGCAGATTGATCTGGTGATCGAAGCGGGGCTCAACCCCTATGACATTCAGGCCCCCATTGCGCTGATCGAGGCCGCAGGCGGTATTGTCACCGACTGGGATGGTGGCCCGGCGCATGATGGCGGACGGGCGCTGGCGGCGGCGAATGCCGATCTGCACCGCGCGGCGCTGGAGCAACTGCACAGCGCCTAGGGCAGGGGCCCTTGGGACAGCGCCTGAAAGGGGGCCTGACGTGACATCCGACATTCTGATCCGCGACGCGCAGATCGTGCTGACCATGGATGACGAGCGCCGCGAACTGCCGGGCACAGATGTGCTGATCCGCGACGGTCGGATCGCTGCAATCGGGCCGGATCTGCACGCACCGGAGGCCGAGGTGATCCTGGCGCGTGGCTGCGTGGTGACGCCGGGCCTGGTGAACACGCATCACCACCTGTACCAGTCGCTGACCCGTGCTGTGCCCGGTGCGCAGGATGCGCTGCTGTTCGGCTGGCTGCGGCGGCTTTACCCGATCTGGGCGCGCTTTGGCCCTGAAGAGATCCATGTCTCGACCCTGACCGGTCTGGCCGAGCTGGCGCTGAGCGGGTGCTCGCTGACCTCGGATCATCTTTACCTTTATCCCAACGGCGCGCGGCTCGATGACAGCATCGCCGCCGCGCAAGAGATCGGGATGCGCTTTCACCCCACGCGCGGCGCCATGAGCATTGGCGAAAGCGCGGGCGGGCTGCCCCCCGACAGTCTGGTCGAAGGCGAAGCCGCGATCCTGCGCGACAGCATCCGCGTGGTCGATGCGTTTCACGACCCGTCCGATGGCGCGATGATCCGGGTGGGGCTCGCGCCCTGTTCGCCCTTTTCGGTCAGCCGCGACCTGATGCGCGATGCCGCGCTGCTGGCGCGCGACAAGGGCGTGATGCTGCA
>JAOXSC010000109.1 GCA_025800215.1 Marinibacterium sp.
GATCAATGATCACGCCTGTAGCTGGTGGGCCGGTGGCATGCTGGCCCCGGAATGCGAAGGGGTGCTGACCGAGGCCGAGGTGGTCAAACAGGGGCGCAAAGCCGCGCAATGGTGGGGCGATCAGGGCGCAGAGGTCACCTATAAAGGCACTGTGGTGGTTGCCCTTGGTCGTGACCAAAGCGAGCTGACAACCTTTGCCCGCCGTGCTGAGGGCGGCACTTGGCTGGACCAGCCCGCCCTGAGCGCGCTGGAGCCTCATCTTGCGGATCATTTCAACCGCGCTCTGTTCATCCAGAGCGAAGCCCATGTCGACCCGCGCCTGAGCCTGACCGGTCTGCAGCAGCGTCTGCGCGACCGGGGCGTGATGTTCGTTCGCGAGGGAACGCAGCAGGGACAGGTCATCGACTGCCGGGGCCTTGCGGCGCGCGATAGGCTGAGCGATCTGCGCGGCGTCAAAGGCGAGATGCTGGTGGTGCGCTGCCCGGATGTGGCATTGCAGCGTCCCGTGCGGCTGCTGCACCCGCGCTTTCCGCTGTATATCGTGCCGCGCGGCGACGGGGTGTTCATGCTGGGCGCCACCCAGATCGAAAGCGGTGACCGCCAGCGCGCCACGCTGCGCTCGGTGATGGAGCTGATGAACGCGGCCTATGCGCTGCACCCCGCCTTTGGCGAGGCCGAGCTGATCGAGATCGGCGTCGATGCCCGCCCTGCCTTTGCCGACAATCAACCCCGCATCCGCCAGATGGGCGATCGCATCCATGCCAACGGCCTGTTTCGGCACGGCTTTCTGCTGGCGCCCGCGCTGGCGCAGATGGTCGCCGATCTGGTGATGGATGGCACAGAACCGGAGCTTTGGTATGAAGATTATCGTGAACGGTGACCCCACCGTCAGCGCCGCCTCCACCCTGGCGGACCTGCTGGCCGAGCTGGGCAAGGCCAATGACCGGGTCGCCACGGCGCTGAATGACCGCTTTGTCCCCGCCACCCTGCGCGCCACCCAGCCGCTGACCGACGGCGACCGGGTCGAGATTGTCGCGCCACGGCAGGGGGGCTGAGATGCCGGTTTTCTATGGCACCGACATCGCGTCCCGGCTGATGCTGGGCACCGCACAATACCCGTCGCCCGCCATTCTGGCGGATGCCTTCCGCCGGTCCGGCGCCGGCATTGCCACCGTTTCGGTGCGCCGCGAGGCGGGCGGCGATCAGGCCGGGCAGGATTTCTGGGCGCTGATCCGGGATCTGGATGTGGCACTACTGCCCAATACCGCAGGCTGCCATTCGGTGCGCGAGGCCGTGACCACCGCCCAGATGGCGCGCGAGCTGTTTGACACCAACTGGATCAAGCTTGAGGTCATCGGCCATGCCGACACGCTGCAGCCCGACCCGTTTGGTCTGGTCGAAGCCGCCCGGATCCTGACCGAAGACGGGTTTCAGGTCTTTCCCTATTGCACCGAAGATCTTGTGCTCTGTGCCCGTCTGGTCGAGGTCGGATGCCAGGTGCTGATGCCCTGGGGGGCGCCGATCGGGACGGGGCTGGGGCTCAATAATCTCTACGGGTTGCGATCGCTGCGCGCGCATTTCCCCGATCTGCCGCTGGTCATCGACGCGGGGCTGGGCCTGCCCAGCCAGGCCGCCCACGCGATGGAGCTGGGCTATGACGCGGTGCTGCTGAACACCGCCGTTGCCCGCGCGGGCGATCCCGCCGCCATGGCCGAGGGCTTTGCCCGCGCCCTAGAAGCGGGGGCGCTGGCCCATCAGGCCGACCCGATGGAGCCGCGCGACATGGCCGCGCCGTCAACCCCTGTGCTGGGGATGCCCTTTTCATGATCCTGCCGCGCTTTTACCCGATTTTCGACGATGTGGACTGGCTGCGGCGGATGCTGCCGCTGGGTGTCAAGCTGGTGCAGCTGCGCGTCAAGGATCAACCCGATGCGGTTCTGCGCGCCCAGATCAGCGCCGCGCGCGATCTGTGCCGGGCGCATGGCGCTCATCTTGTGGTGAATGACCATTGGAAGCTCGCCATCGACCTGGGCTGCGACTGGCTGCATCTGGGTCAGGAAGATCTCGACACCGCCGACCTGCCCGCGATCCGCGCTGCCGGGCTGAAACTGGGCATTTCCACCCATGACACGGCCGAGCTTGACCGTGCACTGGCGCTGGCACCGGACTATGTGGCGCTTGGGCCGATCTACCCCACCATCCTCAAGCAGATGAAATGGCATCAGCAGGGCGTCGACAAGCTGACCGACTGGAAGGCCCGCATCGGGGACATTCCGCTGGTGGCGATTGGCGGGATGTCGGTGGAACGGGCGCAGGGCGCCTTTGATGCGGGCGCCGATGTGGTGTCGGCGGTGACCGACATCACCCTCAACCCCGATCCCGAAACCCGTCTGCGCGCCTGGGTCGCGGCCTGCGCATGACCCGCTATGCGCGCCAGATCGCGGTGCTGGGCGGTGATGCACAGGCGCGCATCCGTGCCGGGCATGTGCTGGTGATCGGTGCGGGCGGCCTGGCGGCCCCGGTGCTGCAATATCTGGTGGGCGCGGGGATTGGCCGGATCACGCTGGTGGATGGTGACCGTGTCAGCCTGTCGAACCTGCATCGCCAGACGCTGTTTTGCGAAGTCGATATGGGCGCGCCCAAGGTCGATGTTGCGGCCCGCCGCCTGCGGGCGCTGAACGCGGATGTGCAGATCACACCCCACCAGACCCGCTTTGACCCCGGCAACGCCGATGCGCTGGTGGGGGCGGCGGATCTGGTGTTGGATTGCGCCGACAGTTTTGCCGCAAGCTATGTCGCATCGGACAGCTGCCTGACGCAGACCACACCCCTGATCAGCGCCAGCGTGGTGGGTCGGGACGGCTATTGCGGCGGGTTCTGCGGCGGTGCACCAGGGCTGCGCGCCCTGTTCCCTGACCTGCCCGAGCGTCTGGGATCATGCGACACAGACGGGGTTCTGGGCCCGTCCGTGGGCATCATCGGCAGCCTTCAGGCGCAGATGGCCCTGGCGGTGCTGGCCGGCGATCGCACGGCTCTGGGCCAGCTTGTGACCTATGACGCGGCCACGCTACGGTTTGGCGGCTTCCGCTTTGACGGCGCGCCCGATCCGGCGCCGACCCCCGGCTTCATTGCTCCGCAGGCGATTGCTGAGGATGATTTTGTGGTCGATCTGCGCCGCCCCGACGAACCCGGCCCGGCCCTGCCGGGGGCCCTGCGCCATGGGGTGGACGCCTTTGGCCCTGACGGGCCGCGGCCCGCCCCGGACCAACGTGCCGTTCTGGCCTGCCGCTCGGGCCTGCGGGCCTGGCAGGCGGCCGAACGGCTGTCACGCATTTGGGCCGGAGACATCCGGCTTGTCGCCCTTGGAGACTGATGGAGACCCCAATGAAACACGTTCTGACCGCCGCTGCGGTGCTGCTGGCCACCCCGGCCTTTGCCCAGGACAAGATGACTCTGCTGCTGGATTGGTTCGTCAATCCCGATCACGGGCCGATCATCGTGGCCCAGCAAAAGGGCTATTTCGCTGATCAGGGCCTCGAGGTCGAGATTGTTCCGCCCGCCGACCCATCGGCGCCGCCCAAACTGGTGGCCGCCGGTCAGGGCGATCTGGCCGTCAGCTACCAGCCGTCCCAGCACCTGCACGTGGCCGAAGGTCTGCCGCTGATCCGCGTGGGCACGCTGGTGGCCACGCCGCTGAACTGCCTGCTGGTGCTGCAGGACGGCCCGATCAAAGAGATCTCGGACCTCAAGGGCGGCAAGATCGGCTTTTCCGTGGCCGGCGTTGAAGAGGCCGTGCTGAGCACCATGCTGGGCCGTCACGGCGTTGCGCTGGACGATGTCGAGATGGTGAATGTCAACTTCTCGCTGTCGCCATCGCTGATGTCGGGGCAGGTGGATGCGGTGATCGGCGCCTATCGCAATTTCGAGCTGAACCAGATGGAGATCGAAGGTGTCACCGGTCATTGCTTTTACGTCGAAGAAGAAGGCGTGCCCACCTATGACGAGCTGATCTATGTGGCCAATCCCGACCGCATGGATGCCGATCAGACCCGCCGTTTCCTGCGCGCCACCGAACTGGCCACGCAGTATATCGTGAACAATCCGCAGGACAGCTGGGAGATCTTCAAAGGCTACGCCCCCGAGCTGGATGACGAACTGAACGCCAAGGCCTGGGTCGACACCCTGCCCCGCTTTGCCCTGCGCCCCGAAGCGCTGGACGAAGGCCGCTATGTGCGGTTCGAACAGTTCCTGGCCGATAGCGGCCTGGTCGAAGGCACCCGCCCGGTGTCGCAACTGGCCGTGGATCTGGGGGCACAATGAGCTACGGAACAACATTCGCCGCATGGCGCGACGCGGCGGGCCAGCATTGGCCCGCCTATACCGAACACGCCTTTGTGCAGGGGCTGGGCGACGGCACCCTGCCCGAAGACTGTTTTCTGCATTACCTCAAGCAGGACTATGTCTTTCTGATGCATTTCGCGCGGGCCTGGGCGCTGCTGGTGACCAAGGCCGAAACCCATGACGAAATGCGCCTTGCCGCAGGCACGGTGCACGGGCTGATGAACGAAGAGGTCGCTTTGCATGTGGAAACCTGCGCGCGTGCCGGGATCGACGAAGACACCCTGTTTGCCACCCGCGAAGCGCGCGCCAACCTGGCCTATACGCGCTATGTGCTGGATGCGGGCCATTCGGGGGATCTGTTGGATCTTCTGGCCGCACTGGCGCCGTGCGTGATGGGCTATGGCGAGATTGGCACGCGGCTGGCCGCAACCCGCAGTTCTGACCGCTATATCGGCTGGATCAACACCTATTCCGGCACGGTCTATCAACAGATCTGCCACGATGTGGGTGCGCTGATCGACGCTGCCGTGGCGCGCCGGATCGGCGACGCGCCCCAGACCAGCCCGCGCTGGCCCAGCCTGTGCGACCGCTTCACCATGGCGACCGAGCTTGAGGTCGGCTTTTGGGACATGGGTCTGAATCCGTGACCCTGACATCCGCGCCTGCGCTGCACCTGTCGGGCACCGCCCGGATCGGGTCCGACACGATCTTTTCGGGGCTTGATCTGGTGCTGCGCGGGGGCGAATGGACCTGCCTTCTGGGCGCCAGCGGGGTGGGCAAATCCACCGTGCTGCGCCTGTTTGCCGGGCTGGGGCAGCATATCACGCTTGACGGGTGCTGCCGCGCATCAGACGGGGCGCTGGCCGGGCGGGTCGCGCTGATGGCCCAGGACGATCTGCTGCTGCCCTGGCTGAGCGTGCATGACAACGTTTTGACCGGCGCGCGCCTGCGCGGCGAACGCCCCGATCATACGCGCGCCGATGTGGTGCTGGCACGTGTGGGTCTGTCGGGCCATGCCGACAAACACCCCGCCGATCTGTCGGGGGGCCAGCGCCAGCGCGTTGCACTGGCCCGCACCCTGATGGAAGACCGGCCCATCGTGCTGCTTGACGAACCCTTTTCGGCGCTCGACGCGCTGACCCGCGCCCAGATGCAAGAGCTGACGGCCGAGGCGCTGCAGGGGCGCACGGTGCTGCTCGTCACCCATGATCCGGGCGAGGCCGCGCGCCTGGGCCAGACCATCCTGATCATGACCCCCACCGGCGCGCACCCCGTGGCCGCCCCGCCGGGCGCCATCCCCCGTGCCATTGACGCCCCCGAGGTTCTGCAGGCGCAGGCCGCCCTTTTGACCCAGCTAAGGACATCCACATGACCCCCACCCAACACCTGAGGGATCAGGCCGCGCAGGACTGGCAGGCCGCCACCACCCATGCCTTTACCGATGCGCTGGCCGCAGGCACCCTGCCGCCCGAGCGGATGGCGGGGTATCTGCAGCAGGACTACCTGTTTGTCGAAGGGTTCGTGCGGCTTCTGGCGTCGGCCGTGGCACATGCGCCGACGCTGGCTGATGCCGTGCCCGGCGCGCAGTTTCTGGGGCTGATCTGCGGGCCCGAAAACACCTATTTCCTGCGTGCTTTCGATGCGCTCGACATCCCCCAGGCCCGTGATGCGGCGCCGGAAACCCGCGCCTTTCAGGCCCTGATGGACGAGGCGCGCAGATCGGGCCGCTATGAAACCATGCTGGCGGTTCTGGTGGTGGCCGAATGGGTCTATCTGGACTGGGCCAGCCCGGTCGAAGCCCGCGCCGCCGAGCTGCCATTCTGGCTGGGCGAATGGATCACGCTGCATGCCGGGCCGGGCTTTGCCGGTGTGGTGGCCTATCTGCGTGGCCAGCTTGATGCCGTCTGGGCCGATCTGGACGCCACCGCACGCGACGAGGTGCGCGACACCTTTGCCCGCGCCGTCGCACTCGAGCGCGCCTTTTTCGATGCGGCCTGGGCCGGGTTCGACGTGGCGCGATGACACCGGCGCTGAAACCCTGGCAGGCGGCGCTGGCATCGACCCTTGCGGGGCTGGCGCTATGGCAGGCGGTGGTGATGGCCACCGGCCTGCCCCGGTTCATCCTGCCCGCGCCGGGGCTGGTGGCGCAGACGATCTGGGACAACCGCGCGCTTCTGGCCGAACACGCGCTGGTCACCCTGTCCGAAGTGCTGATCGGCCTTGCCCTTGGGGCGATGCTGGGCGGGCTGTCGGCCATCGGGCTGGCCGCGTCGCCGCTGGCGCGGGTGCTGGTGCGGCCGATGCTGGTATTTTCTCAGGCGATCCCGGTCTTTGCGCTGGCCCCGATTCTGACGCTGTGGCTGGGGTTCGGGTTGGGCTCGAAGATCGCAATGGCGCTGATCATCATCTATTTTCCGGTCACCTCGTCCTTTTTCGACGCGCTGATGCGCACCCCGCGCGACTGGCTGGGACTGGCACAGGTGATGGGGGCAAGCCCTGCGCGCATCATGTGGCACATCCGGGTGCCCGCCGCTCTGCCCGGCTTTGCGTCGGGGTTGCGGCTGGCGGCGGTCTATGCGCCAATCGGAGCGATCATCGGTGAATGGGTCGGCGCGTCGCGTGGGCTGGGGTATCTGATGCTGCTGGCCAATGGGCGGGCCAAGACGGATCTGATGTTTGCGGCGCTGATCACGCTGGCGGTGCTGACGCTGCTGTTGCACGCGGCAGTCAATGCCGGGTGCAAACGCCTGCTCGACCGGCCTGATCGCTAGCCCCGGATCCTTCGACACCGGCGCAAACGAAACCGGCCCGCCCATCGGGCGCGCCGGCATGTCGGACCCCCATGTCCGATGCGATCAGTCGTAGAGAACCGCCGCAATTTCCGGGTCGTCGATATTCGACGCATCATAGTAGTAGAACCCGGTGTCGATCAGCGGTGGCACCTCTTGGCCGTTCATCGCGGCCACGGCGGCCTTGACGGTTTCATAGCCGATGCCCACGGGGTTCTGGGTGATCGCACCCGCCATCAGCCCGCTTTTGATCGCGTCCTTCTGCGCCTTGCCGCTGTCATAGCCGATGATGATCAGACCTTCGGTTCCCAGTTCCTGGACACCGTTCACCACCCCGATGGCTGAGCCTTCGTTGGTGCCGAAAATGCCGTTCAGATCGGGATTGGCGGTCAGGATCGCTTTGGTCACCTCGGTGGATTTGAGGTGATCGCCCTGGCCGTATTGCACGGTCACGACTTCGATGTCGGGGTATTTTTCGGCAATGCGGTTCACGAACCCGTCGCGCCGGTCGATGCCGGTGCGGCTGGTCTGGTCATGGGCCACCACGGCAACCTTGCCCTTGCCACCCATCATCTCGGCCATCTTGTCGGCGGCCAGCCCGGCTGCCGCCAGATTGTCAGTGGTCGCCGTTGACAGGGGAATGTCGCTGTCGACACCGCTGTCAAAGGCGATGACGGGAATGCCCGCGTCATTGGCCTGGCGCAGCAGCGGGATCGCGGCCTGACTGTCCAGCGCGGCAAAGCCGATGGCGGCGGGTTTGTTGGCCAGAGCGGCGGCCAGCATGTCGATCTGGCGGTCCACCATGGTTTCGTTGTCGGGCCCTTCAAAGGTGATGCGCACCCCGTATTCGTCAGCTGCCTGTTCCGCCCCCAGCTTGACGGCCTGCCAGAACTGGTGCTGGAATCCTTTCGAAACCAGCGGCACGTAAACCTCGTCCGCGGCAGTCGCGACCGAAGCGGGGACGGCCAGCGCAGCTGCGCTCAGAGCCCCCAGAATAAAACGACGTGAAAACATGTTCTCCTCCTCCAGTGTTTTCGGTGTCTCTTGATGGATCTTCAGGTCTTTTTGTGGCGTGCCATGTCGGCATAGACGGCCAGAATGATGATCGCGCCGGTCACAACGGTCTGCCATTCCTGCGCCACCGACAGCACCCGCAGCCCGTTGGTCAGAACCGCCATGATCAGCGCGCCGATCAGCGTGCCCAGAATGGTGCCGCGCCCCCCCGACAGTGACGTGCCACCGATGACCACGGCGGCAATGGCCTCAAGCTCGTATCCCAGCCCAAGGGCGGGCTGCGCCGAATTCAGACGCGACGCGATCAGGATGCCGCCAATGCCACAGATGCCACCGGCCAGCGCATAGATGCGCATTTTCCACAGATCGGTGTTCACCCCCGACAGGCGCACCGCCTCTTCGTTCGATCCAAGCGCAAAGGTATAGCGCCCCAGCACCGTGCGCCCAAGAATGTAGGATGCCGCGATCGCCACCAGAAACAGGATCAGCACCCCGTTGGGGATCGGCAGGCCGGGAATGACCTGCCCGATCAGCGAGCCGCGCGAGATCTGGTCAAAGCCCGGCGTGTCGTTGAAATAGATCGGTCTGGTCCCCGAAATCACCAGCGACAACCCCTTGAGGATCAGCATCATCCCCAGCGTGGCGATAAAGGGCGGGATCTTCATCTTGGCCACGAAGGTGCCCGAACACAGGCCACAGAATGCCCCGGCCGCAATTGCCGCCGCCACGCCCAGCAACAACGGCATGCCCAGATAGGTCAGCACCACGCCTGCGATCACCGCGCAAAAGGTCATCAGCGTGCCCACCGACAGGTCGATCCCGCCGGTGATGATCACCAGCGTCGCGGCCACTGCCAGCACCCCGTTGACGGATGTCGCCTGCAGGATCGCGATCATGTTCGACATCTGCATGAAATTGGGCGACGCGATGGTGAACCCGATCAGCAGGGCAATGAGGCTGGCGAAGGCCAGAAGCTTTTGGTAGGCGCCGCTTTCGGACAGCCGTGATGGCGCCTTGGTGTCGATCTCGGTGGCTGTTGTCATTGCACGGTCCCCATACCCTGTGGCGTAACCTGCATCGCCGCCGCGCGTTGGGTGGCCAGATGCATGATGTCTTCCTGAGTGGTGTTGCGGCCGCCGGGCAGGATACCGGTCAGCCGGCCTTCGCACATGACCGCGATGCGGTGGCTCAGGCGCATGATCTCGGGCAGTTCGGACGAGATCACGATGATGGTCTTGCCCTGCGCGGCCAGATCTTCGAGCAGCCGGTAGATTTCCGATTTTGCGCCCACATCAATGCCGCGGGTGGGTTCGTCGAAAATCAGGATGTCGCAGTCGCGCAGCAGCCATTTGGCGATCACCACCTTTTGCTGGTTGCCCCCTGACAGCAATCGCACCTCCTGGCTGTCGGACGGGGTGCGGATGCCAAGCTGGGCGATATAGCCCTGGGCGGTGCGCGCCATGTCGGCATCGCTCAGCCGGCCACCGGTCGCGGTGAAAAGATCCAGCGACGCCAGCGCGATGTTGTCGCGCACGCTCATGCCCGTGGCCAGGCCGAAATGCTTGCGGTCTTCGGACAGATAGCCGATGCCCGCGCGCACCGCGTCGCGCGGCGACCGGATCGAGACGGGGCGCCCATGCACGCGAATGTCGCCGCCATCGCGGGGATCGGCACCGAATATGGCGCGCGCCACTTCGGTGCGCCCCGCCCCCATGAGACCGGCAAAGCCCAGAATTTCGCCCTTTTTCACGGCAAAGCTGACATCGCGGATTTCGGATCCGCGCGTCAGGTTCGACACTTCAAGCGACAGCTCGGCATCGCCCAGATCCGGCACATCCAGCGGCTCTTCGGTGACCTCGCGGCCCACCATCATGGTGATGATCCGGCTGATCGGCGTGTCGGCGGCATCCACTGTGCCCACATATTCGCCATCGCGCATCACGGTGACGCGATCCGCGATCTGCTTAAGCTCATCCATCTTGTGGCTGATATAGACGATGCCCACGCCTTCGGCCCTGAGCCTGCGGATGATGACGAAAAGTTCAGCGATTTCAGCATCATTGAGCGCGGCGGTGGGTTCGTCCATGATCAGCACCCGTGACCGGTGGGACAGCGCCTTGGCAATCTCGACCATCTGCTGTTTGGCGATGGTCAGCGTGCCGACAATGGCGCGGGGATCCAGAGACAGGTTCATCGCGGCAAAGATCTCGGCCGTCTGGGCGTTCAGCGCGGCATCGTCGAGCCGCCCAAAGCGGCGGCGCGGCTCGCGCCCGATAAAGATGTTCTGCGCCACGGTCAGATCGTTCATCAGGCTCAGTTCCTGATGGATGATGCCGATCCCCAGATCCTGCGCGGCGCGCGGGCTGGCCGGGCTGACCTCGACCCCGTCGATCCTGAGCACGCCGCCATCGCGCTGAT
>JAOXSC010000121.1 GCA_025800215.1 Marinibacterium sp.
GGGGTTCGAGTCCCTTCAGCGGCACCACCGGTTCTTTGCCTCGGCAAAGATACGATGTTCTTCAGGACACTCCCACAAACACACCCCGATCGGATGGCGGCCGACAGGCCCGCGGAGTCCAAGCCCCTTCAATCCTGGGCACCCGTGTCCCGGACGACTGTCCGCTCGCCATGGTCTGTCGCATGCAAAACCGACCCGAGGCATCGCAGAAAAACACTGCGAAAACGGTCAAAAGCCGTGGTCGCACCGCCAACAACCATGCGATTGGACCACAATGAAACGCAGGCCATGGCCTGCGTTTTTTGTTCGATGCCGCGAAACCGTTGGGCCGGTCAGCCCCGGCCCGGTATCGTTTCGCGCGACGGCATGGGCTGCCAGGTCTGGATGGCCTCGACCGCTTCGTCCGCGGTTTCGACAAAGCGGAACAGCTCAAGATCCTCGTCCGCGATCGTCCCGGCATCGGCCAGTGCTTTCCAGTTGATGACCTCTTCCCAGAAGGCGCGGCCAAACAGCAGGAAGGGCACCGGCTGCATGCGCCCCGTCTGGATCAGGGTCAGGGCCTCGAACATCTCGTCCATCGTGCCAAAGCCGCCCGGAAAGACGCAGATCGCCCGCGCGCGCATCAGGAAATGCATCTTGCGGATGGCAAAATAGTGAAAGTTAAAGCTCAGATCCGGCGTCACATAGCTGTTGGGCGCCTGTTCATGCGGCAGAACGATGCTGAGCCCGATGGACGATCCACCCGCTTCGGCCGCGCCGCGATTGCCAGCCTCCATCACGCCGGGGCCTCCGCCGGTGACGATGATGTTGTCACGCCCGCCTTCGGCCAGCGACAGTTCAGTCATCTTGCGCGCAAAGATCTGCGCTTCGTCATAGAACCGGCTGAGTTCGCCCAGAACCGGAGTGCGCGCGCGGTCCTTGTCGGCGGGACTGGGAATGCGGGCGCCGCCGAACAGCACCACGGTGCTGTCGACCCCGTGTTCATCCAGCATCAGCTGCGGTTTGAGCAGCTCAAGCTGCAGGCGCACCGGGCGCAGGTCTTCGCGGCACAGGAAATCTTCGTCCGCAAAGGCCAGGCTATAGGACGGCGACCGGGTCTGTGGCGTGTCGGCCACGTCATGGGCGCTTTCACTGTCCTTGCGTGCATCCCGAAGCCGGCTGCGCCGTTGCGCGTCATTCATTCCAGTCTCTCCTGACTTGCGTGTCCTGTTCAGGCCCTTAGGGTCAGCCCCCGATGACCTTGGAACAGGGTGACCGCCATGACATGGGCTGACAAGATCGAAAGCGCCGCTGCGCGCATCAAAGGGCATGTGCGCCTGACACCTGTGCTGAATGCTGATGGCCTGGGGCTGGACCGGCCCGTGGCGCTCAAGCTCGAACAGCTGCAGCATACCGGCAGTTTCAAGGCGCGCGGCGCGTTCAACACCCTGTTGCAGGGGCCGGTTCCCGCAGCGGGCGTGGTGGCGGCCAGCGGTGGCAATCACGGCGCGGCGGTGGCCTTTGCGGCACGCCAGCTGGGCTATCCCGCCCGCATCTTCGTGCCCGACATTGCAGGGCCCGCCAAACTTGCGCTGATCCGTGACACCGGCGCCGATCTGACCGTGGTGCCCGGTGCCTATGCCGATGCGCTGGCCCAGGCCCAGGCGCATGAGGCGCAGACCGGCGCGATGCAGATCCACGCCTATGATGCCATTGGCACCCTGGCCGGTCAGGGCACGCTGATGCGCGAATGGGAAGATCAGGGGCTGGAGGCCGACACCGTGCTGATCGCGGTGGGCGGCGGTGGGCTGATCGGCGGCGCGCTGGCCTGGCTGAACGGTCGGCGCCGGGTGGTCGCGGTGGAACCTGTGCAATCGGCCTGCCTGTCGGCGGCGCAACAGGCGGGACAGCCGGTGGATGTCGCGGTGTCGGGTGTCGCCGCCAATGCGCTTGGGGCACGGCGGGTGGGGCAGATGGCCTTTGATCTGGCGCGCGACATTCCCAGCGTGACCGTCACCGACGACGCGATCACGCAGGCCCAGCACCTGCTGTGGCGTCGGCTGCGGCTGCTTGTGGAACCGGCGGGCGCGGCAGCGCTGGCCGCGCTGACATCGGGCGCCTATCGCCCTGAACCCGGCGAACGGGTGGCGGTTCTGCTCTGCGGGGGCAACATCGCGCCCGATCCGCTGGCCTGAACG
This sequence comes from Marinibacterium sp., assembly GCA_025800215.1. Classification (GTDB taxonomy): domain Bacteria; phylum Pseudomonadota; class Alphaproteobacteria; order Rhodobacterales; family Rhodobacteraceae; genus JAOXSC01. The sequence goes on from JAOXSC010000121.1 coordinate 2,178, forward strand.
CCGCGGATGGCCCATCAAGCGCCGCGGATGGATTGAGCCGGGGCGCAACAGGCTCTATAGCCGGTCTGACCAGATCGTGACCGGAGGGGATACCCATGTCGAACGCCGCGCTTGAAACCGCCATCGAAGCCGCCTGGGAGGCACGCGACAGCATTTCGCCCGCCACCACCGGCGAAACCCGCGAGGCCATCCAGGACACGCTGAACGCGCTGGACAGCGGCACGCTGCGCGTGGCCGAAAAGCAGGCCGACGGCAACTGGCATGTGAACCAGTGGGCGAAAAAGGCGGTGCTTCTGGGCTTTCGCCTCAAGGACATGGAAATCCAGACCGGCGGCCCGCAGGGCGGCGGCTGGTGGGACAAGGTCGACAGCAAATTCGCCGGCTGGGGTGAAAACCAATGGCAGGCCGCAGGCTTTCGCGCCGTGCCCAACTGTGTTGTGCGCAAATCGGCCTATATCGCGCCGGGCGTGGTGCTGATGCCGTCCTTTGTCAATCTGGGCGCCCATGTGGACAGCGGCACCATGGTTGACACCTGGGCCACCGTGGGCAGCTGCGCGCAGATCGGCAAGAACGTGCACCTGTCGGGCGGCGTGGGCATCGGTGGCGTGCTGGAACCGATGCAGGCCGGGCCGACCATCATCGAAGACAACTGCTTTATCGGCGCCCGGTCCGAGGTCGTCGAAGGCGTGATCGTGCGCGAAGGTTCGGTTCTGGGCATGGGCGTGTTCATCGGCCAGTCCACCAAGATCGTCGACCGTGAAACCGGCGAAGTCATGTATGGCGAAGTGCCGCCCTATTCGGTGGTCGTGGCCGGGTCGATGCCGTCGAAGAACAATGTCAGCCTGTATTGCGCGGTGATCGTGAAACGTGTCGACGAAAAGACCCGTTCGAAAACCGGGATCAACGAGTTGCTGCGCGACTGATCGCACAGCGTCGGGGCCGGTTTCCGGCCCCGGCATGCCCCGGTGTTACAACAGCGCCCCGACGAGCTGGGCGCGGGCAAGACTGCGCGCCTCGTAGGCGCGCAGGACCGGACGGGCGGTGGGACCATAGGCCCCCACCCCACCCCGCGCCAGATCGGGAAACAGCGCCAGAAGCTCGGCCCGCGCATCGGCGTTGAACGCATCCAGCGTCATGTCTCCGGGATGATAGCTTTCGCTAGGCAGACCGTTGCCAAAGACGACCTCGTGCCGGTCAAACAGCAGATGCACATAGCGCACCGTCTGGCGCGGCGATGCCGGGCGTACGGCAACGCCATCCACCAGGTGTTTGGCGGGTACCAGAACCTCGGCCGCTCCAAAGCGCAGCTCGGCCTGCGCCGATGACACCAGCACCCGGTGATTGGGCGACAGCTCGGTCGCGCCATGGTCTCCGAACGTGCCTGCGGCGATGAAGATCGGCTGAAACCGGCCGCGCGCAGGCACCTGCGTCTGCCCGATCCAGCGCAGCGGCTGGGGCCCGTGATCGCGCGTCAGCACCCGATCGCCGGGACCAAGCGTTTCCACCGCACGTGGCCCTTCGACCGTGTCGATCAGCGTTCCCGAGACAAAACAGGCCACCGAATGCACCGTGACAAAGGCGGTATCCGTGTTCCCGCTGTCATCGGCCACCGTGTAGGAAAACAGATTGCTGTCGTCGTCGCCGTCCCCTTCGATGGAAAACTGACCATCCTTGGTCAGCGTGATCACCTCGCCCGTGGCAAGGGTCACGCTGTCACCGGCGTTGACCGGCTGGTTGTTGATATGCGTCACGGTCAGAGTGCCGCCCGCCGCGCTGGCATCATTGGCCAGAACATCCAGCATCTGCGTTTCGCCGGACATGACCGTGACGTCATCATCATCCGCAACCAGCGCGGTCTGCACGGAATCGCCTGCAATCAACAGGTTACTATCGTACCAGCCATCCCCCGCATCGGCGATGCCGATCTTGATCGTATTGACCTCGCCCGGTTGAACCGGCGCCTTGAGCGTCAGGGTCACGGTAAACCCGTCCATTTCGGTGTTGTAGTTGTCCTGACTGGCAGGGTTGTCGACATATAGGTTGGAATTGGTGTCATCATTGATGTTGTCGATGGTGATGTCGCCATCGCCCACCGTCAGCTCGGCCTTTTCGCCATTGACGAACACGCCCACCGCGTCGTTGAAGCCGCTGTCGACATATTCAAGATACTCTTCGGACGCAAAAGTGATCTGCATCGTCAGGGTGGAGCCCTCGGGGACAAAGCTGGCCTCGAAAACGGCGGCGTCATAGGTCTGCATGCCCGCCATTTCGGTCAGATCCTCATCCCCTTCGCCCCGGTGATTGGTCGATGTGAACGAGAACTTGTTGGCGTTGCTGCCCGAATTGGTGATGCTGGCCGCCTTGCCCGTGGACAGGATGACACCGCTGTCCGACGGGGTCAGATCGGGCGCGATGTCGTCACCATTGCTGTAGATCCCGGATGCGCTGTCGGCCCCGCTATAGCTGGCCGACACGATATTGATCCCTGATCCGAACATCGCGCTGGCCATATCCTCGGCCGTGGCATCGGTATCAATCGGCAGTTTCGAAGCTTTGGTCATGACGGGTCTCCGCTCGTGGCGGGACGGGCATAGCCTGCAAACCCTTGACGCCAGCCTGCCACCCCGGAGCATTCTGCATCGCATTTGGTACGAATGCCCCTCAGATTCCGCCGTTGACCTGCCCTGCCCCCCATGGATAAGGGGGCACATGGAACGCAAACCCCCTTCCCGCCAGCAGGTCTTTACCCTGCTTGTCCAGATCGGCCGCAAGGATGGCGACGGTCTGCCCAAGGCCGCCACCGGGGCGGCGCTGCTGTGCTATGCCAATGGCGTGGACGAGGCCGAAGCCGTGCGCGAAACCGTTGCGGTTCTCAAACAGGCGGATCTGGCGCCGCTTGATGTCACCGGCTACGGCACCGCTGCCGAGCGCGAAGCCGCCGGCCACGACATCGGCGCGGATGAGCGTGAATTGATGGATCGCGCCCTGGCCGAAAACGCCGTGATCGTGGCGCATATGACGCCGTATTACGGCGACGACGACAAGACACACTGACCGGCGCCGCGCCGATCAGCGGTTGCGCCCGAACCAGCGCCGGTAGATGTCGTCATAGGTGCCGTCTTCGCGCAGGCGCAGAAGGGCGCGGTTGACCTCTTCGACCAGCGGGCTGCCGGACGGGAACGCGATGCCATAGTTTTCGCGCATGAACACAGGCCCCACCAGCGACGCCTGACCGCGTGCGCTGGTGGTCACGTAATGCGACAGGATCGGCGCGTCGAACACCACCGCATCTAGGGTGCCATCTTCGAACTGCGCCAAGAGCGCGCCTAGATCGGCAAACCCGTCATATTCGATCTCGCGCCGGTCCAGAAACGCCGCCGATGTCGACCCCTCCAGCGTCGCCACGCGCTGGCCATACAGGTCATTCACCGAATTGACCGACCCGGTGATCGCCTCGACCGTCAGCGCCGCCGTGATCTTGGCCACAAAGATCGACACGACAAACAGCGAAGACACCACCAGCAGCACGGCAAAAATCCGGCCAAAGACGGTGCGCGGCACGCGTTCTTCAAACCCGCCATTCACCACCAGATTGAGCGCCCACCAGAAGGACGGGAACAGCGCCTCGCGCGCGGGGCGGTCGAAATAGGGCTGGGCGCGGCGCTCAAAGGCCCACATGAGCATCCCGCCGCCAAACAGGATCAGCACCGCAATGCCGATGGCCACCAGCAGATCCGCCGAGACAAGCGCGCGCAGGATCACCATGGTATCGCTGCTTGCATCGGCGCGCGGCACCATGATCTGCAACCCCGATTCAAAGATCGGCTGGCTGAAATCCATCTCTTGTTCGCGCGCCGCGGTGATCGAGATATTGGCAATGGCCAGATCCGCCGCATCGTCGCGCACCTGATCGAGCATGTCGGCAAACAGCGCGTGGCGGTCGACCTCGACCCCGGCCCAGCCCAGATCTTCGGCCAGCGCCGTCAGCAGATCCATGGAAAAGCCGGTATCCTGACCGCCCTCTTCCATCGAAAAGGGCGACCGCGTCACGGTGCTGACCGTGACGGTCTGGGCTGCCACCGCCTGCACCCAAAGCAGGCTGCTCAGCAAGAATGCAAAACAGGGTATTTTCATGGTCTGTCGGTCCGGCATCACTGGTAGGGCCAAACCCTGCGCGCAACAAGCCATAGGCTTGGCTTTGGCCCTGTTTCGGACAATATGTTCCATGTGAAACAAGCAGGATGCCCCCATGTCCACCACCGACCCCGTTGCCCTGACCGCCGATCTGATCCGCTGCGCGTCGGTCACGCCCGCAGATGACGGCGCGATGGCCTTGCTGGAACGGGTGCTGGGTGATGCGGGCTTTGACTGCAGCCGCGCCGACCGGGGCGGCATCGTGAACCTGCTGGCCCGCTGGGGCGCCAAGTGCCACGCCCGCACCTTCGGGTTCAACGGTCATACCGATGTGGTCCCGGTGGGCGATCCCGCAGATTGGAGCTGCGATCCCTTCGGCGCCGAAATCCGCGACGGCATCATGTACGGGCGCGGCGCGACGGACATGAAATCGGGGGTCGCGGCCTTTGTCGCGGCGGCCATCGACCATGTGACCACCACGCCCCCCGATGGCGCCATCCTGATCGCCATCACCGGCGACGAAGAAGGCGATGCCCATCACGGCACCCTGGCCCTGCTGGATCACATGGCGGCCACAGGGGACGCCATGTCGGTCTGCCTTGTGGGCGAACCCACCTGCCCCACAGAGATGGGCGAGATGATGAAGATCGGGCGGCGCGGGTCGATGACCGCCTATTTCACCGTGACCGGTGTGCAGGGGCATTCGGCCTATCCGCACCGCGCCCGCAACCCGCTGCCGGCCATGGCGCGGCTGATGGACCGGCTGTCATCGCATGTGCTGGATGACGGCACCGACCACTTTGATGCCTCGACCCTGGCGGTGGTGACCATCGACACCGGCAATCCAGCCAACAACGTGATCCCGTCAAGCTGCACAAGCACCGTCAACATCCGCTTCAACGATGCCCATAGCAGTGCCAGCCTTGGCGCCTGGCTGCAGGACGAGGCCGATCAGGTGGCTGCGGAGTTCGGCGTGACCGTGGATATGGACCTGTCGGTATCGGGCGAAAGCTTTGTCACCCCGCCCGGCGCGCTGTCGGATCTTGTCGCACATGCGGTCAGGGATGAAACCGGGCGCATGCCCGAGCTGTCCACATCGGGCGGGACATCGGATGCACGCTTTATCAAGGATCACTGCCCGGTCGTGGAATTCGGGCTGGTCGGCCAGTCGATGCACAAGGTCGATGAACATGTGGACACCGCCCACATCACGCAGCTCAAATCCATCTATGCCCGCATTCTGAAAGACTATTTCGCATGAGCCCCATCCGCGTGGTCGAGACGCCGGACGATCTCGAGACCTGTTTTGCCCTGCGCCACCGTGTGTTTGTCGAAGAACAGGGCGTCCCCCTGGCCGAAGAGCGTGACGCACAGGACGCCACCGCCACACATCTGCTGGCGGTTGGCGATGCCGGTCCGCTGGGCACCGCGCGGATCCTGTTTCAGGGCGACAGCGCCAAGATCGGGCGGGTCTGCGTGCTGCCCGCCGCGCGCGGCACCGGGCTGGGGGCGGCACTGATCAAAGCGGCGATGGATGTCGCCCGGCAGCGCCCCGGCGTCACCACAGCGAAACTGGGGGCGCAGATCCACGCGCTGACCTTCTATGAAAAGCTGGGTTTCGAAGCCTATGGCCCGGTCTATGTGGATGCCGGGATCGACCACCGCGACATGCGCAGCGCCCTGTGAGCCGATCCGTGACCCGATCCACAACCCGCCCGCGCCTCATTGTCATGGTCAAGGAACCGCGCCCCGGCCGGGTGAAAACCCGACTGGGCCGCGACATCGGCCTGACCGCATCGGCCTGGTGGTTTCGCCACCAGACCCGCACCCTGCTGCGGCGGCTGCGTGATCCGCGCTGGCAGATCGTGCTGGCCGTCAGCCCCGATATCGACGGGTTGACCAGCCGCGTCTGGCCCGGCGATCTGCCGCGCCACCCGCAGGGCGGCGGCGATCTGGGCGCGCGCATGGCCCGCGCCCTGCGCGCAGGGCCCGGCCCGGCCTGCGTGATCGGCGCCGATATTCCCGGCATCACCCGTGCGCGGGTGGCGCAGGCCTTTGCAGCGCTTGGGGATCATGATGCGGTGTTCGGACCCGCGCCCGATGGCGGCTATTGGCTGGTGGGGCTGAAACACCCGACCCGTGCACCCCGAACGCTGTTTCGGGATGTGCGCTGGTCCGGCCCGCACGCGCTGGCCGACAGCCAGAAAAGCCTGCCGGGCCTGCGCATCGCCCATGTGCAGACCCTGCGCGATGTCGACACCGCCGATGATCTGCGTGCAGTTTGCATATGACGCCGCCGCCCGCCCGTGCTAGGGCCTGTGCATGACGCGGATCCCCACCAAGCCTGAAATCCTTGACTGGATTGCGGCGCACCCGACCCAGACCTCGAAACGTGATATCGCCAAGGCCTTTGGCATCAAGGGCGCGGATCGCATCGACCTCAAGCGCGTCCTGCGCGAGCTTGAGGCCGAAGGCCATCTGGAAAAGCGCAAGAAGACCTATCGCGACCCCGACCGGCTGCCGCCGGTCAGCGTGCTGCAGGTCAAGGCGCCCGACGACAACGGCGATCTTTTTGCGCAGCCTCTGGAATGGCATGGCGAAGGGGTCGAGCCCACGGTGCTGGTGCTGCCGCGCGCCTCGGACCCGGCGCTTGGCGAAGGCGACAGGATCCTCGCGCGCCTCACTGCAGTGCAGGATGACGATCACAACTACGAAGCCCGCCTGATCCGCCGCATCGGCACCAATCCCAAACGGGTGCTGGGCGTGTTCCGCAAAGGGTCCGAAGGCGGGCGCATCGTGCCCATCGACAAATCCGGCAGCACCGAATGGCTGGTCCCCGAAGACGCCCGGCACGGCGCCCGCGAAGGCGAGCTGGTCGAAGCCGAACAATCCGGCCCCCGCGGCCGCATGGGCCTGCCGCGCGCGCGCATCGTCACCCGGCTGGGTGATCCCAGCGAACCGCGCGCGGTGTCGCTGATCGCCATTCACCAGCATGGCATTCCCGACAGCTTTCCCGATGCCGCCCTGGCCGAAGCGGACGCCGCCAAACCCATGGGCCTGTCGGGGCGCACCGATCTGCGCGACATGCCGCTGGTCACCATCGACCCGGTGGATGCGCGCGATCATGATGATGCGTGTTATGCCCATGCCGATGACGACCCCGCCAATCCCGGCGGCCATGTGATCTGGGTCGCGATTGCCGATGTCGCCGCCTATGTGCGCCCCGGAACCGCGCTCGACCGCGAGGCGCGCAAACGCGGCAATTCCAGCTATTTCCCCGACCGCGTCGTGCCCATGCTGCCCGACCGCCTGTCGGGCGATCTGTGTTCTCTGCACGAAGGCGTGCCGCGCGCCTGCATCGCCGTGCGCATGCAGATCGACGCCCATGGCACCAAGATCCGCCACCGCTTTGTGCGCGGGCTCATGCGCTCGGCCGCATCGCTGCATTACGCCGAAGTACAGGAGGCGATGGACGGCACCCCCAATGACCGCACCGGCCCGCTTCTGGATGACGTGATCCGCCCGCTTTACGCCGCCTATGCCGCGCTGGTCGAAGCGCGCAAGGACCGCCAGCCGCTGGATCTGGATCTGCCCGAGCGGCGCATCGTTCTGGACGACGACGGCAAGGTGGCATCGGTCAATTTCCGCGACCGGCTGGATGCGCACAAGCTGATCGAGGAATTCATGATCCTCGCCAATGTCGCGGCGGCCGAAACGCTGGGGGCCAAGCGCACTCCGCTGTTGTACCGCGTGCACGAAGAACCCGATCCCGACAAGCTGGATGCGCTGCGCGAAACGGCGCAATCGTCGGGGCTGAGCCTGGCCAAGGGGCAGGTGCTGCAGACGCGGCACCTCAACAAGCTGCTCAACGATGCCGCCGGCTCGGACGAGGCCGAGCTGATCAACCTGTCGACCCTGCGGGCAATGACCCAGGCCTATTACAGCCCCGACAATTTCGGGCATTTCGGTCTGGCGCTGCGGGAATATGCGCATTTCACGTCGCCGATCCGGCGCTATGCGGATCTGGTGGTGCACCGGGCGCTGATTTCACAGCACAAGTGGAATGATGACGGGCTGCGGCCTGAAGACATCGAGCGGCTGGAAGAAACCGCTCAGCACATTTCGGACACCGAACGCCGGTCGATGGCCGCCGAACGCGACACGACCGACCGTTATCTCGCCGCCTATCTGTCCGAGCGGATCGGCAATGAATTCACCGGACGGATCAGCGGCATCGCCCGCTTTGGTGCCTTTGTGAAGCTCGACGAAACCGGGGCCGACGGGCTGATCCCCGTGCGCTCGATCGGGCATGAATATTTCCATTTCGACCGCGAAGCCCAGACCCTCATGGGCGCCGATACCGGGCTTGAAATCGGACTGGGTCAGCGCGTCACCGTGCGCCTGACCGATGCCGCCCCCGTCACCGGAGGGCTGCAGCTGGAGCTGCTCGCGCTCGATGACAAGGACATGCCGCGCGGACGGCCCGGCCGCAAAGGACGCCCCGTGCGACGCAAGGCCGTCAAAGCAAAGAAACAAAGCGACAAGACCAAGCGCAAGGTGCAGCGGCGGCGCAAATAGCCCGCCCCGCCTGCGGCCTGCCTCTTTGTCTTTGCCGATTGGCTGACCTGCGCTATCCTGACGCAGAGCAGTCAACGGATAAAAAAACATGCGTGCCAGACACCTGTCAGGGATCCTTGCCCTGATGGCGGCAACCACGGTTTCCGCCTCTCCCGATCAGACGCCACAGCCAGGGCTGCGCGCCCCCGCACAGGCTCAGCCCGTGGCCCTGACCAACCATCCCATGCTGCGGTCGCCGCGACCGATCTTGCGCCCGTGGGACCCGCTTGGCAGGGTGGCGGGCGTCATGGATGATCGACACACCCAAGGGTTCGAAGACTGGCTGACCGGTTTTCACACGCGCGCGCTGGCCGAAGGGATCAGCGATCACGCCTTCATGCGTGCCTTTATCGGTGTCACCTATGACCCCGACATCGTCGCGCTGGACCGTGACCAGCCCGAATTTTCCCGCCCGATCTGGGATTATCTGGACAGCGCGGCATCGGCTGCACGCATCCGCAACGGGCGGGCGATGCTCGACACCCATGCCGACACGCTGCGCGCCATCGAAGCGCGCTATGGCGTGGAAAAAGAGGTCATCGTCGCGATCTGGGGCCTTGAAAGCGCCTATGGCAGCTTTCGCGGCGATGATGACGTGATCCGCTCGATGGCGACGCTGGCCTATGACGGGCGGCGGCGCGATTTCTTTGAATCCGAGCTGATCGCCAGCCTGCGCATCATCGACAGCGATGCCGCCAGCCCCCGCACCCTGGTGGGAAGCTGGGCCGGAGCGATGGGTCACACCCAGTTCATGCCATCATCCTATCTGGCCGATGCGGTGGATTTCGACGGCGACGGGCGGCGCGACATCTGGTCGGACGACCCCACCGATGCGCTGGCATCGACGGCGGCCTATCTGGCGCGCTTTGGCTGGACCCGCGGCCAGCCGTGGGGGATCGAGGTGCGCCTGCCCGACGACTTCAACTATCGCCTGGCAGATCGCGAGATCCGCAAATCGCCATCGGCCTGGGGCGCGCTTGGGGTGCGGGTGATGACCGGTGCGCCGGTGGATGACCATGGCCCGGCCTCGATCCTGCTGCCTGCGGGGCGCGATGGGGCGGCGTTCATGATCTTTCAGAACTTCAGCGTGATCGAACGCTACAACGCCGCCGACGCCTATGTGATCGGCGTCGGCCATCTGAGCGACCGTTTCCGGGGCGGGCCCAGAATCCTGGGCAACTGGCCAAGAAACCAGCGACGCCTGAACTTTGCCGAACGCAAGGAAGTCCAACGCCGCCTGACCCGCCGGGGGTACGACACGCTTGGAATTGACGGGCGCTTTGGCCCCAACACGATGCGGGCGGTGCGGGCGTTTCAGATCGCCTATGGCCTGCCCGCCGACGGCTATCCCACCTGGGACATCCTGCGCCAGCTGCGCTGATCGCGCAGCTGTGAAATGGGGCGTCCCGATCACCGGGTCGCCCCACATGCTTTGACTGTCAATCAGCCGGGGCTCAGCCCGCGCAGCCGCTCCGAGCGCCGCCGCAGCAGCTCAACCGTGGTCAGCAGCGCGATCGAGATCACCACAAGGATCGTGGCCACCGACAGGATTGCCGGGCTGATCTGTTCGCGGATGCCGTTCCACATCTGACGCGGGATGGTCTGTTCATCCAGCCCGCCGACAAAGAGCACCACCACCACCTCGTCAAACGAGGTGACAAAGGCAAAGAGCGCCCCCGAAATCACCCCCGGCATGATCAGCGGCATCTGCACCCGAAAGAACGTCGTCATCGGGTCGGCGCCCATGCTGGCGGCGGCGCGGCTCAGCGAATGGTCAAAGCCGACCAGCGTTGCCGTCACCGTGATGATGACAAAGGGAATACCCAGCGTCGCATGGGCCAGGATCACGCCCAGATAGGGAATACCCCAGTCCTGAATGCCGATCGAGGAATAGAAGAAAAACAGCCCCGTCGCGGTGATGATGATCGGCACGATCATCGGCGAAATCAGGATCGCCATGATCGTCCGCCGTGCCGGCATTTCCGACCGTGCCAGCCCAAGCGCCGCCATGGTTCCCAGCGACGTGGCCAGAATGGTGGAAAAGAAGCCCACGATCACCGAATTCTTGGCCGCGTTGATCCAATGGGCATTGGCCCAGGCATCGGCCCACCAGCTGCCGTCACGCGGCGCATCGGGTGCCTGCATGCCAAAGGTCAGCAGCAGGTCATACCAGCGGGTGGAATAGCCTTCGGGATCCAGACGCAGCATCTTTTCGGTGAAGGTGAAATAGGGCTCGGCGTTAAAACTGAGCGGGATCACCACCAGAATGGGCGCCATCAGGAACAGAAAGATCAGTGCACAGATCACCAGGTAGGAATAGTGCCAGACCCGTTCCAGCGTCGATGCGTGTTTCGGCAAAGCCATGGCGTCACCCCAGTTTCAGATTGTCGATGCCGATGAGGCGATCATAGATCCAGTACAGCGCCAGAATGCCCGCCAGCAGCAGCGCGGCCAGCGCAGCAGCAAGGGACCAGTTCAGCGATTTCTGCATGTGGAAGGCGATAAGGTTGGAAATCAGCTGCCCATCCGCACCACCAACCAGCGCGGGCGTGATGTAGTAGCCAACCGCCAGAATGAAGACGAGAAGCGCCCCCGCCCCGATCCCCGGCACCGTCTGCGGGAAATAGACCCGGCGGAACGCAGTCCAGCTGGTCGCCCCAAGGCTGCGCGCCGCGCGCACATAGGACGGGTTGATCGGGCGCATCACCGAATAGAGCGGCAGGACCATGAAGGGCAGCAGGATATGCGTCATCGCAATGATCGTGCCCCAGCGGTTGTACATCATCTGCAGCCGGTTGTCGTCCGACAGCAGGCCGATGCTGACCAGCAGATCGTTCACCACGCCCTGCGATTGCAGCAACACCATCCAGCTGGTCGTGCGCACCAGAAGCGATGTCCAGAACGGGAGCAGCACCAGGATCATCAGCAGGTTGGAATAGCGCAGCGGCAGCGTCGCCAGCAGATGCGCGATCGGATAGCCCAGAATAAAGGTCATGGCGGTGATCAGGATCGACAGCACCAGCGTGCGCACGAACAGCGTCACATAGACCCGGCGGTTTTCGTTGACGCGCTGGATGTCACCGGCCGCATCGCGTTCACGGTCCACCGCCGCAAGGTAGAAATTCGACGTATAGGGTGACACCGCGCCGCGCATCACCTGCCACAGCTCGGGATCGGCCCAGTCTTCGTCAAGCTCAAGCATCGCCTCTTTGTAGGGCGGCTCGATCTTCTTGGCGCGGCGGGCCGCCTTGGTGAACATCGAGCGCGAGCCCGACCGTTCATAGTTGATCCGCGTCCCCGCCTGCCCCGGCGCCTTGAGATCGCGCAGCACCACCAGATCCTTGACCAGCGCCTCATAGGCGACCTCGTCCGGTTCGGTGCCCTGCGGGTTGGCAGCGAACCAGTCACGCAGGTTGGTCATGATCGGCGTGCGGACCCCCGATCCGATGTCCTGATGCACGGCAAAGCCTTCGTTGTGCACCGACCGGTGCAGCATCTGCCCGATGGGCACGACAAAGGTGATCAGGATAAAGGCCAGAAGCGGCAGAACCAGAAGGAACGCGCGCCGCCGCGCCGCGGCCTGTGCCTTGGCCAGCGCCGCCTTGAGCGGCTTGCCATCGGCGGTTGTCAGACGGGTCGGCACATCCGGGGCGGGCCCGGATTGCGGGGTATCGGCCATGCGACGATCCTTTGGGCTTGGTCTTGGGTTGCACCGGCCCATCGCCGGGCCAGTGCAGGGTTCACAACGTCAGACGATCAGTTGGCGAGCCAGGCGTTGAAACGCTCGTTCAGCTCGGCATCCTTGTCGACCCAGAACTCGAAATTGTTGACCAGGGCGTTGGACAGGTTGGCTTCGGCCGTGGGCATGTGCGGTGCCATTTCGGTCTTGCCATCCGAATAGAGCCCGACCAGCGCGCCCGAGGATTTACGCGCCGGACCATACGAGATCCAGGACGCCTGATCCGCCAGACGCTGGGTGTCGGTCGAAAACGCGATGAAATCCAGCGCGGCATCCTTGTTGGGCGCGCCCTTGGGCACCACAAAGAGGTCGAAATCAAGGATCTGACCGTCCCACACGATATCCAGCGGCTGACCTTCGCCCACGGCGGCGTTGAAGATCCGGCCGTTATAGGCGGTGGACATCACGACTTCGCCATCGGCCAGCAGCTGCGGCGGCTGCGCGCCCGCTTCCCACCAGACGATGTCGTCCTTGATGCCGTCCAGCACGGCAAAGGCACGATCCACACCTTCGTCGGTATCAAGCACGTCATAGACTTCGGACGCGGGCACGCCATCGCCCATCAGGGCCATTTCCAGCGTGGCCTTGGCCGATTTGCGCAGACCGCGCTTGCCGGGGAACTCTTCGGTGTTGAAGAAGTCAGCAATCGAGCCCGGTGCGTTCTTGGCCGCTTCGGTGTTGTAGGCCACAACCGTGGACCACACGATGTTGGCCACCGCGCAATCCTGCAGGGCACCTTCGATAAAGTCATCTTCGGCGGACGTGCCATCGGGGGCAGCGGGCAGGATCGACAGGTCGATCTCTTCCAGCAGACCTTCGTCACACAGGCGCACCGCGTCCGAGAATTCCACATCCGCCACGTCGATCGACACGTTGCCGGCTTCGACCTGCGCTTTGATCGGGGTGGCCGGGTTGTCGGCATCCACCGAGTTCACCTTGACGCCGGTCTTTTCGGTGAAAGGCTTGTGATAGGCTTCGACCTGACTTTTTGTGTAGGCGCCGCCCCAGGACATCACGGTGACTTCGCCTTCGGCCGAGGCCATCGCCGCGACCGAGGTCAGTGCCGACGCCATCAATGCGGTTCTGAGTTTCATGAGTTAACTCCCTAGTTGGCCCGTTCTTTGTTGTGTGCTGAGCGGCCCTACGGGTTCGGGCCGCCCCTGTCCCCGCGCCGGATCAGGCGTCCAGCGCGCGGCAATCCCTGGGCAGCCAGCCAATGTCGATCTGGGTGCCGGGCGTCAGCCGCACCTGATCGGCCGCGTTGCGGGTCTTGACGATGAATTCGTCATTGCCTGCCACGCGCAGCCGGGTGCGGAAAATGTCGCCCATATAGATGAATTCCAGCACCTCGGCCTTGAGCGTATGGGCGCCGGGCTGCAGCCGTTCCTTGTTCAGCTCGACCCGCTCGGGGCGGATCGACACGCGGGTGCGTTCGCCAGGCTGGCTGACATTGACCGGCTTGCAGTCGATCAGTTCGCCATCATCCAGCTGCACCAGCGCGACATCGCCGTTGATTTCCTTGACCACACCTTCCAGCGTGTTGTTTTCACCGATGAACTGGGCGACGAAGCTGTTCGACGGCTCTTCGTAAAGGGCGTCGGGCGGGGCCAGTTGCTGGATCACGCCGTCATTGAACACGGCGACGCGGTCGGACATGGTCAGCGCTTCGGTCTGGTCGTGGGTCACATAGACCACCGTGATGCCCAGCTCGTGCGCCAGGCGGGTGATTTCGAACTGCATCTTTTCGCGCAGCTGCTTGTCGAGTGCGCCCAGCGGTTCGTCCATCAGCACCAGCTCGGGTTCGAACACCAGCGCGCGCGCCAGGGCGATCCGCTGCTGCTGGCCGCCCGACAGCTGCGCGGGGCGGCGATTGCCAAAGGCGCCCATCTCGACCATATCGAGCGCGCGCTTGACCTTGGCCTCGCGGTCGGATTTGCCCAGCTTGCGAACCTCGAGCGGGAAGCTGAGGTTTTCGGCCACCGTCATATGCGGGAACAGCGCGTAGTTCTGGAACACCATGCCAATGCCGCGCTTGTGCGGCGGGATGTCATTGATCGACCGGCCCGACAGGCGAATGTCACCATGGGTGGCGGTTTCGAACCCGGCCAGCATCATCAGGCAGGTGGTTTTGCCCGATCCCGACGGCCCCAGCATGGTCAGGAACTCGCCCTTGGGCATGGTCAGGTTGAGATCTTTGACGACCAGTGTTTCGCCGTCATAACTCTTCTGTACGCGCTCGAACTCTACGAATGCGTCCGCGGTCGATGTCTTCGCCAAATATACGGCTCCCCGTGCCTTGCGGATGACTTTCCGCCATCTTGCTGTTGGCCCGAGTAAGCACCAGCGCCGCCCATGATGCAAGATCTTCCCGAAATCCGGTGCCCGCGCGGGACGTATTGCCCGATTTCTGGCCTTTGATGGCACCGGGCGCGTCCAGTCGTCGCAATCGGCGACGTTTGTTCCGGTCGTCACACCCCTGTGTGAACCGCAAACGCCCGGATCACGGGGATCCGGGCGCGGCAGAACACCCCCTGAAGGGGGCTGTTTTTGTTGGTCAATTTACGATGCGGGCACGAACAGGCCCTGATCCTTGATCTCGGCCATGGCTTCGTCCAGCGCCTTGCGGGCACGGGTCATGAGAATGTCGATTTCATCGGGCGTGATGACCAGCGGCGGCGCGATGATCATGCGATCACCCACATGCCGCATCACCAGATTGTTGGCGAAGGACCGCTCGCGCGTGATGAAACCGGCGGTCCCGGCTTCGGCTGCAAAGGCCGCGCGGCTGTCCTTGTGCGGGCTGAGCGCAATCGACGCCATCAGGCCCACGATCTTGGCCTCGCCCACCATCGGGTGATCGGCCAGTTCGGCCCATTTTTCGGCCAGATAGGGGGCTGCAACGTCGCGCACATGCGTGATCACGCCTTCGTCTTCCATGATTCGCAGGTTTTCCAGCGCCACGGCCGAGGCCACGGGGTGCCCCGAATAGGTATAGCCGTGGTTGAATTCGCCGCCGCCGATCACGGCTGCGACCTCGTCACAGACAATCGACCCGCCGATGGGCTGATAGCCCGAGCTCAGACCCTTGGCGATGGTCATGATATGGGGGCGGATGTTCAGCGTCTGGCTGCCGAACCAGTTGCCGGTGCGGCCGAACCCGCAGATGACCTCGTCCGCGATGAGCAGGATTTCGTATTTGTCGCAGATGCGCTGGATTTCGGGCCAATAGGTCTCGGGCGCGACGATCACGCCCCCCGCACCCTGCACCGGTTCGGCAATAAAGGCCGCAACGCGATCTTCGCCCAGCTCAAGGATCGCCTGTTCAAGTTCGCGGGCGCGGGCAAGGCCGAACTCTTCGGGGCTCATCTCGCCGCCTTCGGCCCACCAGTTGGGCTGGTTGATGTGGTGAATGTCGGGAATCGGCAGCCCGCCCTGCGCATGCATCGGCGCCATGCCGCCCAGGCTGCCCGAGCCCACGGACGACCCGTGATAGGCGTTCTTGCGGCTGATGATCACCGATTTCGACGGCTTGCCTTTCATCTCCCAATAGGTGCGCACCATGCGGATGTTGGTGTCATTCGCCTCCGAGCCCGACCCGGCAAAGAACACATGGTTCAGATCACCCGGAGCCAGCGCCGCCAGACGGTCGGCCAGCGCGATGGCGGGCACATGGGTCGTCTGGAAAAACGTATTGTAATAAGGAAGTTCGCGCATCTGGCGGGCGGCCACATCGGCCAGTTCGTGACGGCCATAGCCGATGTTGACGCACCACAGCCCCGCCATGCCATCAAGGATCCGGTGGCCTTCGCTGTCGGTCAGCCAGACGCCATCGGCGCCGGTGATCACGCGCGCGCCCTTGGCGGCAAGCTCGCCCTGCGCGGTAAAGGGATGCATGTGATGGGCCGCGTCCAGAGCCTGCAGCTCGGCCGTGGGCAGGTGGTTGGTGATCGTGGTCGGTGCAGTCATGGCAAAGCCTCTCAGATGGCGCGACGACAGAATATGATCAAATTATTGCGTGTCAATCGAATCGCCCCATCCGCCGCACGCGGGCGTCACGCGGCGCAACACCCATGCGTGCCACGCTCGGGGCATTTGCGGTTGCCTGTCGCGCTTGCGGCCCCTGACTGCCCGATCCGGCGGCGCTTGCGCCTTGTCGTGGGTCATGATTGCATAGTTTTGTTGCTTTTGCTGTCACAAATTGATCAAATTCCACATCCGGGCAACCGGAGTGCAACGGGGAGACACTCATAGAATGAAACTGACAACGCTGACCCTGACCACCGTGGCCGCGCTGACGGCAACCGCCGTCACTGCCGACGAAGTCCGGGTGTACAACTGGTCCGACTATATCGACGAAGCGCTGCTCGAGAAATTCGAACAGGAAACCGGGATCGACCTGATCTATGACGTCTTCGACAGCAACGAGCTGCTGGAAACCAAGATGCTCGCAGGCGGGTCCGGTTATGACGTGGTCGTGCCCACCGGCAGCTTTCTGCAACGCCAGATCCAGGCCGGTGTGTTCCAGCCGCTGAACAAGGACGCGCTGAGCAACTATGGCAATCTCTGGGATGTGATCGCCGACCGCACCGCGCGCTTTGATCCTGAAAACACCTATTCGATCAACTACATGTGGGGCACCACCGGGCTGGGCGTGAACACCGGCAAGGTGGCCGAAATCCTGGGCGACGACGCCCCGGTCGATTCGCTCGCGCTGGTCTTTGATCCTGCCAATATGGAAAAGCTGGCCGATTGCGGCGTCTATTTCCTGGACGCCCCCGATGAAATCTTCCCCGCCGCGCTGACCTATCTGGGTCTGGATCCCAACACCCATGACAAAGCCGAACTGGAACAGGCGGCCGAGCTGCTGGAAACCGTGCGGCCCTATGTCAAGAAATACCACAGCTCGGAATATATCAACGCGCTGGCCAATGGCGAAATCTGCGTGGCGATCGGCTGGTCCGGTGACATCCTGCAGGCGCGTGACCGCGCGGCCGAAGCCGATAACGGCGTGGAAATCGCCTACAACCCGCCCAAGGAAGGCGCGCTGATGTGGTTCGACCAGATGGCGATCCCCACCGACGCCCCCAACCCCGAGGCCGCGCACACCTTCCTGAACTTCATTCTGGATGCGCAGAACATGGCGGCGGCGTCGAACTATGTCTACTACGCCAACGGCAACAAGGCATCGCAGGACTTCCTGGTCGAAGACGTGATCGGCGACCCGGCGATCTATCCCAGCCAAGAAGCGCTGGCCAACACCTACATCAAGGGGCCCTACCCGGCGAAAACCCAACGTGTGGTGACGCGCCTTTGGACTCGTGTGAAGTCCGGCACCTGATCCCGAATGCGGGGCGGCCCGACGGCTGCCCCGCCCATCCCTTTGCCCGCACCAATTTGGGGAGCCGCGGTGTCCATACCTGTCTTTGCGCCCTGGGAAGATCCCAGCAACACGCCTCTGATCCGCTTTGTCGATGTCACCAAACGCTTCGGCAATTTCACCGCGATCAACAATCTCAGCCTCGACATCTACGAACGTGAGTTCTTTGCCCTGCTGGGCCCGTCAGGCTGCGGCAAGACCACGATGATGCGCATGCTGGCCGGGTTCGAAACGCCCACCGAAGGCCACATCATGCTGGGCGGCGAAGACATCGACGCGGTCCCCCCCAACAAGCGCGCGGTGAACATGATGTTCCAGTCCTACGCGCTGTTCCCGCATCTGAGCATCTATGACAACATCGCCTTTGGCCTGCGCCGCGACCGCATGCCAAAAGATCAGATGCATGCCCGCGTGGCCGAGATGCTCAAGCTCACGCGGCTTGAAAAATTCGCCCAACGCAAACCGCACCAGATCTCGGGCGGGCAGCGTCAGCGGGTTGCGCTGGCCCGGTCGCTGGCCAAGGCGCCCAAGCTGCTGCTGCTGGACGAACCGCTTGGCGCGCTTGACAAAAAGCTGCGCGAAGAAACCCAGTTCGAACTGATGGACATCCAGGAAAGCACCGGCACCACCTTTGTGATCGTCACCCACGATCAGGAAGAGGCGATGACCGTCGCCAGCCGCGTCGCCGTGATGGACGAAGGCCGCCTGATGCAGGTCGCCACCCCCGACCGCATCTATGAATACCCCGAAAGCGTCTATGTCGCCGATTTCATCGGAGACGTGAACATCATCGAAGGCACCGCCGCACCGCTGGGGCAGGACCGCTATTCGATCAAATGGGCGGATGGGCAGGCGCCGCTGACCGCCACATCCCCCCGCGTCTTCAGCCAGGGGCAGGCCTGTCACCTGGCGATCCGCCCCGAAAAGGTGACGATCAGCACCGAAAAACCCCAGGATGTCGACAATCTGGTTCAGGGGCAGGTTCTCGACATCGCCTATCTGGGCAACCTGTCCACCTATCACGTGCGCCTGCCATCGGGCACGGTGATCAAGGCGCAGACGGCCAACACCCGCCGCATTTCACGGCGCACCATCACTTGGGAAGACACGGTCTGGCTGTCCTGGACAGCCACGGGCGGTGTCCTGCTGGCCGACTGATGCGCCGCTTTGTCCTGATCGCCATTCCCTATGTCTGGCTGCTGGCGCTGTTTCTGGTGCCCTTCCTGATCGTCTTCAAGATCTCGCTCAGCGACAGCGCCATCGCGCGCCCGCCCTATGTGCCGGTGCTCGACTGGGCCGAAGGCATCTGGGCCTTCCTGTCGCAGCTTGATTTCGAAAACTATGTCTGGCTGACCGAAGACGATCTCTACTGGAAAGCCTACCTGTCGAGCCTGCGCATCGCCGTCGTGTCGACCTTCATCACGCTGCTGGTCGGGTATCCGGTGGCCTATGCCATGTCGCGCGCGCCCGAAGAATGGCGCGCCACGCTGATGATGCTGGTGATCCTGCCTTTCTGGACCAGCTTTCTGATCCGCGTCTATGCGTGGATGGGGATCCTCAGCCAGGAAGGGTTCCTCAACCAGTTTCTGCTCTGGACCGGGGTGATTTCGGATCCTCTGACGATCCTCAACACCAATACGGCGGTCTATATCGGTATCGTATATACCTACCTGCCCTTCATGATCCTGCCGATCTATTCCGCGCTTGACCGGCTGGACGGATCGCTGATCGAAGCGGCCGAAGATCTGGGCTGCTCGCGGCTGCAGGCCTTCTGGCTGGTCACCTTTCCGCTGTCGCGCAACGGTGTGATTGCGGGGTCGTTTCTGGTCTTCATCCCGGCCATCGGGGAATTCGTGATCCCGTCGCTTCTGGGCGGATCGGGCACGCTGATGATCGGCAAGGTGCTGTGGGAAGAATTCTTTTCCAACCGCGACTGGCCGGTGGCCTCGGCGGTGGCGATCGTGCTGCTGCTGATCCTGGTGATCCCCATCGTGCTGTTCCAGCGCAACCAGCAAAAGCAGGCGGAGGCAGACACATGACCCGGATGTCGCCCTTTAACGTGGTGTCGCTGAGCCTGGGCTTTGCGTTTCTCTACCTGCCGATGCTGATCCTGATCATCTACAGCTTCAACGAAAGTCGGCTGGTGACGGTCTGGGCGGGTTTCTCGACCAAATGGTATGGCGAGCTTTTGCGCAACGAAGCGTATCTCAACGCCGCGTGGGTCACGCTCAAGGTGGCGTTCTTTTCGTCCACCATTGCCACCGTGCTGGGCACGATGGCCGCGCATGTGCTGGTGCGCGGCGGGCGATTTTTTGGCCGCACGCTGTTTTCCGGCATGGTCTATGCCCCGCTGGTGATGCCCGAGGTGATCACCGGCCTGTCGCTGCTGCTGCTGTTCATCGGCATCGGGCTGGATCGCGGGGTGCTGACCATCGTGCTGGCGCATACGACCTTTTCCATGTGTTTTGTATCGGTTGTTGTGTCCTCGCGGCTCGTGACCTTTGACCGCTCGCTCGAGGAGGCGGCGCTGGACCTCGGCTGTTCCCCCGGTGCGGCCTTCCGCCTGGTAACACTGCCGATCATTGCGCCTGCGGTGATCTCGGGCTGGCTGCTCGCCTTCACCCTTTCGCTCGATGATCTGGTGATTGCATCCTTCACCTCTGGCCCTTCGGCCACCACCCTGCCGATCAAGATTTTCTCGGCTGTGCGCCTGGGCGTCAGCCCTGAAATCAATGCGCTCAGTACGATCATGATTGCGAT
>JAOXSC010000127.1 GCA_025800215.1 Marinibacterium sp.
GGGGCGTCGCCTTCGACCGCCTCGATCAGTGCGCGCACGCCACCGGGCGCCTCAATCTGCCCGGCGTCGAACACCGCCCGCGCCGAGCGCCAGACCACCGTCGGATCATAGACATATGCCCCGCGATCCAGCACCGTGTGCAGCCACCGGTCGGACACATCGCTGTCGGGGTCAGGGGACAGAACCGTCAGGCGGGGGCCGGGCACGGGCCGGGTGGCTGCGGGCCGTATCGCCATATGTCGCCACAGGCGCCCGGCCCGCTGGATCAGGGATCCGATCGGGGCGACGTCGCTGACCATGACGTCGAAATCCAGATCAAGGCTTTGCTCGGCCACCTGCGTTGCCACCAGAACCTTCCCCGCGCGCCCCTGCCCCGTCTTGCCGAACCGATCCTGCAGCCGGTCTTCGTGGTGCAGCCGATCACACATGGCAAAGCGGGCGTGCAGCAGATCGGCCTCAACACCGGCGTGCTGCAACAGCTCGACCGCTGCAATGGCGTCATCAACCGCGTTGCGCACCCAGATGCAGGCGGCCCCTTTGCACGCGGCCCCGGCGATGGTTGCCACGGCGTCTTCGACGCTACCGATGCGATCCACGGCCACGGAGCGAACGGTTCCGGGCGCGGGGCTGACGGCTGTGACCGCGCGCTCGGTCGCAATGGTGCTCAGCGCGGGGTACGGGGCCAATTCGCGCTGGATCTGTGCAGGAGCCCGGCGCCGCGCGCGGCGCGGCTTGCGTTGCACCCCGGATTGGAACGCCGTTTCAAAGGCGCGTTTCTTGGGGCCCGGCAGCGTGGCGGTCAGCACGATCGCGGACCCGCCCAAGCGCGCCTGCATCTTCAGCAGCCGCTCCAGCTGGGCCTGCATGTAGGGATCATAGCTGTGCGCTTCGTCCACGATCAGCACGCGGTCGGCCACCGCCCAGAGCCGTAACCCGTTGAACCGCGTGGGCAAAACGCCCAGCAACACCTGATCAATCGTGCCGACGCCAAGATCGGCCAGCAGGGATTTCCTGCGCCCATCGCTTAACCACGGTCCGCAATGGGGGCCGTTTTCGGGGTTCGATACCGGCCGCCCGCGAATGTCCCGAAACCGCGCGGACAGGTCCGCCCGCCCATGCGACAGGGTCAGCGACGGTGCGGTGTCAAAGAACACATCTGCGGCGGCCTCCAACCGTGGCAGCATGGCATTTGCCGTTGCCATCGTGGGCAGCGCAAAGAAACACCCGCGTGCCTTGCCCGCCTGCATCATGCGGGCCGCCAGCATCAATGCCGCCTCGGTCTTGCCCGCACCTGTCGCGTCTTCGATGATCGACAGCATCGGGCCATCGGGAAGCGGACAGTCCAGAACCGCACGCTGCATCGGATGCAGCACAGCCGCTTTGGGAAGCACGCCGCAGGGGTCGCGATCTGCCAGAGCCGCCCGGTTCAACCCGGCCAGGG
>JAOXSC010000137.1 GCA_025800215.1 Marinibacterium sp.
CTGGTGGCGCATATGCAGAACCCGCATGTCCCGGCGGTGCATATGAACACCCGCATGTTCTGGACGCCCCATGCCTGGTGGTTCGGCGGCGGGTCCGACCTGAACCCCTGCATCGAATATGACGCCGACACCGCCCATTTCCACGCCACGCAAAAGGCGTATCTGGATCCGCACGGGGGCGATGAATACCCAAGGCTCAAGGCCTGGGCGGACGACTATTTCTATATCCCGCACCGCAAACGCGCGCGCGGCGTGGGTGGGATTTTCATGGATGACCAGTGTTCCGGCGATTGGGAGACCGATTTCGCCCTGACCCAGGACATCGGCCGGGCGTTCCTGCCAGCCTTTGTGCCGCTGGTCGAAACCCGCCGCGTGCAGGATTGGGACGCGGCCGACAAGGATGCGCAGCTTGTCCATCGCGGGCTCTATGCCGAATACAATCTGGTCTATGACCGGGGCACCAAATTCGGGCTAGAAACCGGGCATGACGCCAATGCCGTGCTGATGAGCCTGCCGCCCATGGCCAAATGGGTCTGAGCCTCTGACCCCCTGACTCGACGGGCAGGGGGCACCTTTGGGCGGGCCGGTTGGCCCGTTCAGCGTGTCCCGCTCAGCTTTGCCCGCTTAGCTTTGCCAGTCGAAAAAGCCCGGACCGGCGGTGTCGCGCAGGCTGTGCGCCATGGCGCGGCCCAGCTCGGCCGCGTCTTCGGCGGGCGCGCTGCGGTCTTCGGACAGGGCTTCGGACCCGTCAGGGCGCAGGACTTCGCCGCGCAGGCGCAGGGTTGCGCCGTCAAATTCGGCCAGCCCCGCAATCGGGGTTTCGCAGGACCCGTCGAGCCCCGCCAGCAGGGCACGCTCGGCCGCCAGTCGCTGGGCGGTGGCGGCGTGATGGATGGGTTCGAGCAGGGCGGCGGCGCGGCTGTCAGTGCTGCGCCGTTCGATCCCGATGGCGCCCTGCGCAATCGCGGGCAGCATGTCATCGGGCGACACGGGCGTGGCGGGCACATCCGCCATGTCCAGCCGGTTGAGCCCGGCACAGGCCAGAAAGGTGCAGCTTGCCACCCCATCGGCCAGCTTTTTCAGCCGGGTCTGAACGTTGCCGCGAAACTCCACCACCTGCAGATCGGGACGCCGGTGCAAAAGTTGCGCACGCCGCCGCAGGCTGGAGGTGCCGACCACAGCCCCCTGGGGCAGATCCGCAATCGCCGTGTGATGGGCCGAAATGAACGCGTCGCGCACGTCTTCGCGCGGCAGGAATGTATCAAGCACCAGCCCGCCGGGCTGCTCGACCGGCATGTCCTTGGTCGAATGCACGGCGATGTCGATATCGCCGCGCAGCATCGCCTCTTCGATTTCCTTGGTGAACAGACCCTTGTTGCCGATCTCCTTGAGGGGGCGGTCGGCGTCGATCAGCACCTTGTTGTCACCGCTGGTCTGGATCACCACGATGTCGAACGCATCCTGCGGCAGATCATGGGCGCGCGCCAGCCGGGCACGGGTTTCATGGGCCTGCGCCAGCGCCAGCGGGGATCCCCGGGTGCCGATCTTGAGAGGTGAAGCGGGAGAAGGCAGCGATACGGTCATGCCCCGTCTTTAGACGCGTCACTTTGTACTGGCAACGGTCCTTGGCTTGACAATACGCCGCTGCCCGTGGCCCTTGGGCAAAACGCAAAAAGGGGGCGTCATGGCGGACCAGAAGAAACTGCTGCGGGCACTTGCGGGCGAGGTGCAGGACACGCCGCCGATCTGGATGATGCGGCAGGCCGGGCGCTATCTGCCCGAATACCGCGCCACGCGTGCGCAGGCGGGGGATTTCCTGTCGCTGTGCTATAATCCCGAGCTGGCGGCCGAGGTCACGTTGCAGCCGATCCGGCGCTATGGCTTTGATGCCGCGATCCTGTTTGCCGACATCCTGCTGGTGCCCCAGGCGCTTGGGGCCGATCTGTGGTTTGTCACCGGCGAAGGCCCGCGCCTGTCGACCATCACCGATCAGGCGGGGTTCGATGCGCTCAAACCGGTCGAAGCGATCCACGACACGCTGAACCCGGTCTATGACACCGTGCGCATCCTGTCGCGCGACCTGCCCGACGACACGACGCTGATCGGCTTTGCCGGGGCGCCCTGGACGGTGGCAACCTATATGATCGCCGGGCGTGGCACGCCGGATCAGGGGCCCGCGCATCTGCTGCGCGAAACCAATGAGCCGCTCTTTGCGGCGCTGATCGACCGTCTGACCGACGCCACGATCGAATACCTGTCGTGCCAGATCGACGCCGGGGCCGAGGTGGTCAAGATCTTTGACAGCTGGGCCGGCTCGCTGAACGGGGCGGCGTTCCAGACCTATGCGGTCGAACCCTGCCGCCGCATCACCGCCGAAATCAAGGCTCGCCATCCCGGCATCCCCGTCATCGGCTTTCCCCGCGAAGCCGGGCCCGCCTACGAAGGCTTTGCCCGCGCCACCGGCGTGGACTGCGTGGCGCTGGACAATTCGGTGGATCCCGCTTGGGCGGCGACCCATGTGCAGCGCGATGGCTGCGTGCAGGGCAATCTGAAATCGTCCCATATGGTCACCGGTGGGCAGGCGCTGATCGACGACACGCGCCGCATTGTCGATGCGTTTTCCAAGGGTCCGCATATCTTCAACCTGGGCCACGGCATCACCCCCGATGCCGATCCCGAAAACGTGCAGCTGATGATCGACACGGTGCGCGGGGCCTGATCGGAAAAAATGCAGGTCGGGGGCGAAAAATCGGCATCTTGCAGGTTTTCGCCCTTGACCGCCCGGCCGTGCTCCCGTATCTGCGCGAGGCCTGTGGCGGAGTAGCTCAGTTGGTTAGAGCAGCGGAATCATAATCCGCGTGTCGGGGGTTCAAGTCCCTCCTCCGCTACCACAATTCCCCCTTAAAATGTGATGCCTTGCTCGCTGCCGATCCGTCTGCGGTTGCGCTGGCATGTGCGCATGTCGCGGGGCGGGCGCGTCGATGTGGCCCTGTCATTCGCGTGGCGCCGCCGGATCGGCGGGTTTCCGAGCATCGGAAGCTTTAGAATTGAAACAAACCCTCACTGCGCTACCCTTCCCATCATCACCACAGTGGGGAGGCTGTGATGCGCATGTCCTGTTCCGGCAGCGGTTTGCCGGGTGAACCTAATGCCCATTTGCCCCAACTGCGCCAGGCACATCCCGTCGCGCCTGCGCCAGACCGCCAGCAGGCGTGGACCGCTTCAGGAGCTGTCCGATGACCCCGTCGTCGCGCGATCATCTTCGTTTGTGGCTCAAGCTGCTCGAGACCACGCGGCAGTCGGAAACCCTGCTACGCGAAAACCTGCGACGACATTTCGGCACAACCCTGCCGCGCTTTGACGTGATGGCGGCGCTGGACCGGTTCCCAAAAGGCCTGCGGATGAGCGATCTGAGTCGTGAGTTGCGGGTCTCCAACGGCAATGTGACCGGCATTGTCGATCGGCTCGTGGATGAAGGCCTGGTCGCGCGCGAAGGCGTGCCCGGCGACCGGCGTGCCTTTCGCGTGCTGCTGACACCGCAGGGGCGGGCGCAGTTTGCTGCTCAGGCGCGGGCCCATGCCCGCTGGGTGTCGGGCATGATGGCGCATCTGGGCGAAGACAAGACCGCCGCGCTGACCGCGCTGCTGGACGAACTGGCCGAAACGCCCAGCGTTGGGCGTGGCAAGCGCAACACCGCCTGAAGGCGTCGGGCCCTACTCGGCCAGATGACAGGCCACGCGGCTGCCGCCCAGATCGCGCAGCACCGGGCGATCACTGCGACACCGCGCGGTGGCCAGCGCACAGCGCGGGTGAAAGGCACAGCCCTTCGGCGGGTTGGTGGGATCGGGGATCTCGCCTTCGGGTGGGGGGATGTCGCGGCCAAACCCGTCCATGCGCGGCGCGGCAGCCAGCAGCATCTGCGTATAGGGGTGTCTGGGGCTGGCAAAGAGATCATCGGGCGTGGCCTCTTCCACCAGCCGGCCCAGATAAAGCACGCCGATCCGGTCGGCCATGTGCTGCACCACCGTCAGGTCATGGCTGATCAGAACATAGGTCAGCCCCAGATCATCCTTGAGGTCGCTCATCAGGTTCAGCACCTGCGCCTGCACCGACACATCCAGAGCCGATGTGGGTTCGTCGCAGATGATCAGCTCGGGCTTTGACGCCAGCGCGCGGGCGATGCAGATGCGCTGGCGCTGGCCGCCGGAAAATTCGTGCGGGAACTTGCCTGCATCGCGTGCCGACAGGCCCACCTGTTCCAGCAGCTCTTCGGCCAGCCCACTTGTGTCGCCGCCCCGCGCGGCCACGGGTTCGGTGATGATGTCCCGGACCTTCCAGCGCGGGTTGAGCGACGCAAAGGGATCCTGAAAGATCATCTGGATCCGGTCACGCACCGCTGCCACGCGGGCCGCGTCGCGTTCCTGCGCAAGGTCCACGCCATCAATTTCCACCGTGCCGCCCGATGGGGCGAGAAGCCCCACCAGCATCCGCCCGATGGTCGATTTGCCCGACCCGCTTTCGCCCACCAGCGCATAGGTGCTGCGGGCTTCGATTTCGATGCTCACATCCGACACGGCTGTCAGATAGGTCTTGGGGCTGCGTTCGAGCACGCGGTTGAGCCACGGCTTCGACACGTCGAACACACGGCTGAGGGTTTCGACCCGGACAAGCGCCATCACGAGACCTCTTGCTTGATGCGTGGGAACCAGCAGGCGGCGGCCCCGTCCTGCGCCACGGGGCGCGGGCTGGCGGTGCAGCGGGCCTGTGCCGCCGGGCAGCGCGGATGAAAGGCGCAGCCATCGGGCACCGCATCCAGCCGGGGCATGGCGCCGGGGATCTGGTGCAGCCGGGCCTGCCCGCGCGATGCTAGCGGGGTCGAGGCCATCAGCCCGTGGGTATAGGGGTGCTGCGGTTTGGTCAGCACATCCCGCACCGGCCCAAGTTCGGCCAGACGCCCGGCATACATCACCGCCACGCGGTCGGCGGTTTCGGCGATCACCCCCATGTCATGGGTAATCAGCATCACCGCCGTGCCCCGTTCCCGGCAGAGCCGTTTGAGCAGCGCGATGATCTGCGCCTGCACCGACACGTCCAGCGCGGTGGTGGGTTCATCGGCAATGACCAGCGATGGTTCCGCACAGAGCGCCAGCGCGATCACCACCCGCTGGCGCATGCCGCCGCTGAATTCATGCGGATAGCTGTCGATACGCCGGGCGGCACCGGGGATGCCGACCTCGTCCAGCGCGGCGATGGCGCGGGCCTCGGCCTCTTTGCGCGAGATGTCGAGATGCGTCAGCATGGTTTCGGTCAGCTGGTCGCCGATGCGGATCAGCGGGTTCAGCGATGTCAGCGGGTCCTGAAAGACCATGCCGATGTCCTTGCCGCGCAACCGCCGCAGGGCACGGGGCCCCAGCGTGTCGATGCGCTGGCCATTCAGCCGGATTTCGCCACCCGCGATATGCGCGGGCGGGGTCAACAGCCCGATGACCGCATTGCCCGCCATGGATTTGCCCGCGCCGCTTTCGCCCACCACGCCCAGGATCTCGCCCTGGGCGATGTCATAGCTGACCCGGTCCACCGGGCGCAGGATGCCGTGACGGGTGGGGATTTCGACGGTCAGGTCGCGGATCGACAGAACGGGATCGGCCATCAGCGCAGCCTTGGATTCAGGGCATCACGCAGCCAGTCGCCCAGCAGATTGACGCTGAGCGCAAGCGTCAGCAGCGTGATGGCGGGAAAGAACAGGATCCACCATTCGCCCGAGAACAGGAACCCCTGGCCGATGCGGATCAATGTGCCCAGCGATGGCTGGGTGGGGGGCGCGCCGACGCCCAGAAAGCTCAGCGTTGCTTCGGCGATGATGGCCAGCGCCAGCGAAATCGTGGCGATCACCAGCACCGGCGACAGCACGTTGGGCAGGATGTGCCGCATCATGATCGCGCCGGGTCGGCGCCCGATCAGCCGCGCGGCGGCGACGTAGTCCTTGTTCTTTTCCACCAGCGTGGCGCCGCGCACGACGCGGGCGAACTGGACCCAGTCGCTCAGGCCGATGGCGACGATGAGCACCCAGATCGCCATCTGATCGCGGTATTCCACCGGCGTCACGCCCTTGGCGACGCCAAAGATCAGCATCGCCACCAGGATCGACGGAAAGGTCAGCTGCACATCGGCCGCCCGCATGATCACGGTATCGGTCCAGCCCCCCGCATAGCCCGACAGCAGCCCCAGCGAGATCCCCAGCACCATCGCAAACAGCACGGCCGCCAGCCCCACGAACAGCGAAATCCGCATGCCATACAGGATTGTCGACAGCACATCGCGCCCCTGATCATCGGTGCCCAGCACAAAGCTGTCGCCGGTGAACGCATTGGGCGTCGATGGCGGCGTGAACCCGTTCATGAGGTTGAGAGACGCGGGATCAAACGGGTTGGTGGGCGCGATCAGCGGCGCAAACAGGGCCGCCAGCACCATCGTCAGCACGATCACCGCCGACACCACCGCTACGGGCGAGCGGCGGAAGGAATAGAAAAAATCGCTCTGCAGGGCGATGCGCAGGCGCGACGGATCTTTGGGCAGATCTTTCGGCGGGGCGGGATGGTCGGTCATGTCAGTGGCCTCCGGCGCGGTCGACCCGCAGGCGCGGGTCGATCAGGAAATAGAGCAGGTCGACGATCAGATTGATGCCCACGAACATGACCGAAATCAGCATCAGATAGGCGGCCATCACCGGAATATCGACAAACTGCACCGCGTTGATGAACAGCAGCCCCACGCCGGGCCACTGGAACACCGTTTCGGTGATGATGGCAAAGGCGATGATCGCCCCCAGCTGCAGCCCGATCACCGTGATCACCGGCACCATGGTGTTCTTCAGTGCATGGCGGAAATTCACCACTCGGTCGCGCAGCCCGCGCGCGCGGGCAAAGCGGATGTAATCCTGCCGCAGCACTTCGAGCATTTCCGACCGCACCAGCCGCATGATCAGCGTCATCTGATAAAGCCCCAGCGTGATCGACGGCAGGATCAGAGCGGCGCGCCCGCTGGGGGTCAGAAAGCCGGTTGTCCACCAGTCTCCGACCCGCACCGTTTCCCCGCGTCCGAAACTGGGCAGCCAGCCCAGTTCCACCGAAAAGAGATAGATCAGAAGGATCCCGATCAGAAAGGTCGGCAGGGACACCCCGATCAGCGATGCCGACATGATCACATTGGCCATCACCCCGTTGCGCCGGATCGCGGTGAACACCCCAAGCGCGATGCCCAGCACAATCGCCAGCAGCCCCGACACGGCGGCCAGTTCCAGTGTTGCGGGCGCGCGTTCCAGCAGGATTTCGGCCACCGGGCGGCCCTGACGATAGCTGACGCCGAAATTGCCCTGCACGGCCCCTTCGAGGAACTTGTAGTATTGCACCGGAAACGGCTGATCGAGCCCAAGCTGCACCCGCAGCCGTTCAATATCGGCCTGGGTCCGTTCCTGCCCCAGCATGTTGTCGATGGGATCGCCGACAAAGCGGAACATGGAAAAGGCCACCAGCCCCACGATCAGCAGGACAAGCGCGGATTGGGCCACACGTCGGATGATAAAGGCGAGCATTTGTTTGCTTTGCACAGGCTGCGCGGGGCCCGCAAGGCCCCGCGTGGCATTTGCGTTGGGATCAGTTCACGGTGACCCAGCGAAGGATGAAGAAGTTGTCGGGCCGCTGCGTCAGCTCGATATTGCTGCGCGTCCCCCAGACCAGCGGCTGCACATAAAGCGGCACATAGGCCACGTCATCCTGCAGGATCGCGGTGACTTCGTCGATCATGGCCTGACGTTTGGCGTCGTCGATCTCGGACTGGATCTGCGGCAACAGCTCATCCACGCGCGGGTTGGAATAGCCGCCGAAATTCCAGCTTCCCAGCTTTTTCTCTTCGTTCGGAGTGGCGGCCAGGAAGCGGATCGGGTGCTCGGCGTCAAAGGTGCCCGGCGACCAGCCCAGAAGGTACATGTCGTAATTGTCGGCGCGCAGTTCGGGCCAGTAATTCTGCACCGGCATCGCATCGAGATTGGCGGTGATCCCCACCTGCGCCAGCATTCCCGTCACCGCCTGACAGACCGCTTCGTCATTGAGATAGCGGTTGTTGGGGCATTTGAGGCCAAAGGAAAACCCGTCGGGATAGCCTGCTTCGGCCAGCAGGGCGCGGGCCTTGTCGGGGTCATAGGCCGGGCGCTCGGCCTGGGCATTGGAATAGCCGCGCATGGCGGGGCTAACCAGCTGGGCGACCTCTTCGGCATTGCCGCGCATGATGGTCTGCAGGATCGCGGGCACGTTGATCGCATGGGCCACCGCCTGACGCACGCGGGCATCGGCAAAGGGGTTGGCATCCGTGGTTTCGGCGGAATATTTCAGCGCCGGCGCCTCATGCGGAAAGCCCAGCATGATCACGCGCGCTTCGATCCCCTGGATCACGTTCACATCCCCGTTGCCGGCCAGCCGCGCCACATCCTGGATCGGCACCGGGTTGATGAAATCCACATCCCCCGACAGCAACGCGGCAAGCGCGGTCGCGGGGTTCTGGATCGGGGTCATTTCGGCGCGGGTGATGTTGTGTTCCACCTCGCCCCACCAGTCGTCATGGGGTTCAAGCACGGTGCGCAGCCCCGGTTCGCGTGCCACCAGCTGGAACGCTCCGGTGCCATTGGCGTTGAGCGTGGCATAGTTGCCGTTTTCCTTGTCGGGCAGGGGGGTGGCGTTGGCTTCGGCCCAGCCCTTGTCCATGATCATCCAGTTCGCGATCGAACCGGGAAAGATCGGATTGGGCGCCGATGTCATGATGTCGACGGTATAGGGATCGACGATGCGCACCTCAGACACGGGCGCAAACCAGCTGCGGGTATCGGATGCCTCGTCCGAGGCGCGCTGATAGGAAAACAGCACATCTTCGGCGTCAAAGCTGCTGCCATCGTGGAATGTCACGCCTTCGCGCAGGTGAAACCGCCAGCCTTCGCCGTCTCCGATCGGCTCCCACGAGGTGGCCAGCGCGGGTTCCACCGTCATGTCCTTGCCGCGCCGCACGAGCCCTTCGTAGACATTGTTGAGAAAGCCCAGAACCGGGGCCGAGTTGACCGCATGCGGGTCCATGGTCTGCGGATCCGTGGTGCCCGCCCATTTGAAGGTTTCGGCCCGGACGCCTGTCGCGGCCCCCAGTGTAAGGCCCGCTGCAAGGCCCGCTGTCAGTATCAATGTCAGCGCGGTGGCGGTGTGACGGTGGAGCATGGTGGTCTCTCCCTGGTTCCGGTGTCGGGTATGGATTGTCGCAGCTTAGAGCATGGGGATCGCGCGGTGATCACATCCTTGTGATCATCTCCTTATTGCGCCCCTCGGGGCACGAAAAAGGCCCCCGCGCGGGGGGGCCTTTTGCGCAGGATGCGGGCAGATCAGTTCATCTTGAAATATTTGAATTTTGCGGTGTCTTCGGGATCAACCACCGTGTCGACGCCCGATTTCATCCCCCAGTTCAGCACCTGGTGGTGGATCGGGATATAGAGCTGCTGATCCTGCACGACCTGCCAGATTTCGGCGATGGTGGCGTCGCGCGCTGCCAGATCGGTTTGCGATGCCAGCGACACGATCTTGTCGTTGATCGCGGGATCGTCAAAGCGCGTCCCGTTCCACGACCCGTATTTGTCGCTGCGCCCATGCACGAGGAAATTGAAGATGTATTCCGAATCGTAGGTCGGCACGCCCCAGCCCAGCATATAGAAATCCGTATCCAGATTGCTGATCAGCGGGAAATGCTGCGCCTTGGGCTTGGCATCAAGGTTCACGGTGATGCCGATCTGGCCCAGCATGCCCACGGCAGCCTGACAGATCGCTTCATCATTGATGTAGCGGTCATTGGGGCAATCCAGCTGGATGCTGAACCCGTCGCCATAGCCCGCTTCGGCCATCAGCGCCTTGGCCGCTTCGATGTCGGTGGTCGATGCTCCGTCCATCGCTTCGGTCCAGCCATTCACGAAGGGCGGTGCGATCATGCCCGCAGGGGCCGACTGGCCGCGCATGACGACCTGCTGGATGGCATCGCGGTTGATGGCCTTGGACATGGCCTGGCGCACGCGCACATCGGCCAGCGGGTTTGCGCCTTCGACGCTGTCATTGGCCAGATCCGCATCCCCGACATTGAGCCCGAAGAAGATCACCCGGTTCTGCGGCGCGGTGCGCACGTCCAGCCCATCGGCCGAGCCCACGCGCTGCAGATCCTGCACCGGCACGTCCTGAATGAAATCGACCTCGCCCGACAGCAGGGCCGCAACGCGGGTCGCGGCGTTCTGGATCGGGGTATAGATGATCTCGGTCACCTCAAGGGGGAAGTCATCCTTGCCCCAGTAGTCTTCGTTGATGGTCAGGACGGTTTTGACATCGGGTTCGCGGCTGACCAGCTTGTAGGGGCCGGTGCCGTTGGAATTCTTGGCCGCAAACGTGTCTTCGCCGCCTTCGTAGTCCTGCACTTTCACGGCGTTGTTCGCCTCGGCCCAGCCTTTGTCCATGATAAACAGGTTGGTGAGGTTGTTGGCCATGATCGGGTTCGGCCCGTCGGTGACGATCTCGACCGTGTAGGCATCTGGCGCGCGCACTTCGGTGACCGAGGCAAGCAATTCCTTGAAATCGCTGTCTTCGGTCATGGCGCGTTCGAGGCTGAAGATCACGTCTTCGCTGTCGAACGCCGCGCCGTCGTGAAAGGTCACGCCTTCGCGCAGTTTGAACACCCAGACATTGGGATCATCGGGCGACGGCGCCCATTCGGTGGCCAGCGCAGGTTCAAAGGCGCCGGTCATGTCGCGGATCAGCAGCGGTTCCATGATCTGGTGGTTCAGGGCGGTGGTCGGGCCTTCGTTCTGGGCGTGCGGGTCCAGCGTCAGCGCGTCGCCCGCGCGCGCCCATCGCAGCGTGTCGGCCCCTGCAGCGGAGGTCAGGGCCAGGCAGGCCACCGAACAGATCAGTGCGGTCTTCATCATCGTCTCCCCAGGTTCTTGTTTGTATGGGCGCAGTGTTCCCCGGTTCCGGCGGTTTGACAAGCGTGCTGCGCCGCGCGGGTGGCCCGCGTCAGCCGGGCGGCTCAAAGACAAGGCGCGCGATCGCGTCAAACCCGCTGCCCGGATCCTGCAGCGCCCGCACGGCGTGGCGCAGGCGGCGGGCGCGGGGCGTGCCCAGGGTCGGGGCGGCATAGGCCATGAACTTGTCTTCGACCCCGGACGGGGCAAGGGGCGCGGTGGTCCCGCCGCGCGCATGTACGATGCCGGACGCAAAGCGCTGCCCGTCGCGTGTGATCACCTGCACGTCGGCGGTGCGATGGGCGGGGAACAGGGCCTGATGGCGGTCGCACCGGGTGACGGTGATGCGCCTGCGCAGGGCGTCGACCGCAGGGTCGCTCAGCCCCGCCCCGGTGATCTGCGCCACCCCGATCGACCCGTGCGCGGCCTGCACCGCCACCGCAAAGGGCAGCGAATACTGCGCCTGCGACGTGGTCTGCGGCGCCCCGGCAAACAGGGCGGCGGCTTCGGCAAAGGTCCGGATCCGGATGCGGGCGATGTCGTCCGCGACCAGCGCGTGATCGTGCATGATCTGGCGCAGCGCGTCGATCGGGGCATGGGCCCAGCGACAGATCGGATAGGGCTTGATGTATTGCTGTGTGATCAGCCAGTGCTGGCCCAGATCGCCCCAGACATCCGCCATCTCGGCGTCCTCCACGGTGATCGCGGGCGCCCCGGTAAAGCCCTGTTCGGCCAGCACCACCGCCGAGACCCCGACCAGCGCCCCCATGCCCGACCCGTCATGCAGCATGGTGGGGTTGGCGATTTCGCGCATCATCTGGCTGCGCGGCCCGTGAAATTCGGCAATGCCGAGCGCCTGGCGCAGCGCGTCCCGCCCCAGCTTGCGCAGCCGCGCCCCCATGGCCGCCACCCCAAGCGCGTTCCACGCCCCCGATGTGTGATAGTCGCTGACACTGTCATGCAGCGCGCGCCCGGCGCGGCCTGCGATCTCATAGCCGATGGTGACAAGGCTCAGCGCCTGTGGGCCGGACAGGGTGGGCGCCGTTTCCGACAGCGCCAGCAGGGCGGGGATCACCGCAGCGCCAATGTGGCCCTTGACCGGGTTGTACCCGTCATGGGCATCCAGATTGTCGGTCTGGGTGGCCGCGGCAAAGGCGGCGCCCGCCGCGCTCACAGGGCGCCCGTCAAAGGGCAGGCGCGCCCGCCAGCCGGGATCGGCGCTGGCATAGAGCGCATGCGCGGTGTCGCGGGCGATGCGCCCGGCTGTCATCGGGGTGGCGGCGGCCATTACCCCCAGCGTGTCCAGCAGGCTTTGCGCGGCGGCGGCCTGCGCGGCAGCGGGGATGTCCTGCGGCGTCAGATGCAGGATGACATCGGCGATCGGATCGAAACGGGTCATGGCCCCTGTCCTGTGATGCGTCCGGTAGAGCCTCTGTTGCGGCTTGGACCCCACCCTAGCGCCGCGCGGGGCGCTGCACACATGATGAATTCGGGGTCATCGCATCACGCAATGATTGACAGCCCCGCCGCCGGGGCGCCACCTGAGGCGATGGCCGGACAGAGGGGCCCCGATCATGACAACCATGCCGCATCTGACCTATCTGAGGTCTTTCGAAGCCGCCGCCCGGCACCTGAGCTTTACCGCCGCCGCGGAAGAGCTCAACTGCACCCAGTCGGCCGTCAGCAACCATGTGCGCAGCCTGGAAGACTTCCTGGGCCGCCCGCTGTTTCGCCGGCACACGCGGTCGCTGTCGCTGACCGATGTGGGGTCGGCCTATCTGCCATCGGTGCGCCATGCGCTGCAGAAAATCGAAAGCGCCACGGCGTCCCTGATCTCGCAAACGCATGGGCGCGACGTGGCGCTGTCCTGCCCCACCAGCCTGGCCGAAAGCTGGCTGCCGGGCGTGATTGCGGACTTTGTGGCCGAGCATCCGGATGTTGGCATCACCATCCACTGCACGATCTGGACGGATATGAAGGATGACGTGGCCGACATCGCGATCACGACCAATCACGAGGATGACGTGGATCTGGGTGCAATCAAGCTTTGGGATGACAGCATCGCCCTGGTCGCGGCCCCCGATTTCCGCATCGCGGGCCAGCCGCTGAGCACGCCGGCACAGCTGCAGGACGCGCCGCTGTTTCAGGTGCTGGGCCGGACGCTTTACTGGGAT
This sequence comes from Marinibacterium sp., assembly GCA_025800215.1. Taxonomy (GTDB): domain Bacteria; phylum Pseudomonadota; class Alphaproteobacteria; order Rhodobacterales; family Rhodobacteraceae; genus JAOXSC01. The sequence goes on from JAOXSC010000137.1 coordinate 13,204, forward strand.
CTGGTGGGCGATGCCCTGGGGCTTGATGGGTTGGGGGCGCGGGGGCAGGTGCGCACGAGCTCATCCAATATCGCGCTGGAAATGGCCGCGCGCGGCATGGGATGTGCGGCGCTGCCCCGGTCGCTGGTGATGCCCTATCTGGACCGGGGGCTGGTGGTCGAACCCTTCGCGATCCGCCCGCATTGCCCCTGGGGCTATTATCTGAGCTTCTCCGACCGCTCGGCCACACCATCGGTGCGGGCCTTTGGCGCTTGGCTGCTGGACGCCGCGCGCGGGCGCGGCGCGTGATGACAGCCCGCCGGTTACGGGGTCAGAACGACAGCCGCGCCGACCGCCGCGCGCCCGATCCGCCGCGCCGTTTCTTTGGCGGCAGCGCCAGTGGCAGCGGGCGCAGGGGGGCTTCGATCGACGCGGTGAGCAGCGCACAGAATTCGGCCACCGCAGGCGAGGTTTCGGCAAAGGGTGCAGCCAGCGCGCGCGCCTGTCGCGCGCAGGCGGCATAGTCGGCGCGGCCGGGCAGTCCGGCAATCCACTGCATATAGCCGAACTGCGCCATCTGACGGGCTTCGGCGGCGGGCAGGGGCCCGATGTCAAGTTGGGTGATGGTTCGTTCCAGCAGCATTCGCGCCCTCCGCGCAACAGGGGCGTGGGCATGCAACGTCGAGTTCCCAAAGGACCGTTTTGGCCATCCTGCGTCTCTCCGTCCCAAGGCACCCCGCCCGGGTTAAGGTGACTGCGGCATGCCAAGCATGCCGGAGATGGCAGGTCTCCTGACTTGCGGGTCGGGGCTCGCCCGATCCTTCCCGGACATGCGCGTCCAGTGGATCATCGGGGTCGCTCTCCGCTTACAGTTGCGGGGGCAGTCACGGAATTGGATCTGGGATCCGCACCATGTTCCCTTTTCAGCCGGTCCTGACGGGCCGGGCACCATCGCGGATCTTGGTGACAGGTCGGGGTCGAAAAGTCCAGCGTGGATCTGGGGCGGATGGGGTGTGACGCGGTAGGGCGGGCTTCAGCCCGCCTCTCTCCGTTGCGGCGGCGGGGTGGCGGGCTGAAGCCCGCCCTACCCCTGTTCGGACCGGGTCGGGCGGGGTGATCCCGCCCGAGAATGCCCGAGCATGTCAGCGCACGAATTTCTTGTGCTTGAGGCGCTTGGGTTCCAGCGCGTCGGGGCCAAGGCGGCGTTTCTTGTCTTCTTCGTAGTCTTCGAAGTTGCCTTCGAACCATTCCACATGCGCGTCGCCTTCGAAGGCCAGGATATGCGTACAGATCCGGTCAAGGAAGAACCGGTCGTGCGAGATCACCACCGCGCAGCCGGCAAAATCGACCAGCGCGTCTTCGAGCGCACGCAGGGTTTCCACGTCCAGATCGTTGGTCGGTTCGTCAAGCAGCAGCACATTGCCGCCTTCCTTGAGCAGCCGCGCCATGTGCACCCGGTTGCGTTCCCCCCCCGACAGCAGGCCGACCTTTTTCTGTTGATCCCCGCCCTTGAAGTTGAAGGACGAGCAATAGGCCCGCGAATTCACCTGGGCATCGCCCAGTTCGATGATCTCGGCCCCGCCCGAGATGGCTTCCCACACGGTGTCGCCATCTGCCAGATCGTCGCGCGACTGGTCGACATAGGACAGCTGCACGGTGTCGCCATAGCTGACCTCGCCCGCGTCGGGCTGTTCCTGGCCGGTCAGCATCTTGAAGAGCGTCGACTTACCCGCACCGTTGGGCCCGATCACACCGACAATGCCACCCGGCGGCAGCGAAAAGTCCAGACCTTCGATCAAGAGCTTGTCGCCCATGGCCTTTTTCAGACCCGACACCTCGATCACCTTGCCACCCAGGCGCTGGCCATTGGGGATGACGATCTGGGCGCGGGTGATCTTTTCGCGCTCTGACTGGTTGGCCAGATCGTTATAGGCCGCGATCCGGGCCTTGGATTTCGCCTGCCGCGCCTTCTGCCCCTGCCGCATCCATTCCAGTTCGCGTTCCAGCGTTTTCTGGCGGGTCTTGTCTTCGCGGGCTTCCTGTTCCAGGCGCTTGGCCTTCTGTTCCAGCCAGCTCGAATAGTTGCCTTCGTAGGGAATGCCCCGGCCGCGGTCGAGTTCGAGGATCCAGCCGGTGATGTCATCCAGGAAATAGCGGTCGTGGGTGACGATCAGGATCGTGCCCTTGTAGTCGATCAGGTGCTGTTGCAGCCAGGCGATGGTTTCGGCGTCCAGGTGGTTGGTCGGTTCATCGAGCAGTAGCATGTCGGGCGCTTCCAGCAGCAGCTTGCACAGCGCCACCCGGCGCTTTTCCCCGCCCGACAGGTTGGCAATGTCCGCGTCATCCGGCGGGCAGCGCAGCGCTTCCATGCTGACATCAATCTGGGCATCGAGATCCCACAGGTTTTCGGCGTCGATCTTGTCCTGCAGCTCGGCCATTTCGTCGGCGGTTTCGTCCGAATAGTTCATCGCCAGCTCGTTATAAGCGTTGATCCGGGCCTTGGATTTGGCCTGACGGGCCTTCTGGCCCTGACGCATCCATTCCAATTCACGCTGCAGGGTCT
>JAOXSC010000158.1 GCA_025800215.1 Marinibacterium sp.
TGGGCGCGTGACGGGCGGCTGCGTGGCATGATCAACTGGTATCGCGCATCGCCCCTGCAGGTGGCGCAGCCCGGCATGCCGATCACCCCGCCGCCCCTGCCCGAAGACCGGCTGCATGTGCGCTGCCCGCATCTGCTGCTCTGGGGGATGCAGGACAGCGCGCTGCTGCCCGAAAGCACCGACGGGCTCGAGCACTTCGCCGCCGATCTCACCCGGATCCCCTTTGACACGGCCGATCACTGGATCTTTCATCAGGACCCCGAGCGCTGCGCCCGCGTCATTCTGGACTGGCTGGCATAGGCCGCAGCGCCGCCAATCTGGACTTGCCCCGCAGTCCGCGCTAGGCTTGGACCCTGTTTGTTCGTCCATTTCATGTGTGTTTGTGTTGAGCCATTCAATTCAGCGGGACGCCGGGCTCGACATTGCCCGTGGAATTGCCATCCTTCTGGTCGTCGTGGGGCATGTGTACCCGGCTCCGATCAGCTCGGTGATCTATGTGTTTCACATGCCGTTCTTCTTCCTGATGGGCGGCTATTTCTTCCGGGTGCAGGATGACCTGCCCGCGCTCATGCGGCGGTTCCGGCAGCTGATCATCCCCTATGTGGTGTTTCTGGTTCTGATCGCCCTGCCCGACATGATGACCGCCACCCTTGAAAAGGGGCCTTCGGTTCTGAAATGGCGGATCGAACGGATGATCCTTGGTGGCGAAAAGCTGGTCACGCCCTTTACCGTGTTCTGGTTTCCCACCTGCTATTTCCTGACCGCAACGATCTACAATGCCCTGCGACGCCACCTGACGCCGGGGGCGGTCTGGGGGGTCTGTGTGCTGCTCTGGGTGCTGGCCACCGCCAGTCAGCTGTTCTGGCCCGATTTCTGGCTGCCCTGGGCGCTGAATGTCTGCGCCATCGCCGTGCCGATATTCCACATCGGCGCGGTCTGGGGGGCGCGGCTGTTCCACCCGTCGCTGCGGGCGTTGGTGGCCATGGGCGTGTTGGGCGGCGGCTATCAGCTGGCCGTCCTGCTCTGGGGCGCACCGGCCATGGACATGAAACACGGGGAATACGGGCTGCCGCTGGTGACGTTGCTGGCGGCCATCGCGTGTTCGGGCCTGCTGGTCGCGCTGAGCCGCGCGCTCGGGCGGTCAGACACGGTCACCCGCGCGCTTGGCTATTGCGGGGCGGCGTCGATGACCATCATGTATGTGCATATGCCCGCCCGTCAGGTCCTGCGATCCTACGGCCTTGGCGATCCGGCGCTGATGGTGCTGCTCTGTATCGCCATCAGCCTTTGCGTGCATGCCGCGCTGTCAGCGACCCCGACAGGGCGCAGGCTGTTTCTGGGGCGCACCGCCTGACGCACCCGACCATGCCGGACCATGCCAGACCATGCCGAAGGGACGTTGATCAGCCCCAGAGCGCCTTGCGCAGCATGTTCAGCGCCACCAGCACCAGGAACACCGCAAACACCCGTTTGAGCGGTTTGGGATCCATCGCATGCGCCAGCCGCGCACCATAGGGCGTAAAGATCAGCGTCATCGCGATCACCACTGCGAAAGCAGGCAGGTTGATCGCCCCCACGGTCAGAGGCGGGCGTACCGCGTCCGGGATCGACACGGTCAGAAACCCCGGCAGCGCGGGCAGCGAAATCGCCAGACCAAAGCCCGCCGCCGTGGCCACCGCCCGGTGAATGGGCACCCCGTGCAGCGTCATCGTGGGCACCCCGAAACTGCCGCCGCCGATCCCCATCAGCACCGACAGAAACCCAAGCACACCCGACCAGGCGATGCGCGCAGGTCCGCGCGGCATCGCCGGCGCGATCTGCCAGCCCGCCTTGCCAAAACCCAGATACAGACCCACCGCCATAGCCAGCACCCCAAAGATCACCTGCAGCGCCTCGGTCCGCAGGCCCGAGGCCGCAAAGCCCCCCAGCACCGCGCCCACCGCAATGCCCGGTGCCCAGCCTTTCAGGATGTCCCAGTCCACCGCCCCCTTGCGATGATGCGATTGCAGCGACCGGATCGACGTCACCACGATGGTGGCCAACGATGTTCCCAGACACAGCTGCATCACCTGATCCCCGCCATAGCCCAGGCTGGTGAACAGGTAGAAAAACGCAGGCACCAGAACGATACCACCGCCCACACCCAAAAGCCCCGCCAGCACCCCTGCAAACGCGCCGATCACCAGCATGAACCCCAAAAGCGGCAGAAACGGGATCAGGCTGGTCATCGTAATTTCCTTGCTGCGGTGCATTCAGACCTGCGCAGAATGCCGATCCCGGGCCGCAACGCAACCCTGCCGAAGCGGACCGCACGTCGGGCGTAGGGCGGGCTTAAGCCCGCCACCCCTTTCCCCGCCCCGCCGCATCCGCCATAATCGGCGCAAACAAGAACAGCCATGAGCAGCCCCATGCCCGACGATCTTCTTTCCGGCGGCGACACCGCCACCTATGACGCCTCTTCGATCGAGGTTCTCGAAGGGCTCGAACCGGTGCGCAAACGTCCCGGCATGTATATCGGCGGCACCGATGAACGCGCGCTGCACCATATGGTGGCCGAAATCCTCGACAACGCGATGGACGAGGCCGTCGCCGGTCACGCCAACCGCATCGAAGTCGAGCTGAACGAAGACTATTCGCTGACGGTGCGCGACAACGGGCGCGGGATCCCCATCGACCCGCATCCCAAATTTCCGGGCAAATCCGCGCTCGAAGTGATCCTGTGCACACTGCATGCGGGCGGCAAATTCTCGGGCAAGGCCTATGAGACCTCGGGCGGGCTGCACGGGGTGGGCGCGTCGGTGGTCAATGCGCTGTCCGACAGCATGGTCGTTCAGGTCGCCCGCGACCGAAGGCTTTATGAACAGCGCTTTTCGCGCGGCCTGCCGCTTGGCCCGGTCGAAGAGATCGGCGCCGCCCCCAACCGGCGCGGCACCACCGTGACCTTTCATGCCGATGCCGACATCTTTGGCGCCCACCGGTTCAAGCCCGCACGCCTGTTCAAATCCATCCGCTCCAAGGCCTATCTGTTTTCAGGGGTCGAGATTCGCTGGAAGTCGCGCATCGACGATGGCGAAACCCCGACCGAAGCCACCTTTCACTTCCCCGGCGGTCTGGCCGATTACCTGAAAGAAACGCTGGGCAGCGCCACCACCTATGCCGATCAGCCCTTTGCCGGGGTGGTGGATTTCAACGAACGCTTCGGCACCGCAGGCAAGGTGGAATGGGCGATCAACTGGACGCCCGCACGCGACGGGTTCATCCAGTCCTACTGTAACACCGTCCCCACCCCCGAAGGCGGCACCCATGTGCTGGGCTTCTGGAACGCCATCCTCAAGGGGCTCAAGGCCTATGCCGAAATCGCCGGCAACAAGAAAGCCGGCCAGATCACCCGCGACGACCTGATCACCGGCGGCTGTGCGCTGGTGTCCTGTTTCATCCGCGAACCCGAATTTGTCGGCCAGACCAAGGATCGTCTGGCCACCGTCGAAGCCCAACGCCTGGTCGAAGGCGCGGTGCGCGATCATTTCGAAAACTGGCTGGCGGCTGACACCAAATCGGCCGGTGCGATCCTTGATTTCCTGATCCTGCGCGCCGAAGAGCGCCTGCGCCGCAAACAGGAAAAGGAAACCGCCCGCAAATCGGCCACCAAAAAGCTGCGCCTGCCGGGCAAGCTGGTGGATTGTTCGGCCACCAATCGCGACGGCACCGAATTGTTCATCGTCGAAGGCGACAGCGCGGGCGGATCGGCCAAGATGGCGCGCGACCGCAAGACCCAGGCGCTGCTGCCGCTGCGCGGCAAGATCCTCAACGTGCTGGGGGCGGCATCGTCGAAGCTGTCGACCAACGCCGAAATCAGCGACCTGTCGCAGGCGCTTGGGGTGGGGCTTGGCACCAAGTTCAATGTCGATGACCTGCGCTATGACAAGGTCATCATCATGACCGACGCGGATGTGGACGGCGCGCATATCGCGTCGCTGCTGATGACGTTCTTTTTCACCCAGATGCGGCCGATGATCGACCAGGGGCATCTGTACCTGGCCTGCCCGCCACTGTTCCGGCTGACCCAGGGCGCCAAACGCATCTATGCGCTGGACGAACGCGAACGCGACATGTGGCTGGACAAGGGTCTGGGCGGCAAGGGCAAGATCGACGTGTCGCGCTTCAAGGGTCTGGGCGAGATGGACGCCAAGGATCTCAAGGAAACCACGATGGATCCCGCGTCACGCAAGCTGATCCGCGTGACCATCGACGAAGACGAGCCCGGCGAAACCGGCGATCTGGTCGAACGGCTCATGGGCAAGAAACCCGAATTGCGGTTCCAATACATCCAGGAAAACGCCCGCTTCGTGGAAGAGCTGGACGTCTGAGATCCGCACAGAGGTGGCAGGTGGCGGGCTGAAGCCCGCCCTACCGATGTTCGCACCGGTGTTCGGAAAGGTCAGGCGCCGACGCTGCGGCGGACCATGTCCCAGTAGATCGTCGCGACCTCGTCCGCAGACAGCCGGCCGCCCGGACGATACCAGGTGTTCACCCCCGTCAGCATCGCAATCACCGCCATGGTGGTGATCCGCGCATCCGCAAGCTGGAATGCCCCGGCCCTGACGCCCTGCGACAGGATCCCTTCAAGATGGTCTTCGTAGCGGCGGCGCAGGGTTTCGATGGCGGCGAAATTCTCGGGGCTGAGATTGCGCAGTTCCATATAGGCGATGAACACCTCGTCGGGTTTGTCGAGGTGATAGCGGATATGGAACCGCGTGAAATGTTCCAGCCGCGCCAGCGGCGTGGCGGGCGTGGGTTCATCATCCCAGGCCTGCAGCAGATGATCCATGTGACGCTGCATGAGATCAAACAGCAGGCTTTGCTTGTCTGGGGTGTAATTATAGAGCGCGCCCGCCTGCACCCCCACCGCGCCCGCGATCTGGCGCATCGAGACCGCGGCAAAGCCATGGCGGGCAAACAGCGACAGCGCCGCGTCGCGGATGCGCGGGCCGGTGATGTCGGAATGGGAACCTGCGGTACGTGCCATGGGCCGACCCTATCTGAACACATGTTCAGATAGAAGCCCGCAGGCGATCTGAAACCGGTGCCGCGCTTGCGCCGCGCCGAAATGTCGGGCATCACCGGGCCCGAGATGACCCTGAACCGCCCCTTTCGCACCGCGTCCCTGATGCTGGCCGGATCCGTTCTGCTGGCCCTGGCAGGCTGCATCAGCGTGCCCGAGCTGGACCGGGCCGTGCCCGAAGATGTCGAGCGCGCGCCCTATCCCGAACCGATGCCTCTGGATCCGGCGGTGTTTGCCCCACGCCCGCCCGGCCCGGATCGCGATGCGCTCAATGCCGAGCTTCTGGCCCGGCGCGAGGCCGCCGAGGCGCGAGCCGCAGCACTCGATGCGCCCTCAATTGATGACGAAACGCGCGCCCGGATGCTGGATGCGCTTGCGGAATGACGCAGAGGCGCGCTTCGCGCGTTGCGCGCCCTGTCTGATCGGGCTATGCCCCGCATGATGACTGCAAAAAGGATTGGCACGATGACGGAACCGCTTCGGCTCGGGGTTGCTGGCTTGGGCACGGTGGGGGCGGGCGTTGTCCGGATCGTCCGCACGCAGGCAGAGCTGCTGAGCGCACGCACCGGGCGGCGGATCGAGATCACCGCCGTGTCCGCCCGCGACCGCTCGAAAGATCGCGGCGTGTCGCTGTCGGGCTATGCCTGGGAAGACGACCCGGTGGCGCTGGCGCGGCGCGATGACGTGGATATCTTTGTCGAACTCGTGGGCGGATCCGAAGGCGCGGCCAAGGACGCGATCGAGGCCGCCATCGACAGCGGCAAGGATGTGGTCACCGCCAACAAGGCGCTGCTGGCGCTGCATGGTCAGGCGCTGGCCGAACGCGCCGAGGCCGCAGGCCGCGCGATCCGCTATGAGGCCGCCGTGGCCGGTGGCATCCCGGTGATCAAGGCGCTGACCGAAGGGCTGGCCGCCAACGAGATCACCCGCGTGATGGGCGTGATGAACGGCACCTGCAACTATATCCTGACGCGGATGGAGCAGTCGGGCCTGCCCTATGAAGAGGTGTTCAAAGAGGCCGACGCGCTTGGCTATCTCGAAGCGGATCCGACGCTGGATGTGGGCGGCATTGATGCCGGGCACAAGCTGGCGATTCTGGCTGCCATCGCCTTTGGCACGCAGCCCGATTTCGGCGGCATCGCGCTGGAAGGGATCGACCGGGTGTCGATCGACGACATTCGCGCCGCCGCCGATATGGGGTTCCGCATCAAGCTCTTGGGCGTGGCACAACGCACCGGCCGTGGGCTCGAACAGCGGATGCAGCCCTGCCTGGTGCCGGCCGGCTCGCCGCTGGGGCAGCTTGAAGGCGGCACCAACATGGTTGTGATCGAAGGCGACGCGGTGGAACAGGTGGTTCTGCGCGGCCCCGGCGCGGGCATGGGCCCCACCGCCAGCGCGGTGATGGGCGATGTCTGTGATCTTGCGCGCGGCATCCGCCTGCCCGTCTTTGGCCAGCCCGCAGGCAGCCTGCAGCCCGCGCCGCGGGCGCAGTCGGACCTGCCTGCGCCCTATTATCTGCGGATGAAACTGGTGGACAAGCCCGGCGCGCTGGCCCGCGTGGCCGCGACCCTCGGAGATGCGGGGATTTCCATCGACCGGATGCGCCAATACGGCCATTCCGAAGCCGAAGCCCCGGTTCTTATCGTGACGCATAAAGCGACACGGGCGGCGATTGACACCGCACTCGAGACCCTTGGCGACACCGATGTGGTGACCAGCGCCCCGGTCGCCTTGCGCATCGAAAGCCTTTGACCCAACCTGACCTGATTACCGAAAAGGACGGTTCCATGACCAACACGATTGAATTCCACGACCGCGCGCTGTCGCTGGGGCTGGCACGGGTGGCAGAACAGGCCGCGCTGGCCTCGGCCCCGCTGGTGGGTCGCGGCGATGAAAAGGCCGCCGACCAGGCCGCCGTGAACGCGATGCGCGAACAGCTCAACCTGCTCGACATCAAGGGCGTTGTCGTCATCGGCGAGGGCGAGCGCGACGAAGCGCCGATGCTCTATATCGGCGAAGAGGTCGGCACTGGCGAAGGCCCCGGCGTGGATATTGCGCTGGATCCGCTGGAAGGGACGACGCTGACCGCCAAGGACATGCCCAACGCGCTGACCGTGATCGCCATGGGCCCGCGCGGGTCGATGCTGCACGCGCCGGATGTCTACATGGAAAAACTGGCGATCGGGCCGGGCTATGCCGAAGGTGTGGTGACGCTGGACATGGATCCCGCAACCCGTGTGACGACCCTGGCCAAGGCCAAGGGCTGCACGCCTGCCGACATCACCGTGTGTATTCTGGAACGCCCGCGCCATGCGGACATGATCGCCGATGTGCGCGCCACCGGTGCGTCGATCCGGCTGATCACCGATGGCGATGTGGCCGGTGTGATGCACTGCGCCGAAAGCGACGTGACCGGCATCGACATGTATATGGGTCAGGGCGGCGCGCCCGAAGGTGTGCTGGCGGCAGCGGCGCTGAAATGTATGGGGGGTCA
>JAOXSC010000205.1 GCA_025800215.1 Marinibacterium sp.
CGACCAGCGCTCGGCCTGTCGTCACCCGGACTGGACCGGGCCGGATGATCTTGAGATCAAGATCCTCGAACTGCGTGAGATCACCAATTGGCAGGTGCCGATCTATGTCAAGGTTGGTGCGACGCGGCCCTATTATGACACCGCGCTGGCGGTGAAGGCCGGGGCCGATGTGGTCGTGATGGACGGGATGCAAGGCGGCACGGCGGCCACGCAGGATGTGTTCATCGAACATGTGGGCATTCCGACGCTGGCCTGTATCCGGCCCGCCGTGCAGGCGCTGCAGGATCTGGGGGTGCATCGCGAGGTGCAGCTGGTGATCTCGGGCGGTATCCGCACCGGGGCGGATGTGGCCAAGGCGCTGGCGCTTGGCGCGGATGCGGTTGCGATTGGCACGGCGGCGCTGGTTGCCCTTGGTGACAACGACCCGAAATGGGAGGCCGAGTATCAGAAGCTGGGCACCACCACCGGGGCTTATGACGACTGGCACGAAGGTCTGGACCCGGCGGGCATCACCACGCAAGATCCCGATCTGGCCGCGCGTCTGGACCCGGTCGATGCCGGGCGACGGCTGCGCAATTACCTGAAGGTCATGACGCTTGAGGCGCAGACCATCGCGCGGG
>JAOXSC010000010.1 GCA_025800215.1 Marinibacterium sp.
CTATACAAAGGCGGCCCGATATTGGCAAGCGCTTTCTTGGAGCGTCCGCGGCGCGTCCGCACCAACCGGTCAGCCCGGTTCGGTGCTGTAGATCAGGCTTTCGTCACAGGGCGCCACCCGCAGGATGTTGGTGGATCCCGGCGTGTTGAACGGCACCCCCGCCGTCACCACGATCTGATCGTCGCGCGTGGCAAAATTGTCGGCCAGCGCGGCGCGGGCAGCGTTGACCACGGCCATCTTGAACCGCTCCATGGTCTGGGTGGCCACACAGTGGCAGCCCCAGCTCAGGGCCAGCCGCCGCGCGGTGCGCTGATCGCCGGTCATCGCGATGATCGGCACCGACGGGCGTTCACGCGCCACCAGCAGCGCGGTGGCGCCGCTTTCGGTATAGCAGCAGATCGCCTTGATGTCGGTGGTTTCGGAAATCTCGCGCGCGGCGGTCACGATGCCGTCGGCAATCGACGATTTCTTGCCCCCGCGCGACGCCGCCATGATGTCGGCATGCAGCGGGTCGCATTCGACCTCGGCGGCGACATTGTTCATCGTTTGCACCGCTTCGATCGGGTAGTGACCGGCCGCCGATTCCGCGCTCAGCATGATCGCGTCCGCCCCTTCGTAGATCGCCGTGGCCACGTCCGATACCTCGGCCCGTGTGGGCATCGGGCTTTCGATCATGGATTCGAGCATCTGCGTGGCCACGATCACCGGCTTGGCTGCGTGACGGCAGCTGCGCACCAGGCTTTTCTGGATCGGCGGCACCGCATGCACCGGCATTTCCACGCCCAGATCGCCGCGCGCCACCATGATCCCGTCCGACACCGCAAGGATGTCGTCGAACCGGTCCACCGCCGATGGCTTTTCGATCTTGGACAGGATCGCCGGGGCCTGCCCCTTGGGGGCGAAATGGGTGGACAGCGCGCGGGCTTCGGCCACGTCTTCGGGACGCTGCACAAAGGACAGGGCCAGCCAGTCCACGCCCAGGGCACAGACAAATTCCAGATCGCTGCGGTCCTTGGCCGACAGCGCCGCCAGCGGCAGGATCACATCGGGCACATTGACGCCCTTGCGGTTGGAAATCGTGCCCCCCGCAACCACCGTGCAATCGGCGAAATCGGGGCCGCAGGCGGTGACCTTCAGGCGGATCTTGCCGTCATTGACCAGCAGGCGCGCGCCCACTTCGAGCGACTGAAAGATCTCGGGGTGGGGCAGGCAGACGCGGGTGGCGTCGCCATCCGTCTCGTCCAGATCCAGGCGAAAACCCGCGCCTTCGGCCAGCTCTTCGGCGCCGTTGGCAAAGACGCCCACACGCAGCTTGGGCCCCTGAAGATCCGCCAGCACCCCGATGGGACGGCCCAGATCGGCTTCGACCTTGCGGATGATGTCATAGCGTTCGCGGATCTCGTCATGGGCGCCGTGGCTCATATTCAGGCGGAACACGTCTGCGCCCGCCTCATAAAGCCCGCGGATCACCTCGTAGGTGCTCGACGCCGGGCCCAGGGTCGCGACAATCTTCACTTTGCGGTTTCGGCGCATTTCGCCTCCAGATTAGCTATGTGTTCGCACGATGTTAGCGCAATCAATCCCTTCGGGTTATTGCGCAATTCCGTTCTCGGGGCAACTACCCTAAAGATGGATTAAAATTGATGACGACCAGATGACATATAGACCGGTATATTCCAAGGGTGCGCACAGAACAGGCCGTTGGGTCGTGACCTGCGACCATGCCACCAACACCGTGCCGCCATCCGTGGCAGGCGGAGACCTGGGCTTGCCGCCCCAGGACATGGCCCGCCATATCGCCTGGGATGTGGGCGCCTGGGGTGTCGCGCAAGAGCTGGGGGAACGGCTGAACGGGCCCGTGATCGGCACCGATTTTTCCCGTCTGGTGATCGACCCCAACCGGGGCGAAGACGACCCGACCTTGGTGATGCGCCTTTATGACGGCACGATCATCCCGGCCAACCGCCATGTGGACCGGGCAGAGATCGAACGCAGGCTGGACCTGTTCCACCGCCCCTATCACGCGGCCCTGGCCGATCTGACCCGCCGCCCCGGCGCGGTGCTGCTGTCGATCCACAGCTTTACCCGCCAGCTGCGCGGCCGGCCGCGCAGGCCCTGGGATCTGGGCGTGCTCTATGCCGCCGATGACCGGCTGGCGCGGCCGCTGCTTACGCGGCTGCGGGCGCTGGACGGGGTCTGCGTGGGCGACAACGAACCCTATCACGGCGCGCTCAAAGGCGACGCGATGGACCGCCACGGCATCCGCCCCGGCCGCCCGCATGTGCTGATCGAGATCTGCAACGACCTGATCGAAACCCCGTCCGATCAGGCCATCTGGGCCACCCGCCTGGCCCCGGTGCTGGAACAGGCGCTGGCCGATAGCGGCCTTTGACCGGCCCACGCGCGGGCTGGGGCGCCGGAACAGGCTTCGCCAACGGCACTCAAGCCTTTGTTTGCAACAGAGATGGCAGAGGTCACGCGATGACCCCTGCAGGGCGGGTTATGTGTTGAAGAACGCGGCCACGGCGTCGGTCGATGCCTTTACGGCTTCGGGCTTGTAGTAGAAATCGACGTGGCTGAACTCATCAAACGCCAGCTCTTGGTGTTCGTTTGTCAGTTTTTCGACAAACTGCGCCGAGCAGATCGCCGTAAAAGCTGTCCTGCTGTAGATGGTCAGGGACGGCTGAACGATCTTGTCCGCATAGGCTTGGCCAATCGAAAACAGCGACTGCATGCCCTGATCGCCGATATGCATGTTGGTGAAGGTCGGAACCTCAACCGGCCCTTTGACCCCGTCGCGCCCGTAGTAGTCATAAGTCTCACCGACCATCGGGTTACCCCCCACCTCGATAAACTCTTCGCGGGACATATCGTCAGTCAGCAGAAACGGGGCGACATAATCGGGCTGTCGGGTTTCGTACATTTTCTGCATGGACGCATTCGCCGCGGCGATCTGCTGATTGACCGCGTCGCGGTCAGCCCACTGGAAATCATCGGCCGCCATCATGCCCGACACCAAGGCGATCTTCTTGATGCGATGGTCGGTTACAGCCGCTGACGCGATGGTCGATCCACCCTGGCAGACGCCAAGACCATAGATGTCATCAACGAATGGAAGCGTGCCCAGGTAAGACACCGCATCCCAGGTGTTTTCGATCAGACGAAACGTATAGCGCGATTGCTTATGCTCACCGGGCAGCGCCGGGGACATGCCCATGCCGAGGTAGTCAAAACCCAGATAGACAAAACCGCGCGCCGCCATTTCGGGGCCATACGTGGCGGGAATCTGATCTTTCACCTGCGGAAACGGACTTGCCCCAACGATTGCTTTGTAGGTTTTGGTCGCGTCAAAATCATCAGGCAGGTAAAGATCGCCAGCCAAATCCACACCAAAGGACTTGAAAGTCACCTGGTTCTTGCCGGCGGTCAGTGTCTGAGTGGTCATGGTCTTGGTCCTTTCGATGCCAGGCGGCGCAGTGCCTTGCCAAAGTAAATCGACGTGTTTACTTTTGGCGTGGCGGACAGGGATTGTAAACAGAATATTTTACTTTTGAGGCTAAAATCGTGAAGCGCACTGAAAAGAAAAGAAAAGATATCATCGACGCGGCCATAGACGAGTTCAGGGAACAGGGGTTCCTGGGGGCCAAGACAACCTCGATCGCAAAAAAGGCAAACGTATCGAGTCGCACGCTCTACAATCACTTCGAAAGCAAAGAGGCGCTGTTCGAAGCGATCTCCAAGATCATGCTCGCGCAGAACGCGACCATGCAACCGGTGCCCCATGATCCGAACCGCGACTTTGCCGATCAGTTGACAGACGCGGTGTGGCGCTATGTCGAGGTCATCACGGAAGAAACCGCCATCGGGCTGAACCGGATCATTCTGTCAGAGCTGATCCGGGATCTGGACCGGTCCCGTCAGTTCTTTGCCGAAACCGCAACCCACGACTATCCGATATCACGCCTGATCAGCGAAGCCATGGAGGCCGGTGTCCTGCGCAAAGCCGACCCCGATCTGGCGACAAACCAGTTGTTGGGGCTGGTCAAGAACTTCTTCTTCTGGCCCGAGTTCTTCATGGGCGAGACACCGACACCAAGGGCGGTCATGGATGATTGCGTTGCGATGTTTCTGGCCCACTACAAACCATGACGGGGCAGACCCGCTGAATGGCGTGACCCTTCCCCCACGACCAAAGACCCCTTCCCGTTCCCGGTCAGAGCCGGTAGATCAGGACAAACAGACAGGAGCCCGCCATGGACGACCAGACCCGTATCGAACTGGAAGCCGCAGCCTTTCGCCGCCTGCGCCAGCATCTGATGCAGGACCGCACCGATGTGCAGAATATCGACATGATGAATCTGGCCGGGTTCTGCCGCAACTGCCTGAGCCGCTGGTATCAGGAAGCCGCCAATGACAAAGGCATCGACATGGGCAAGGACGAAGCGCGCGAGCTGTTCTATGGCATGACCATGGCCGACTGGAAGGCCAACTATCAGACCGAAGCCAGCGCCGAACAGAAGGCCGCGTTTGACGTGTCGTTCAAGGAAAACGTCACCGACAAGACGTAAAGGGCAAGGGGCGCGCCCCCTGCCCCATCCCCGATCAGATGGCGGCCTTGCGGCTTTCGTCGAGATAGATTTCGCGCAGGCGCGGCGCGACCTTGCCCGGCGTGCCATCGCCCAGCGGGACCCCGTCGATTTCCACCACCGGCATCACGAAGGTCGATGCCGAGGTGATGAATGCCTCGTCCGCGTCTTTGGCCTCGTCGATGGTGAACAGGCGCTCTTCGATCTCCATCTGCGCCTCTTGGGCAAAGCGCAGGACAGCGGCACGGGTGATGCCGTGCAGGATGTCGTTGGACGTGGGGCGGGTGATGATCTTGCCGCCCTTGACGATATAGGCGTTGTTCGACGTGCCTTCGGTGACGTGGCCGTCTTCGATCATCCAGGCATCATCGGCGCCCGCCTTCTTGGCCATCATCTTGCCCATGGACGGATAAAGCAGCTGCACCGTCTTGATGTCGCGGCGGCCCCAGCGGATGTCTTCGATGCTGATGACCTTGATGCCCTGTTTGGCCACCGGGCTGTCGGCAAGGCCGGGCTTATTCTGGGTGAACAGAACGATGGTCGACGGCGTGGCTTCGGGATCAGGAAAGGCGAAATCGCGATCATCGGGGGCGCCGCGCGTGATCTGCAGATAGACCATGCCCTCTTCGATCCCGTTGCGGGACACCAGTTCGCGGTGAATGGCCAGCAGTTCGTCATGGGTGACCGGGGCCGCCATGTCGAGCTCGGCCAGAGACCGGTCAAGGCGCGCGGCGTGGCCGGCAAAGTCGATCAGCTTGCCATCGAGCACGCTGGTCACCTCGTACACGCCATCGGCCATCAGAAAGCCGCGGTCAAAGATCGACACCTTCGCCTCATCCTCGGGCAGGTAGTCTCCGTTAACGTAAACCGTGCGCATTCTCGCTCTCCTATCCCCAAAGCGCGGCGCGGGGCGGGTGCGCCCCAGCCGCGTCATATGTCATTGCGTCGGCACGGTCTTCGGCCAGAAGCAGCGGCGCGTCAAGATCCACCACCGCCGCGCCCTGTGCCACCAGCGTGGCCGGGGCCATGGCCAGGGACGACCCCACCATGCAGCCCACCATGATGCCAAAACCCTGGGCTTCGGCCTCGCTGCGCAGGGCCACGGCTTCGGTCAGCCCGCCGGTCTTGTCGAGCTTGATGTTGACCATGTCATACTTGCCCTTGAGGCCGGGCAGGCTGGCGCGGTCATGGCAGCTTTCATCGGCGCAGACCGGCACCGGGCGCGCGAGCCCCAGCAGCGCGTCATCGTCGCCTGCCGGCAGCGGCTGTTCGACGAGTTCGACCCCAAGGCGCACAAGATGCGGAGCCAGATCGGCATAGACCTCGGCGCTCCAGCCTTCATTGGCATCCACGATGATCCGCGCATCGGGCGCGCCTGCGCGCACCGCTTCGAGGCGGGGCATGTCGTCGGGCGTGCCCAGCTTGATCTTGAGCAGCGGGCGATGCGCGTTCTGCGCGGCCTGCGCCTGCATCGCCTGCGGTGTATCAAGAGACAGCGTATAGGCCGTGATCTCGGGCCCCGGCGCGGGCAGGTCCAGCAGATCCCAGATGCGTTTGCCTGCCTGCTTGGCGGCCAGATCCCACAGCGCGCAATCCACCGCGTTGCGCGCCGCACCTGCGGGCAACGCATCCTGCAGGGTGGCGCGGGTCACATCCCCAGGCAGGCCCGCGATCTGATCCGCGACACTGTCCAGCGTTTCGCCATAGCGCGCATAGGGCACGCATTCGCCCCAGCCGCGATGGGTGCCGTCGCTGGCGTGCACCGTCAGCACATGGGCCTGGGTGCGCGACCCGCGGCTGATGGTAAATGCCTGTGCCAGGCGGAACACGTCGCGGGTGACGTCAATCTGCATGCCTTGTCCTTTCGCAGCGCCCCGGCCTTTGGTTCGGGCGCCATCATGCGGCCATCATATAGCCATCAGGGGCGGTCACGCCCCCCACCCTGATCGGGCGACGGCCGGCAGGCCGACCGCCACCCAAGCGGTTACATCGCCGCCAGCGCGTCCACCAGACGGTCGGCCCCGTTGCGGAACGGATCCACCGTGGGCAGGCCCAGGCGTTTTTCGACGCCTTCCATATAGCTCATGGCTTCGTCTTCAGACATGTGCTGGGTGTTGATCGACACGCCCACCACCTGACAGTTGGGGTTGGCCACACGGGCCAACGGCAGGGCGGTGTCGCGCAGCGCTTCGAGGCTGGGCAGCGCGTAATCGGGCAGACCGCGCATATGCGCCCGCGTGGGTTCGTGGCTGAGGATCAGCGCATCGGGCTGGCCGCCATGGATCAGCGCCATGGTCACGCCCGAATAGGACACGTGGAACAGGCTGCCCTGCCCTTCGATGATGTCCCAGTGATCGTCATCATTGTCAGGCGTCAGATATTCCACCGACCCGGCCATGAAATCGGCCACCACCGCATCCAGCGGCACGCCGTCGCCGGTGATCAGGATGCCGGTCTGACCGGTGGCGCGGAAGGTGCTTTTCATCCCGCGCTTGCGCATGACCTCGTCCACCGCCAGGGCGGTGTACATCTTGCCCACCGAACAGTCCGTGCCCACCGCCAGCATACGCTTGCCGCTGCGGCGCTTGCCATTGGCGATCGGGTATTCGACCTCGGGCACGCGCACGTCATGCAGGGCCCGGCCGGTGGCCTTGGCCACGGCCGCCAGATCGGGTTCGTCGGCCAGCAGGTTGTGCAGGCCGCTGGCCAGATCGAACCCTTCTTCCAGCGCGTTGACCAGCACCTTTTTCCATTCCTTCGAAATCACGCCGCCGCGATTGGCCACGCCAACCACAAGCGTTTTGGCGCCTGCCGCCTTGGCGGCATCCAGTGTCATGTCGGTCAGCCCCAGATCGGCGCCACAGCCGGGCATGCGGAACTGGCCCACGGCATTGTCCGGGCGCCAGTCCTTGATCCCCTGCGCCACCTTGGCAGCAAGCTGGTCGGGCGCATCGCCGAGGAAAAGCAAGTATGGCGTCTGGATCATGGCTCTGGTCCCTTCTGAGTGATTCCCCCGAATGCTAGCCGCGCGAAGGCGCCAGATTCTCGCGAAATTCACCTCTGATACGCGCGTCCACGCAAGATTTTCGCGTGAGTGCGCGAATTTTGCGCAAGCTGTCGCATGAATGGCCGATGAACCGCGCAAATCGAAACAATGCCGCAGGCGCAAAATAGCCTTGCGGGGGCATGCGCAATTTCATACCAGATCAACCCGATGACTTCGCAACTTTCTTACGCAGGATCTATAGGATGAGCTTTCGCATTCAGCCCACCGCCCCCGCCCGCCCCAACCGCTGCCAGCTTTTTGGCCCGGGCTCGCGCCCCGCGATCTTTGAAAAGATGGCGGCCAGTGCGGCAGATGTGATCAACCTCGATCTTGAGGATTCGGTGGCACCCAGCGACAAGGACAGCGCGCGCGCCAACATCATCGCCGCCATCAGCGATGTCGACTGGGGCACCAAGACCCTGTCGGTGCGCATCAACGGGCTGGACACGCCCTATTGGTATCGCGACGTGGTCGAGCTGCTGGAACAGGGCGGCGACCGTCTGGACCAGATCATGATCCCCAAAGTGGGCTGTGCCGCAGACATCTATGCGGTGGACGCGCTGGTGACGGCGATCGAAACCGCCAAGGGCCGCACCAAGCCCATCGCCTTTGAGGTGATCATCGAAAGCGCCGCCGGCATCGCCCATGTGGAAGAGATCGCCGCCGCTTCGCCGCGCCTGCAGGCCATGAGCCTTGGCGCCGCCGATTTTGCGGCCTCGATGGGTATGCAGACCACCGGGATCGGTGGCACGCAGGAAAACTACTACATGCTGCGCGAAGGCGAAAAGCACTGGTCCGATCCCTGGCACTGGGCCCAGGCAGCCATCGTGGCGGCCTGCCGCACCCATGGCGTGCTGCCCGTTGACGGCCCGTTCGGCGATTTCAGCGATGACGAAGGCTATCGCGCACAAGCGCGCCGCTCGGCGACGCTGGGCATGGTCGGCAAATGGGCGATCCACCCCAAGCAGGTCGGTCTGGCCAACGAGGTGTTCACCCCGTCCGAAGAGGCCGTGACCGAAGCCCGCGAAATCCTGGCCGCGATGGAAGAGGCCAAGGCCAAGGGCGAAGGCGCCACCGTCTACAAGGGCCGCCTGGTGGACATCGCGTCGATCAAACAGGCCGAAGTGATCGTGCGCCAGTCGGAAATGATCAACGGCTGATCGGGGTTTACCTGACAGAGACCCGACCCTTCGGGCCGGGTCACGCCATGCTTTGCCGCGCCCCCGCCGGGGCGCGGGGCACTTCGGGAGCCAGCCGGTGCGCCCCGAAGGCTCGGTCCAGACAGATCAGGCCCGACCCTTCAGGCCCGGTCATCCTTGGGCGAGCCCATCACCACATAGGTGGTGATCGAACTGACATGCGGCAGCGTGCCCAGCACATCCGTATGGAAGGTCTTGTATCCCGGCAGATCCGCAGCCTCGACCCGCAGCAGATATTCGATCGTGCCGGTGATGTTGTGGCATTCCACCACCTCGGGCGCGCGCGTGACCGCCCGTTCAAACCGTTCCTGTGCGGCTTTGGTATGTTCGTTCAGCCCCACGCCCAGATAGGCCACGAACCCCACCCCCATCGCCGCCGGGTCCAGCACCGCCCGGTAGCCCGCGATCACGCCCGCGCGCTCAAGTTCCTGCACCCGGCGCAGGCAGGCCGAGGGCGACAGCCCCACCCGTGCCGCAAGGTCGAGATTCGTCACCCGCCCGTCGCGGGACAGTTCACGCAATATCTGCCGATCAATGCCATCAATCTTCGTCATTTGTTGTGCAGAATGCGCTTGAACATATGATTTTGCAATCTCTCACGGCGGGATCGCCGTCAGATTGGCGCGCATGACCTATGACCTTGTCCTTGCCCTGAGCCTGTTTGCCCTTGTCACGTCGATCACGCCGGGGCCCAACAACCTGATGCTGATGGCCTCGGGCGCGAATTTCGGGTTTCGCCGGACCATCCCGCATATGCTGGGGATCGGAATCGGCTTTACCGTGATGGTGCTGATGGTGGGCGCAGGGCTGGTGCGGGTCTTTGACGCCTGGCCGCCCAGCTATACGCTGCTGCGCGTGGCAAGCATCGGTTATCTGCTGGTGTTGGCCTGGAAGATCGCGAATGCCGCAGCGCCCCGCGCCCAGGGGGCCAAGGCGCGCCCGCTTGGCTTTGTTCAGGCGGCCGCGTTTCAATGGGTGAACCCCAAGGCCTGGGCGATGGCGCTGAGCGCGGTGTCAGCCTATGCGCCCGATCACAGCCTGACGGCGGTGGCGCTGGTGGCGCTGATCTTTGGCGCGATCAACCTGCCATCGGTCAGCACCTGGACGGTGCTGGGCCAGCAGCTGGCACGGCTGCTGACCGATCCGCGCCGACTGACCCTTTTCAACCGAGGCATGGCGGCGCTTTTGGTGCTGTCGCTCTATCCGATCCTCAGGCCCTGAGAGGCAGGCAGATTTCGGTGCGCAGATCTGCCGGCGCGGTGTCCATCGGCGAATTGAGGTAGATTTCATAAGATGGCGCATCGGCCGGTTCGCGCCCCGAGCCCGACAGCCACGAGCCATAAAGATAACCGTATGCTTCGTGCAGCCCCGCATAGGGGCCCTGAAACGGCAGCACCGCATGTGGCCCGCCGGGCAGATCCAGCGGCGTCAGGTTGTCGGGCATCTCAAAGCCGGGGGCCACCACCACGGCTGCCGCACTGCGCAGATCGGCCGCCGCCACCGTGTCGGGGTCGTCATAGTAGATCCCTACCATGCCGCGGGCATGCGGCCAGAGGTTGCGGGCTGAAAAGATCGCGCTGAGCTCTTCAAAGGCCTGCCCGATTTCGGTGTAGGGGCCGGTATGGGTCAGCGCGGCCAGATGCATCGGGGCCTGATCGCGGATGGTGACGGTAAACATGGCATGTCCTTTGGGTCTGATGGAAATGGGCGCCCGGCCGGGGGATCCGGCCGCACGAAAGGCAAGAGGTGTCACGCCGTGATAGTCGCGAAACGCCCGCGCAAAGCTTTGCGGGTTGTCATAGCCGACCAAGGCGGCCACCTGATCTACCGGCAGATCGCTTTGCACCAGCAGCACGCCCGCCCGAAACAGCCGCACCCTCCGTGCGGCCTGGGCACAGGTTTCACCGGTCAGGGCACGAAACACCCGGTGCCAGTGAAAGCGAGACATGGCCGCTTCGTCAGCCAGCCGGTCAAGTGACAGATCCCCGCCCGGATTGGCATGCATATAGCGGATCACGCGCCGCAGACGGTCTTCGTATCGGGGTGTCATATCTGCGCGGCCTCCTGCTTGCCCGCCCCTTGTGGCATATGGGCGATGGACAGATCTTGCTGAACTGTGCCCGATCGGCACGCGGCCTGACCCCAAGCGGCCCGAACCGCCCCCCGATCATCTGCGGGGCCATTCTTGCAATCCCATCACTGCGGCTGCATATACGCTGGAAACCATGCGGTGAGGCAGAATGACACAATACCTCGACTTCGAAAAACCCCTTGCGGAAATTGAAGGCAAAGCCGAAGAGCTGCGCGCCCTGGCGCGCACCAATGAGGAAATGGATGTCACCGACGAGGCCGAGGCGCTGGATGCCAAGGCGTCGGATCTGCTGGTAGAGCTGTACAAGACCCTGACCCCCTGGCGCAAATGCCAGGTGGCACGGCACCCCAACCGGCCGCATTGCCGCGACTATATCGACGCGCTCTTTACCGAATACACCCCGCTCGCAGGCGATCGGAACTTTGCCGATGACCACGCCGTCATGGGGGGGCTCGCGCGTCTGGATGGGCAGCCCGTCATGGTGATCGGCCACGAAAAGGGCAGCGACACGCAATCGCGCCTGACCCACAATTTCGGCATGGCCCGGCCCGAAGGCTACCGCAAGGCCGTGCGCCTGATGGATATGGCCGACCGGTTCGGCCTGCCGGTGGTGTCGCTGGTGGACACGCCCGGCGCCTATCCCGGCAAGGGCGCCGAAGAGCGCGGCCAATCCGAAGCCATCGCCCGGTCGACCGAAAAATGCCTGCAGCTGAAGGCCCCGCTGGTGTCGGTGGTGATCGGCGAAGGCGGATCGGGCGGCGCCGTCGCCTTTGCCACGGCCAACCGCGTGGCGATGCTGGAACATTCGATCTATTCGGTGATCAGCCCCGAAGGCTGTGCGTCGATCCTGTGGAAGGACGCCGAAAAGATGCGCGAAGCCGCCGAAGCGCTGCGGCTGACGGCGCAGGATCTCAAGAAACTGGGCGTGATCGACCGCATCATTGCCGAACCCATGGGCGGCGCGCATCGCGACCGTGACGCAGCAATGGCGTCGGTCGGCAAGACGATCACATCCATGCTGTCCGAACTGGGCGCGCTGAGCGGCCCCGAGCTTGTCGCGGACCGCCGCCGCAAGTTCCTTGAAATGGGGCGTCAGGGGCTCGCCGCCTGACGCGGGCCATTCATTGACCGCTGGCCGTTTCGGGCGCTAGGCTTGCCCCCAACCTTTGGGGGCGACAGCATGACCTGTGACAGCCGCATCGAACCCGTCGACATTTCGGCCCTCTTCGGGCCCGTGGCGTCACCCGGCATCGCCGAATGCGACGCTGCCATCTGGGCCGGGCTCAGGCGCAGCGGTGCCATTGTCATTCACGGCTATCCCGATGCCGATCAGGTGGACAGGCGGGCCCGGCGGGGGCTTGAGGTCTTCACCTTTCCCCGGGCCGAGCGCCGCGCCCTGACCACGCGGCTGATCGAGCCCGAAAACCCCAACACCTATCGCGGCTATTGGCCCTGTACGCCCGACCGGCTGCTGCAGAACGATTTCTTTGATGTCGGCCCCGCGCAACCCGCCCCCGGCCCCGATCTGCCGGGGATGGAGATCTTTGCCGAACCCACCCCGTGGCCCACCGCGCGGCCGGGCTGGGCACGGGATGTGCGCGCCCACTACGATCACCTCAATGCCATTGCACAGGCTCTGATCCGGTCTGTCGGGCGGTCGGCGGGGTTTGATGCGGCGATGATCGGGGCGCGGTTTGACGGGGCGCATTCGACGCTGCGCTATCTCAGCTATGCGCCAGGCGCAGGGCTCGATGCCGGGTTTTCGGCGGCCCGCCACACGGATGCATCGGGGCTGTCGCTGCTCTGGCAGGATCAACCGGGGCTCGAAGCACAGGGGCAGGATGGCGTCTGGCGCGCCATCCCGATGCGCCCTGACACGCTGTCGGTGCATGTGGGCGACGTGATGACCGGCCTGACCGCGGGCGCTGTGCCCGCCACACCGCACCGTGTTCGCGCCAGTGACCGGCCGCGGCGGTCGGTGGGGTTCTTCCTGGAACCCGCGCTGAGCGCCCCCGTCACCCCGGCCGATCATGATGGGGGGCCGGACGTGCGGGACAGCTATGGCTGGCAGCTGCTGCGCACCTTTGCGGCGCGCCCCCACTGGCAGGGCGTGATCCGTGACCCCGAAACGTGAAAAGCGCCCTGCCCCGTCAGGGGTCAGAGCGTTTTGTCATCGTGCCCGGTTGGGCCCGGATCAGCGGTGCAGATCAAGATGATAGCGCGCCGCTTCTTCGATGTCGCAGCGGGCCAGACCGATGTCGGCCAGCTCGCGATCGCCCAGACGGCTCAGCTCGCGAATGGTGCGGCGGTATTCGACATAGGCGCGACGCTCGGCATTGAGGTCATGCAGCCATTTGCGGACAACGCCCGACAGACCGTGGGTGACGCCATGAGTGGTGGTGATATGTGCCATTGTTCTTGCTTTCCTATCGACATGCCAGAGACGCTCTCTGGCCATTTTGTATTCTCGTCTTGAGCCGCCGATTTGGGGGTTCGGAGGCGCTGGCACAACAGACGAAAGCTCCAACCCGCCATGCAATACACACATGGCTCGGGCGGCAGGCGTTGCAAATCCCACAAAGAAAAACCCCCGGCGCCGGGCCGGGGGTTCTTTGGATCTTGCAGAGACGGATCCCTAGGATCAGTCGCGCTCTTCGATGATCTCAACCAGATGCGGGATCTTG
>JAOXSC010000011.1 GCA_025800215.1 Marinibacterium sp.
GTCTGCAGAACACCAACACCTGTGCCGCCTGCAGCTGCGTAGATCACGTCAGCGCCCTGGCTGATCTGCGCCTTGGTCAACTCGGACCCTTTAACCGGGTCGTTCCACGCGGCGGGGGTGGTGCCGGTCATGTTGGCGACCACGTTGATGTCGGGGTTCACCGCCTTGGCGCCCTGGGCATAGCCGCAGCCAAAGTGACGGATCAGCGGGATGTCCATACCGCCGACAAAGCCCACGGTGCCCGATTGCGATGCCATCGCGGCCAGCATGCCCACAAGGTAAGACCCTTCATGCTCGGCAAAGCCGATCTGGCGGATATTGGGCGCATCCAGCCATGTGACGTCCACGGCGACGAATTTGGTGTCGGGGTAATCGGGGGCCACGGCGCTCAGCGGATCGGCCATGCCAAAGCCCATGGTGATCACCGGGTTGGCGCCTGCTTCGGCAAAGCGGCGCAGGGCCTGTTCGCGCTGCGCTTCGGATTGCAGTTCGATTTCGCGATAGGTGCCGCCGGTTTCCTCGGCCCACCGCGATGCGCCGTTATGGGCCGCTTCGTTGAAGGATTTGTCGAACTTGCCGCCAAGGTCGAAGATCACGGCAGGCTCGGCCAGGCTGGCGCCGGTGGTCAGCGCAACAGCGGCTGCGGCGCCGAGCAGGGTTTTCATCATGGACATGGTTCGTACACTCCGCGTTGAGGTCGGTCCGCCTTGCGCGCCGGGGCAGCGCCGGTGAACCGCGTTTTTAGATGCCGATGATAAGGCCGGAGCAGGCGCGCAGGGTCAACCGCTTTTTGGTGGCAGATGCGCGCTTAGCCCGGCAGATCGCGCCCCATGATGCGGGCATCGACCGAAGGGCCGGTTTCGCGGGCATAATAGCCGCGCCGCAGCCCCAGATCCCGGTATCCCGCCCCCAGGTAAAGCGCGATGGCCGGGGCGTTGTCGGCGGCCACCTCAAGAAAGGCGTGCCGCGCGCCGCGCGCGGCGGCGATGTCCTGCCAGCGCGGCATCAGCGCCCGCGCCAGCCCCCGGCCCTGATGGTCGGGATGGGTGGCGATGGTCAGCAGCTCGGCTTCGTCCGCGATCACACGCACCAGCGCAAAACAGGCAGGGGTGCCGCTGGCAAAGCAGCCGGGGCCATCCAGCAGGCTGGCAAATTCGGAAGCATCCCAGGGGCGCGACAGGACAAAGGCCGCGCAATGGGTGCGGGCCATGTCGTCTTGTGTCAGCATGCTCATGGATCAAGCAGAACCGGCGGGGCATCCCGTGGCGGTGCCGCATCGGCCGGCCGCAGATAAAGCGGCGCGGGGGGCGACAGGTCGGCGGTTGCGCGGGTGGCCGTCAGCCGCGCGATGGCCACGACCTGATCGCGGGCGGGGGTGTCGGTCTGTGCGTCGGGCGCGTCGGCATGGTCGATCAGGCGCGGCGCGGGATCGGCCACATAGATCTGCCCGCGCGGTGCGGGGATGGCGATCTGCGTGCCGGGGGCTTCGGCGGCGGTGCGCGCGTCAAAGCCCGAAACGCCCACCGCCGGGATCCCCAGCCCAAGCGCGAGCCCCCGCGCGGCCGACACGGCGATGCGGATGCCGGTGAAATTGCCTGGCCCGATGCCCACCCCGATGGCGTCCAGATCGCGCCAGGTGCACTGGTGGTCCGCCAGCAGCGTTTCCAGCAGGGGCATCAGCGCTTCGGCCTGTCCGCGCGTCATGTCCCGCACCGCGCAGCCCAGTAGGGCATCGCCCCGGATCAGGGCGGCGGCGCAATGGCTGGCCGAGGTGTCGAACCCCAGGATAAGCGGCTGTGTCATGGCATCGGGTCGTTCAGCATGTCGCGGCCTGATCCGTCATTGCGGGGCAGACCGTCTGTCAGGTGCAGCCATGACAGTTGCGATGCGGAATGGCAATGCAGCGCCGGTGGCAGCGCGTCGGCCTGATCCATCACCCCGATCGGCAGATAGATCTGATCAGGCAGGTAATCGAACCGTGCGGCAATGGGCGATCCGCACCTGTCGCAGCGCCAGCGATCCACGCCCGGCACCGCGCTGAAGGGCGCGCCAAGCGGGGGCGAGACGCGCAATTGCGCAGGCGCAACCGCAACAAAGGCGCCGACCGGGGCCCCGGTCCAGCGCCTGCAATCGCTGCAATGGCAATAGGCGACGGATTGGGGCGGGCCGGTCACGTGCAGACGCACCGCCCCGCAATAGCATCGCCCGCTGTAGACGGGGGTGCCGTCAGACGGCAACCGGGCGAACCTCGGTCACTTCGGGGATGTAATGGCGCAGCAGGTTTTCGATGCCCATTTTCAGGGTCAGCGTCGATGACGGGCACCCCGCGCAGGCGCCCTGCATGTGCAGATAGACCACGCCGCGATCAAAGCCGTGAAAGGTGATGTCGCCACCATCCTGCGCCACGGCCGGGCGCACACGGCTGTCGAGCAGATCCTTGATCTGATCCACCACGGCGCTGTCTTCGCCGCTGTGTTCGGCATGGCCCGATGCGGCGGCCGGATCGCCATCCATCACCGGCTGGCCGGATTGGAAATGCTCCATCACCGCGCCCAGAATGGCGGGTTTGATATGGTCCCATTCCACCGTCTCGCCCTTGGTCACGGTCACGAAATCATGGCCAAAGAAAACGCCGGTCACGCCATCCACAGCAAAGATACGCTGTGCCAGCGGGCTTTTGCCTGCGGTCTCGGCGCTCGGGAAATCCGCGGTGCCCATCTCGAGCACGGTCTGGCCGGGCAGGAATTTGAGCGTGGCGGGGTTTGGTGTGGATTCGGTCTGGATGAACATGGCTGCCTCCGGAATGTGCCCGCCTGATATGCGGGCCCCGTGGGCGCAAGTCAAGACCTTAGAACGGTTCTAATCTGTGTCAGGCCCGGCTGCCGCTGCGGTATCCAGTGCCATATCCAGCCGATCATCCCCCCAGTAGAGCGCATCGCCCACCACAAAGCTGGGCGCGCCAAAGATCCCCGACGCGCGGGCCGCATCGGTCTGGTCGCGCAGGCGCTGTTTGATGGCGTCGGTTCCGGCGGCGTCCATGAGTGTGGCGGGCAGATCGGCGCGGCTCAGGGCGCCGCGCAGTGTGTCAGGGTCGGAAATGTCCCGGCCTTCGGCAAACTGGGCGGCAAAGACCGCCCGGCAAAAGGCGGGGCCCTGCGGGTGATCCAGTGCCGCCAGCGCCACGCGCGCGGCCAGCAGCGAATGCGCCGGGAACGTGTCGGGCCGGTGAAAGGGCAGCCCGCGCGCCCGGCAAAGCCGCGCCATGTCCTGCCACATATAGGCCCCTTTGGCGGGGTAGAGGTTGAAGGGCGAATTCGACCAGCCCTGCGCATGAAAGATCGGTCCCAGCAGCATCGGCTGCCAGTGCACGGTCACGCCCCTGTCGCGGGCCAGCCCGTCGATGCGCATGGCGCTGAGATAGGAATAGGTCGATGCAAAATCGAACCAGAATGAAATCTCATGCGTCATTGCGGAACCTCACGTGGGCCTTGTTTGGGCCTTGTTCGAGCCTTGCTTGGGTCAGGTGATGGCTTCGAGCTTTTCCTTGCTCAGGTCGCCCGGCACGATGGTGATCGGGATCGGCAGAGACCCCGAGGCGCGCGACATCTGCGACACCAGCGGGCCCGGCCCCTTGCGATCGGTGCCCGCGCCCAGAACCAGCACGCCGATATCGGGATCGTCTTCGATCTGGGCGATGATTTCGGGCACGGCTTCGCCTTCGCGGATGACCAGTTCGGGGTCCACGTTCTGCTTGTCGCGCATCCATTTGGCGAAGACTTCGAAATGGGCGTGGATGCGTTCGCGGGCTTCTTCGCGCATCACTTCGCCGACGCCGATCCAGTGGTTGAATTCGTCAGGCGGGATCACCGACAGGATCGCCACGCCGCCACCGGTATTGGCGGCCCGCATGGCGGCAAAGCGCATGGCATTGAGACATTCGCGGCTGTCATCCAGCACGACCAGAAACTTGCGCATTCAGAATTCTCCCATCGCGGCAGATGATGACCGCTGTGCCCGCATCTGGCAAGCCGCGATCAGCGGTTCAGCCGGCCGATGCGGCCCAGTCCCAGTACATGTCGCGCAGGCGGCGGGTGACGGGCCCCACCTGATACGAGCGGTCTTCGATGCCGGTGACGGGGGTGATCTTGGACATGTTGCCGGTCAGAAAGACTTCGTCCGCCTGTTCGAAATCGGCAAAATCCAGCACGCATTCATGGGCGGTGATGCCATCGGCGCGCATGTTGGCCAGATGCCGGGCGCGGGTGATCCCGGCCAGAAAGGTGCCATTGGCGACGGGGGTGAACACCTCGCCGTCGCGGACCATGAAGACGTTGGCGGTGGCCGATTCGGCCACATTGCCGATGGCGTCCGCCACCAGCGCGTTCTGGAACCCACGCGCGCGGACGTCGCGCAGCATGCGGGCGTTGTTGGGGTAAAGGCAGCCGGCCTTGGCGTTGACCACCGCGTTTTCCAGGGTCGGGCGGCGGAAACGTGTATAGCCCAGGGTGACGCTGGCTTCGGGCGGGGCCATGGGGATCTGTTCCAGACAGATCGCAAATGCGGTGCTGTCGGGCGCGGGCACGATGGCGGTGCTGTCGCCGTCGACACCCCAGTACATCGGGCGGATATAGACCGCATCGCCGGGGCCATAGGCGCTGAGCCCGTCGCGGATGATGGCCACCATGTCATCGGTCGACACCGTGGGCGTCAGCATCAGCGCTTCGGCCGACCGGTTGACGCGCGCACAATGCAGATCCAGATCGGGCACCAGCCCGTTGACCATGCGCGCGCCGTCAAAGACGCCGCTGCCCAGCCAGCTGCCGTGGTCGGCGGCCTTCATGATCGGCACGTCGCCATCATGCCA
The DNA here is from genome assembly GCA_025800215.1 of Marinibacterium sp. Lineage (GTDB taxonomy): Bacteria > Pseudomonadota > Alphaproteobacteria > Rhodobacterales > Rhodobacteraceae > JAOXSC01. The sequence goes on from JAOXSC010000011.1 coordinate 4,865, forward strand.
GGCGCCGTTGAAATAGGTGCGGATATGGGTGCCGACAGCCATGGCGGAGTCCTTGCGATAGGGGGTGGGACAGGCGCGGCCCATGGGGCGCGCGCGGGCCAGACTGCGCGGCGCGCAGGGTGGTGTCAATGGGTCACCCGCCAGCGGCGGATGACCCGGTGCGGGTTCAGAGCCCCGATTTCAGCTTGGTCCAGAGCCGCGTGGCCTTGCGGTTGGTCTTGGGCTCCCACGGGACGGTCACGTAAAGCGCCTGCATGGTGTCGGCCGTCGGATAGATCGCCTCGTCCTCGAGGATCTCGGCGTCCATGTGATCCTGGGCGGCCAGGTTCCCGTTGGGATACCATACATAGTTGGAATTGGCGGCCATCACTTCGGGTTTCATCATGAAGTTCAGGAAGGCATGCGCGGCCTTGGGGTTGGGCGCGTCTTCGGGGATCGCCATCTGATCGAACCACATGACCGAGCCTTCCTTGAAGGCGTGGTATTCGATGGTCACGCCATTGTCGGCCTCGTCCGCGCGGTCGCGCGCCTGCAGCACGTCGCCCGACCAGCCGATGGCCACGCAGATTTCGCCATTGGCCAGGCTGGTGATGTAGTCGGAGGAGGTGAATTTGCGGATATGGGGGCGCACCGCCGCAAGCACCGGCAGGGTCTTTTCGATGACGTCGGGATCCTGGGTGTTGGGGTCTTCACCGATATAGGTCAGCGCGGCGGGCAGGACTTCGGACGGGGAATCCAGGAAGGTCACCCCGCATTCGGCCAGTTTGGCCATGTTTTCGGGATCAAAGATCAGATCCAGCGAATTGACCGGGGCGTCATCGCCCAGCACCTTGCGCACCTGATCGACATTGATGCCGACACCGGTGGTGCCCCACATGTAGTTGATCGAATAGGCGTTGCCGGGATCGAACTGGGCCGTGCGCTCGGTGATCTCGGGCCACAGGTACTGGCTGTTGGGCAGCTGGCTCTGATCCAGCTCGGCAAAGACGCCGGCCTGGATCTGGCGCTGCAGGAACGTGTCCGAAGGGACAACCACGTCATAGCCCGACGACCCGGCAAGAAGCTTGGTTTCAAGCACCTCGTTGGTGTCAAAGACATCGTAAACCACCTTGATCCCGGTCTCTTCGGTGAACTGGGCAAGGGTGTCTTCGTCGATATAGTCGGACCAGTTGTAGACATGGACGACGTCGTCAGCCGCCAGAGCGGGCAGAGCGGCCACGATCAGGGCGGGGGACAACAGGCGGTGGATCATCAGATCGGTTCCTTTCAGGGTGGGGCCGGTCAGGATGCCCGGCATGGCCCGTGTCATAGCACGGTCAGGGGGGTGCGGAAAACAACGCGATTGCCCAAGGGTCAAGAGAGGGCGTTCAAACCTTGGCTTGAATGGGCAAGGGGGTCTGTGGTTAGCTTGCCCTGTGGTTTTTTAGTGAGTGGTTTCATGCGTGGTTTGTCCGCCATATCGGCGTCCTGTTTGCCGCGCCCGACATCTGCCCGCGTGGTGACGCGGGGCGGGGGGCGCCTATGAAGATCATCGGATATATCGTTGCGATCCTGGTCGGCTGGTTCAGCTGGCAGGTGGCGTTCGTCAAAGGGGTCCAGATCCAGCAGGCGGACGGGCCATTTTTGCTGCAGGTGCTGTTGATCTGGGGCGGGTTGCCGCTTGGCATGGGGGCGGCGGCGCTGATCGCCTGGGGCTGGTTTTCACTTCTGCCGCAGGGGGATGACCGGTCGGCGTCGAACAATGCCCAGACCGCAGGCGTGCTGGCCTGCATTGCAGCGCTCACCAGTTGTGGCTGGATGGCGGCGTCCACCCAGCAGGATCCGCCCGAGGCGCTGTTTTTCCCGCTGACCCATTATCTTGGCAGCCACTAAGCCGGGCTTCAGCGCGCTGCGGCCCGATGGGCCGCGCGTCACAGGGTGACGGGCGGGACCATGCCGATGATGTCATAGGTCTGACGCAGGATCGGGGCGGTGATCGCGCGGGCGCGTTCGGCGCCACGGGTCAGGATGCGGTCGATTTCGGCCTGATCATCCATCAGCCGCGCCATTTCCGACGAGATCGGCGCCATCTTTGCGACCGCCAGATCCGACAGCATCGGCTTGAATTCACCGAACTGCTTGCCGCCGACTTCGGCCAGCACTTCGGCCACGCTCTGTTCGCTGAGGGCGGCGTAGATGTTGACCAGGTTGCGCGCCTCAGCGCGATCCTGCAGCCCGTCCACCTCTGACGGCAGGGCGTCGGGATCGGTTTTGGCCTTGCGGATCTTCTTGGCGATCGTGTCGGCATCGTCGGTCAGGTTGATGCGGCTGGCATCAGAGGGATCGGATTTCGACATCTTCTTGGACCCGTCACGCAGTGACATGACGCGGGTGGCCGCGCCTTCGATCACCGGTTCAGTGACGGGGAAGAAATCGACGCCATAGTCGTGGTTGAACTTGATGGCGATGTCGCGGGTCAGTTCCAGATGCTGTTTCTGATCCTCGCCCACCGGCACATGGGTGGCGTGATAGATCAGAATGTCGGCGGCCATCAGCGCGGGATAGGCAAACAGCCCCAGCGAGGCGTTCTGCTGGTTCTTGCCCGCCTTGTCCTTCCACTGTGTCATGCGCTGCATCCAGCCCATGCGGGCGACGCAATTGAAGATCCAGGCCAGCTGCGCGTGTTCGGGCACCTGGCTTTGATTGATCAGGATGGATGTCTCGGGGTCGATGCCTGCGGCGATGAACCCTGCGCACAGCTCGCGCGTGTTCTTGCGCAGCGTATCGGGATCCAGGAACTTGGCGGTGATCGCGTGCAGGTCGACCATGCAATAGACCGTTTCATGGGTCCCGGCGTCCTGCATGTCGACAAAGCGCTTCATCGCACCCAAGTAGTTGCCAAGCGTCAGCCCGCCGGATGGCTGGATTCCGGAAAACACGCGCGGCGTGAAGGTCGTGGCGGTTTCGTCGGACATCTGGGGTACTCCCGGCTGGTCATTGGCGCGGCAACGGCTTACCCATGCACCAGATTGCCGTCAAGCAACAGCCCCGACGAGGACCGCATATGTCAGATGACACACATGAAAGCCCAGTGAACCCGTTGCCGCCGGTGGTGGCGGCCCTGTTTCTGGTGCTGATGGGGATCGAGGCGATGTTTTCGCTGGGCCAGTACGGGCTGATCGGCGGGCCGGGGGCCGTGGGCTGGCGGCTGGATGCGCTGCAGACCTATGGGTTTTCGGCCGACGTTCTGAACTGGATGCGCGACACCGGTCGCTATCCGGCCGAGCACATGATCCGCTTTGTCAGCTATCCCTTTGTGCACGCGACCTTTACCCAGGCGCTGTTTTCGGGCGTGCTGCTGCTGGCCATGGGCAAGATGACGGCCGAGGTGTTCGGATCGCTGGCCATGCTGGTGGTGTTCTTCGGGGCCGCCATCGGGGGCGCGCTGAGCTATGCGTTGCTGACGCAGGATCCGACCTGGCTGATCGGGGCGTTCCCGGCGGTCTACGGGCTGATCGGGGCGTATACGTTTATCCTCTGGCGGTCTTACGAACGGGTCGGGGCCAACAAGGCGCGGGCCTTTACGCTGATTGCGCTGCTGATGGGCGTGCAGCTGCTCTTTGGTCTGCTGTTTGGCGGCCCGCCGACCTGGGTTGCCGATCTGGGCGGGTTTGCCTGTGGCTTCGGGCTCAGCTTTCTGCTGGCGCCGGGGGGGCTGGCGGGCCTGCTGCGCGGGGTGCGCCGGGACTGAGAGATCCCCGCTCGGCCGTGCTGCGGTGGAGCGGGGTCTGGATCTGGGGTCTTAGCGCCGGAACACGGCCTTGAGCTCGGCCAGCCGCATGGCTCCGGTCACATGGGCGGCGGTGAAATAGCTGGCGATACCCAGACCGACCAGCCCCGCCAGCGCAAGATAGCGCAGGCCCTGCGTGTGCAGGGCTGCATCCATCAGATGGTTGGCCCCCAAAAGCACCGCCCCCATCACGCCCGACGCCACACAGATCCGCCACAGCCGCTGCCAGAACCGGGTGTCAAAGCGCGCGACCTCGCCCAGGTCATAGGCCCCACGGGCCAGCATCGCCACCATGGCCCAGCCCGCCAGCGTGGTGGCGATGGCCGGGGCGTACCAGCCCAGAACAGGCGCCAGCCCGATCGCGGCCACGGCGTTGATCGCCATCGCCCAAAGCGCATAGCGAAACGGCGTGCGCGTGTCTTCGCGGGCAAAGAACAGCGGTTGCAGGCTTTTTTGCAGAACAAAGGCCGGCAGGCCCAGCCCGTAGATCGCCACCGCCAGCGCGATGGCCTGACTGTCGGCCGCGGTGGTGCGCCCGCGTTCGAACAGGACCGACACCAGCGGTTCAGGGATCAGCACCAGCGCCACGGCACAGGGGATGGTCAGCGCCAGCGACAGTTCGCCCGCGCGGTTAAAGGCGTTGCGTGCGCCGCTGTCATCCTGTGCGCTCAGCCGGCGCGACAGATCGGGCAGCAGCACCACGCCGATGGCGATGCCAACGACGCCAAGCGGCAGCTGATAGAGCCGGTCGGCCGCATATAGCCAGCCCACCGCCTGTTCGAACTGGCTGGCAACGCTCTGACCCACCAGCAGGTTGATCTGTACCACCCCGCCCGCCAGCGCGGCGGGGATGGCCACGCGTACCAGCCGGGCCATGTCGGGCGTCCAGCGCGGCCGCCGCAGCCGCAGGGCAAAGCCCGCCCGCGCCGCCGCGATCCAGACCAGCGCCAGCTGGGCGATGCCCGCCACGGGGATGCCCCACATCAGCGCCAGCGAAATGTCCCGGCCCATCGAGGCCGCCGCCGCCATGGCACTGATCAGCACGACGTTCAGCAGCACCGGCGCCGCCGCCGCCGCCGCAAAGCGCCCGGTCGCGTTCAGCACCCCCGACAGCAATGCGGCCAGCGAAATGAACAGGATGTAGGGGAATGCGATCCGCGCGAAATCCACCGTCAGATCGAAATGCCCCTGTTCGCGAAACCCGCTGGCCACCGCAAAGATCAGCCAGGGCATCGCCACCTGCGCCAGCAGCGTCAGAACGATCAGGACGGATGCAAGCCCTGCCATCGCCTCTTCGGCAAAGGCGCGGGGGGCATCGTCATGTTCCAGCCGTTTGGAAAACATCGGCACAAAGGCCATGTTGAACGCCCCTTCGGCAAAGAAGCGGCGGAACATGTTGGGCAGGCGGAACGCGACGACATAGGCCTCGTAGGCGGGGCCCGTGCCCAGAAAGGCCAGGATCATCGCGTCGCGCACAAAGCCCAGAACACGGCTGAGCAGGGTCCACATGCCGACGGTAAAGACCCCGGCCATCAGTCGAATGGGCTTCATGTGTCGGCGCGCTCAACACCGTCGGCGATGGCCTTGCGCAGCTTGGCCTCGAGCGCCTTCTGTTTCGATGCCGAATGGAACTTCAGCCCGAACATGTCCTTGACATAGAAGACATCGACCACCTGTTCGCCATAGGTGGCGATCACCGCGTTGGACACATTGGCGTTGGCCGCAGCCAGCGCGCGCGCCAGATCATAAAGCAGGCCGGGCCGGTCGCGGGTATCGACCTCGATGATGGTGTAGATGTCCGAACCGTCATTATCAAAGCTGATATGGGTGGGCACCCGGAAGGCACGTTCGCGTTTCTTGATCTTGTCGCGGGCCCGAAGTTCGTCGGTGGCCACCACGTCGCCGCGCAGGGTGCGGGTGATCATGCGTTCCAGACGCGGCAGGCGGCTGGCCTCATAGGGGTGGCCTTCGGCGTCCTGGATCCAGTAGGCGTTGGTGATATAGCCGTCCTTGGACGTGTAGCTACGCGCATCCACCACATTGGCCCCGACCAGCGCCAGCGCGCCGGCCAGACGGCCAAAGATGCCGGGATGTTCGGGCATGGCAAACAGCGCCCGCGTGGCGTCACGGTCTTCGTCGGGATGCAGGTCGATGCGCATTTCCGACGGGTCGTCGGCAGTGTCGAGCTCGCGCAGCATGCGGGCAAAGACCATATGCGCCGACACATGCAGACCCTGCCAATAGGGGTCGTAATGGCGTTCGGTCTCGCGCTCGAGATCGTCCGCGCTCCAGTCGGGCAGCCGGTCACGCAGCAGGCGGATCGCTTCGGCGCCACGGTTTTCGCGGTTGAGATCCTCCATCCCCGTTTCCAGCGCCCGGCGCGCCTGGCGATAGAGCGCGCGCAGCAGCGCGGCCTTCCAGTTGTTCCAGGTGTCGGGGCCGACGCCGCGAATATCGCAGACCGTCAGCACCGCCAGCAGGTTCAGCCGCTTGACCGACTGAACCGCCTTGCAGAAATCGCGCACCGTGCGCGGGTCGGCCACGTCGCGTTTCTGTGCCATGTCCGACATCAGCAGGTGATAGCGCACCAGCCATTCGACGGTTTCGCATTCGCTTTTGTCGAGCCCCAGCCGCGGCGCGACCTTGCGGGCGATGCGCGCGCCCAGGATCGAATGATCCTCGGGGCGGCCCTTGCCGATGTCGTGCAGCAGCAGCGCCACATAAAGCACGCGGCGGTTCACGCCTTCCTGCAGGATCCCGGTCGACAGGGGCAGCGATACGCCCAGCTCGTCGCGTTCGATCTTGGCCAGCTGCGCGATGCACTGGATGGTATGCTCGTCCACCGTATAGCTGTGATACATGTTGAACTGCATCATCGCCACGATGGGTTCGAATTCGGGGATGAAGGCC
>JAOXSC010000023.1 GCA_025800215.1 Marinibacterium sp.
CGGCGCTGTCCGTCGGGGGCAGCCTGTCGGCCGACACGATCAGCCCCGAGGTCGTGGAAACCGACCTGCGGCTGGAAGACAAGACCGTGATCCGCAAGGTCGTCACGGTCGAAGCCGGACCACCGGCCTCGGCCACGCTGGATGTGGTGTTTTTGTCTGACACCACGGGGTCCATGGGTGGGGTGATCCGTCAGGTGCAGCGTAACGCAACCCGCATCCTCAGCGATCTCGCCGCACTTGGCAGCGTGCGCTATGGTGTGGCCGAATATCGCGATCACACCGAACGCTATGCCTATCGGATCAATACGCCGCTGACCACGGATGCGAATGCCGTGAAACGCGGGCTTGGCCAGTGGAGCCCCAATGGCGGCGGCGACCAGCCCGAGGCGAACCTGTTCGGGCTGAATGAAACCGCGCTCAAGATGGATTGGCGCGATCAGGCGGTGCGCGTGATCATCTGGTTTGGCGACGCGCCGGGCCATGACCCCAGCCGGGGCGTGGGCATGGGGCGGGTTCTGTCCGAACTCAACGGCCGCAGCATCGTGGTGCATGCGATCGATTCCAACCAGCTGAACATGACACGTCAGGCCAGCCGGATCGCCGATGGCACAGGGGGGCGGGTCTGGTCGGTGGGCAGCACGGACGGGGTGGTCAATGCCCTGATCGGGGCGGTGGAAACGACGCTCGAAAACTATTCCGAAGTGCGGCTTGAGTTCGGCGATGAACCACTGGGGCTGGGCATCACCATCACGCCGGACAAATACGAGGGCGCGTTCAAACGCGACCGCGACCGGACCTATGAATTCCAGATGGAGCTTGAGGCGTTCAAACCCGGTCTTTATGAATTCGAGGTCGACGCGCTGGTGGATGGCTCGAAGGTGGCGACCGAACAGGACAGGATCACCGTGCCCAACTTGCCGCCGGTGCGGGACTAAGATTGCCGCCTTCACAGGAATAAATTTTGTATTGTGGTGAATGGCGGTCTAAGCTGCCGGGATCGAACGGTCCTGCGGACCAAACCCCATCTGATTTCAGGGCACCATAGTTTGAAGACACTGACCCAGGATCCCCACAGCACCCGCGAAGACCGCGAAAAGGTGCTCGAGGTCGCCATCGGGCGCGAAGTGCGTGCCCATCGCAAACAGCAGAACATGACCGTGGCCGACCTGTCGCGCCTGACCGACCTGTCGGTGGGCATGTTGTCCAAGATCGAAAACGGCAATACATCGCCGTCTCTGACGACGTTGCAGACGCTGGCCACGGCGCTGTCGGTGCCGCTGACCGCCTTCTTTCGCGGCTATGAAGAACGGCGCGACGCCGTGCACACCCCATCGGGCGAAGGGGTCGAGATCGAGCGGGCCGGCACACGCGCCGGCCATCATTACCGCCTGCTTGGGCATCTGGGGGCCAATTCCAGCGGCACGATCGTCGAACCCTACCTGATCACGCTGAATTCCGAATCCGACACCTTCAAGACCTTTCAGCATGAAGGGGTCGAGATGATCTATATGCTCGAAGGCGAAGTGGATTACCGGCACGGTGGTGCGCATTACCCGCTCAGGCCCGGCGACACGCTGTTTTTCGACGCCGATGCGCCGCATGGGCCGGAGCGGCTGGTCAAGCTGCCCGCGCGCTACCTGTCGGTGATCAGCTACCCGGCGAAATCCTGACGCTTGGGGATGATGGGGGCGGGCAGGCCCGCCCCAAGACCGTTACGGGCCCGAAAAGGTCTTGCCGCCCTGCACTTCGCGCGCGTCGCGCTGGCGTTCGTTCGATGCCTGATAGGCCTTGACCTCGGCGCGGGCGACCACGTTGTGATGCACCTCGTCCGGGCCGTCGGCAAAGCGCAGCGTGCGTTGGGCCGCATACATGGCCGACAGCGGCGACCATTGCGAAATCCCCGTGGCACCATGCACCTGCATCGCGTCGTCAATGATCTGGGCGGCCCGTTCGGGCACCATCGCCTTGATCATGCTGACCCAGATCCGGGCTTCCTTGTTGCCCAGCACATCCATCGCCTTGGCCGCCTTGAGCACCATCAGGCGCATCGCTTCGATTTCGATCCGGGCACGGCTGACGGTTTCCATGTTCTTGCCCAGGTCGATGATGCGTTTGCCAAAGGCGGTGCGATCCAACCCACGCCCGATCATCAGATCAATCGCCCGCTCTGCCGCCCCGATCGAGCGCATGCAGTGATGGATCCGCCCCGGCCCCAGGCGCAGCTGGCTGATTTCAAAGCCCCGGCCTTCGCCCAGCAGCATGTTCGATGCCGGCACCCGCACATCCGTGAACCGGATATGCATATGACCATGCGGCGCATCATCCTGGCCGAAGACCGTCATCGGCCCCAGAATTTCCACGCCGGGTGTGTCCATCGGCACCAGGATCTGGCTTTGCTGGCGATAGGTGTCCGCCTCGGGCGAGGTCTTGACCATGACGATCATGATCTTGCAGCGCGGATCACCGGCGCCCGAAATATAGTATTTTTCGCCGTTGATCACCCATTCGTCGCCGTCAAGCACCGCGCTGGTCGAAATGTTGCGCGCATCCGACGATGCCACGTTGGGTTCGGTCATGGCAAAGGCGGATCGGATTTCGCCCGCGAGCAGAGGTTTCAGCCACTGCTCTTTCTGTTCGGGTGTGCCGACACGTTCCAGCACCTCCATATTGCCGGTATCGGGGGCCGAGCAGTTCAGGCTTTCGGGGGCCAGCGGGCTCTTGCCCAGCTCGGCGGCGATATAGGCATAGTCGAGATTGGCCAGCCCTTCGCCGGTTTCGGCATTGGGCAGGAAAAAGTTCCAAAGCCCGGCCTCTTTGGCCTTGGCCTTGGCCCCGTCGAGCAGTTCAAGCTGGCCCGGCGCATAGGACCAGCGGTCAGCGCGGCCTTCGCCCAGGCGGAAAAACTCTTCGGTGATCGGATCGACGTTTTCGCGGATATGCGCCACGACGCGTTCATAAAGCGGGCGCGCCTGTTCCGACATCTCCAGATCGTTCAGGGCCCAGTTGTTCTGTCCAAATTCCATTCCGTTCCTCTCCTTTTTCGCGGTGCCCGCCTGCGCCCGGTGACCGGGGCGGCGGGGTCTATTGTTGTCCCCAGTCGAGCTTGAGCCCCCGCAGCTGTGCTGCGTTGCGCGCGAACTTGGCGGTCTGGGCAAAGGCGTTTGGCAGCTCCTCCTGCCCGTCGGGATCGGTGACCTCAGCCCAGGCGGCGGCCACCCCTTCGGGCGTGTTTTCGGCATCGCTCAGGGTCACTCCGGTGGTTTCATAGATGCGGGTCTGGGTGTAGCACCCCGCGCCCGCCCCCATGATCACGCCGCTTGGCGCGTCATCGCTGACCAGAACCATGACGCCGGGCGAAATGGTGTCCGGCGCCAGCAGTTCAAGCGCTTCCTGAGGCAACAGGTTTTCGGTCATGCGGGTCGCGGCGGTGGGGGCCAGCACATTGACCCGGATGTCATCGCGTGCGCCTTCCTGGGCCAACACGTTCATCAGCCCGACCATGGCGGCCTTGGCCGCGCCATAGTTGGACTGGCCGAAATTGCCAAAGATCCCCGACGCCGACGACGTCAGTACCACCCGGCCGAATTTCTGTTCACGCATGATCGGCCAGCAGGCATGGGTGACATTGGCCGAGCCGATCAGATGCACATCGACCACCTTGCGGAAATCGGCCATGTCCATCTTGGCAAATGTCTTGTCACGCAGGATCCCCGCGTTGTTGATGACGATGTCGATCCGGCCCCATTGCGCCATGGTCTGCGCGACCATGTCCGCCACATCGGTGTCGGACGACACATCGGCGCGATGGGCCATCGCCTCGCCTCCCATGGCCTCGATTTCGGCCACCACCGCATCGGCCACGCCGGTTTGCCCGGCGGCGCCTTCGGTGGTGACACCGGGGTCATTGACGACAACACGGGCCCCGCGCCGGGCCAGCGACAACGCATGGCTGCGGCCCAGCCCGACCCCGGCGCCGGTCACGATGGCGACGCGCCCGTCAAAGCGGATGGGTTTGCTCATTCTGCCAGTCCTTTCCTGATCGGGGCCATCAGAACCCGCCCGCGCGGGCGATGACCTGCGCATGATAGCCATAGTCGCCAAGCCATTCGGCCGACACACGCGCGCGTTTCATGTAGAACCCCATGTCGTAGTCATCCGTCACACCGATCCCGCCATGCATCTGCACACCTTCCTGCACCGCCAGCGTGGCGGTCGCCGTGGCGCGGGCCTTGGCCAGAGACACCGCGACCTCGGCCATGTCGGGGGTTTCATCCAGGGCCCGCCCTGCATTCAGGATCGCAGAGCTTGTGACCTCGATCTCGCACCAGAGCCTTGCGGCGCGGTGCTGCAGGGCCTGAAAGCTGCCGATGGGGCGGCCGAATTGCTGGCGGTCCTTGAGATAGCCAACCGTCATCTCCATCGCACCGGTGGCCAGGCCCAGCTGTTCGGCGGCCAGGGCGGCCTGCCCGGCCCGCAGCGCGGGCGCCAGAATGGCAAGCCCCTGCCCCGCATCGCCCAGAACCTCGTCTCCGCTGACAGGAACGGCGTCAAAGCGCAGATCGGCGGCATCGCGCGCGTCGATCTGTGCGCGGCCTGTGATGCTCAGCCCGTCGCGGTCGCAGGGTAGGTCAAACAGCGTCGGCCCCTGATCGGACTGCGCCAGCACCAGCAGCCGATCCGCCGCGCCACCGTCGACCACAAAGCCTTTGGCGCCGGTCAGGCGGAACCCGTTGCCATCCGGCGTGGCGGTGACACCGGCGCTGTCGGCGGCAAATTTGCGCCCCTCCTGCAGGGCGATGGCATAGGTCAGATCCCCCGCCGCGATCTGGCCAAGTGCCGAGCGTGCGCGCGCATCGGCCACCTGCCCAAGGGCGGTGGCGGCGATGACGGCGGTGCTCAGAAACGGGCTGGCGACCAGCGTCTTGCCCATCTCATGGGCCAGCACGCCCGCTGCGGCATGGCCCATGCCGACGCCGCCCTGATCTTCGGCAATCAGGATCCCGGCCCAGCCCATGCCGGCCATTTCGGCCCAGAGGCCCGCGTCATGCGACCGGCCCGCATCGCGCAGCGCGCGCAACTGCGCCACCGGCGCCTTGTCATCCAGAAACGCCCGTGCGGCGTCCGACAGCATCCGTTCATCCTGGGTTCGTACAAGTTTGGTCATGGTTTACCCCGGCAGTCCCAGAATGCGGCGCGAAATGATGCCCAGCATGATTTCCGAGGTTCCCCCCTCGATCGAATTGGCCTTTGAGCGCAGCCAGTCCCCCGGCCGCCCCCCGGTGTCGCCGTCCCAGTCAAGCGCGGCGGCCCCACCGGCTGTCATCAGCAGCTCTTGCCGACGTTTGTTGAATTCGGTGGCCACGTATTTCAGCATGGCCGACGCATCGCCCGCGCCCTGCCCGTCTTCGGCCTGATCGGCATAGCGTTCCAGCGTCAGGCGGATCGCCATGGCGTCAACTTCGGCGCGCATCACGTCGGCGCGCAGCACCGGGTCCGAGATCTCACCCAGCTCTTCCTTGAGGTACCGGCCCAGAGATGGCACGCCCCCCATGCCCGTCAGCCCGCCCGAGATGCTTTCGCGTTCGTGCGTCAGCAGGTGCTTGGCCACGTCCCAGCCGCGATTGACCTCGCCGATGATCTGGGCCTTGGGCACGATGGCATCGTCAAAGAAGGTCTCGCAAAAGGGCGATTTGCCGGAAATCAGCTGGATCGGCCGCGTGGTGACGCCGGGCTGGTCCATGTCGATCAGAAGGAACGAAATGCCCTTGTGCTTGGGGGCGTCGCTGTCGGTGCGCACCAGGGCAAAGATGCGGTCGGCCTTGTTGGCATAAGATGTCCAGATCTTCTGCCCGTTCACCACCCAGTGATCGCCACGGTCTTCGCCCCTGGTCTGCACGCTGGCCAGGTCCGATCCCGCACCGGGTTCGGAATAGCCTTGGCACCAGCGTACCTCGCCCCGTGCAATCGGGGGCAGCAGATCCTGTTTCTGATCTTCGGTGCCAAAGGCCAGCACTGCCGGTCCCAGCATCCAGATGCCAAAGCTCTGCAGGGGCAGGCGGGCATTGATGCGGTCCATTTCTTCGCGAAAGATCTTTTCGCGGGCACGGTCCATCCCGGCCCCGCCATAGGCGCGCGGCCAGGTTGGCACGGTATAGCCCCGTTCGGCGCAGCGATGCAGCCAGTCGCGCTGGCTGTCGGACTGAAACACCCAGTCCCGCCCACCCCAGCAGACATTGTCATCTTCCAGATTGCCGTCGCGCAGATCCGGTGGACAGTTTTCCGCAAGCCAGTCGCGAATGTCCTGCCGGAACTCAGCCAGTTCCGTTGTCTCGGTCACGATCCCCTCCCCTGGATTGTGTCGATGATGCAAGGTTACGTCGCCACGCGCCCGCGGCAAGCGCTAGTTGAGCGGCTGGGGCTTGACCTTGCGGTATCGCGCAAAAGACGTCGCGTCGCGACCGCCCCGGTGTCGGGCTAGCCCGGCCACCATCTTTCAAAATCCGCTGCACTGACCCGCGCGGCCAGCCCCAGCCCCACCAGTCCCGGCGTGCTGGAGCCGGATGGGCGGATGTCGACCTCGGATCCAACGGCCTGGACTTCCCACATGCCGTCCGGGGCGGGCACGAACCCTTTGACGCGGTAGATGCCATCGGGCCGGGTCGCCAGCCGTGCGCGCAGCGCATCGCGCGTCATCGGTGCGGGATCCGCGCAATGCCAGCGCGTATAGGCCGGATGCCCCGGCGCGCGTATCTGCCCCGGCAAGGGCGTGATCCCAAAGAGCAGCGGTGCCACCGGTGTATCGGGCCCAAGGCCGAGCGGGTTAGGCAGATCCTGCGCATGCAACGCAGCGGTCAGATCAGGTGACAGCGTTTCGGTCTTGGTCAGCACCAGCAGGTCCGCCACGCGGATCTGCTGGGCCACCTGTACCGCGATCAGCGGATCGCTCAGCACCGCCGCCCCGTTCAGCCCGTCCAGCAGGGTCACGATGCCGCCATAGCTGAGCATCGGTTCGGCGCGCGCCACATTGGCGATGGAACCGGGGTCGGCCACGCCGCTGGCTTCGATGACAATGTGATCGGGCGCATCCGGCCCGCCCGCGCGCGCCAGCACATCGCCGATGGCCATGAAGAGATCGCCGCTCATCGAGCAGCACACGCAGCCATTGGTCAGCGCCAGCGTGTCGGTCCCGGCCTCGGCGATCAGGGCTTCGTCCACATTGATCGCGCCGAAATCATTGACCAGAACAAGCAAACGCAACCCATGATCTTCGGCCAGCAAGCGGTTGATCAGCGTGGTTTTCCCCGCGCCAAGATACCCGCCGATCACGGTAAGCGGCAGCCGCATCATATCAGGCGCACCCGGCCCCCCGACACCGTGCCCAGAACCGGCACATCCTTGATCGCCATCGGATCCACCTTTGTGGGGTCATCGCCCAGAATGGTGAAATCGGCGATCTTGCCGGTTTCAATCGACCCGATTTCGCCATCAAGCTTGAGCGTATAGGCCGCCCCCAGCGTGATCGCATAAAGCGCTTCGTCCACGGTGATGCACTGACCCGCGCCCAGGGTGCGGCCGCTCATGGTCTGGCGGTTGACCGCGCACCAGGCGGTAAAAAGCGGCGCCATGGGGGTGATCGGCGCATCCGAATGCAACGCGATATTGACGCCTGCATCCAAAGCCGCGCGCGCGGCGTTCATCCGCAGTGCGCGATCCTCTCCGATCGTCTGCGCGGCGTGCTGATCACCGAAATACCAGATGTGGTTGGCAAAGAGATTGGTGCAGACCCCAAGCGCGGCACTGCGGCGGAACTGGTCGGGGCCCATCATCTGGCAATGCTGCAGCACATGGCGCGCGTCGGGCCAGGGATGTTTGCGCGACGCCGCTTCGAGCGCGTCCAGCGCGACGGACGATGCTTCGTCCCCGTTGGTATGGATGTGCATCTGAACCCCGTGCTTCTGGAACGCCTCGCACAGGGCAAAGATCGCTTCGGGCGGGGTGTTCCAGATGCCGTTGGGCTGCCCGCCCACATAGCCGGGCCACTTGACCCGCGCGGTCCAGCCCTGGATCGACCCGTCGGTCATCAGCTTGACCGCCCCCAGCCGCAGCTTGTCGGTCGATCGCGCCCGCAGTGCCACCGCGCGGGCCGCAAGGTCGTCGGGACGGGCTTCGACCGCGCCCAGCGTTGGCACGATGCGCAGCCCGAAATCGGGATCCGATGTGATCTGGATAAAATCGTCCACATCGCTGTCGGCCATGGTCGAAAACAGATCGGTGGCGGTGGTCACGCCTGCATGCAGCGCCACATCGGCATAGGCGCGGATCGCGTCGGCATTCTGTGACAGCCCGCGAAAATCGATGCCTGCGCGCCACATCACCGGGAACATCGCCGCCATTTCCTGCAGTTCGCCCGTGGGCTGGCCATCGCCATCCTTGACCACACCTTCGGCATTGGTGTCGGCAGTATAGCCTACCATGGCAAGCGCATGGGTATTCACGCACATCAGATGCATGTTGGAAAACATCACGATGACCGGGCGGTCATCGGCCACCTGATCCAGATGGCGGCGGCTCAGCCGGTCACCGGCCAGAAAGATCGGATCGAACCCCCAGGCCACCAGCGGCTGGTCGGGCTCAAGCCCGGCGACCTGATCGCGCAGATGGGCGATCACCGTGTCGATGTCGGTCATGCCCTTGTGCAGCCGCCCTTGCGGGTCGATGCGGTCGTGAAACCCGGCATAGGCAAAGCGCCACATGGCGCCGGCCATCATATGGGCGTGACCTTCGACAAAGCCGGGCATCAGTACCGCGTCGGCCAGCCGGTCGTCATGGGTGACCGGCCCCCAGGGGTCACCGCAGTCGGGCCCGCCCACCGCCAGGATCCGCCCGTCGCGGACAGCCACATGGCTGGCCACGGGGCGGTTGCGATCCATGGTGATGATCTTTCTGGCAGAAAAAACCGTGGTTGCGGTCATGCTGATCCCCCGTCGCGCTGTGATGCCATTCAGAGGTAGCGGGCCGTTGATCCCCAGTAAAATGCATTTACTGTGTCTCAATCGACGCAAAAATGGGGGAATGGGATGAATTTCACGCTCAAACAGCTGCGCTATTTCGAAGCCGCCCTGCGCTGTGGATCCATCGCCAATGCCTCGGCCGAGCTGGGGATTTCGCAATCGTCGATCACCGCCGCCATCGACGCGATGGAACAGACGGTCGAAGCCGATCTGTTCCGCCGCATTCCCGCCAAGGGGATCGTGCCCACCGAAACCGGCAAGCAGGTGGGCGAGCGGGTGGTGCGCTTTCTCGAACAGGCGCGCATTTTTGAGGCAGATCTGATGTCGGTCGGGCGCGATCCCATCGGCACGCTGCGCATGGGCTGCTATGAGCCGACCGCGCCTTATGTGCTGCCGCCGCTGTTGTCGCGGATCGCCCAGACCTATCCCGCGATCCGTATCGAGCTGGTCGAAGGCAACCTGCAAGAGGTCACCGATCAGCTGCGGTCGGGCGCGGTGGATGTGACGCTGACCTATCGCCGCGCGCCGGTCCGGGGGCTGCCGTTCGACAGCCTTTTTGTGGCCCGCCCCTGGGCGGTGCTGCCGCTTGGATCGCCTTTGGCGGGGCGGCAGTCGGTGCGCATGCGTGATCTTGCGCCTTTGCCGATGGTGATGCTGGACATGCCCACAACCGCCCCGTATTTCATGTAGCTTTTCAAAGATTTAGGGCTAGAGCCGAATGTCGTGCACTCGACCACCTCCAGCACCGTTCTGCGCGGGTTGGTGGCCAGCAATCTGGGTTATTCGATCCTGAACATCTGCGATGCCAATGACCGCGACGGCAGCAATGGCTATGTGGCGCTGCCCATCGAAGATGATTGCGAGGCGCCGGAATTCGGCGTCGCCTATGTGGCGGGCCTGG
The DNA here is from genome assembly GCA_025800215.1 of Marinibacterium sp. GTDB lineage: Bacteria > Pseudomonadota > Alphaproteobacteria > Rhodobacterales > Rhodobacteraceae > JAOXSC01. Next base: position 9,913 of record JAOXSC010000023.1, read on the forward strand.
AAGGGTCGGCGCTGGTACAGGCGGTGCGCGAAATCGCAGCCGATCTGGTCACCGAAGGGGCGTTTCAACACCTGCTGCTGCAGCGCTAAAGCCCCATTCATGCGACCGGGCTGCGCGCCATAACGCCAAAAAATAGTGTTTTGAGCCCCACAAAACATTGTTTGCTGATGCATCATCCTTCGCTAGCCTTTTCCCATAAGGGCAAAGACCCAGCTTGGAGGTACTGCAATGAACTGGACAACACGTCTTTTGGGAGCGGCGAGCCTGGCCGCGTTTTCCTGGTCCGCCGCGCCTGTTCTGGCCGATGGCGGAACGCTGGTGATTGGTACGACGCAAACGCCGCGCCATCTGAACGGGGCGGTGCAATCGGGCGTTGCCACGTCGATCCCATCGACGCAGATCTTTGCTTCGCCGCTGCGGTATGACGAAGACTGGACGCCCCAGCCCTATCTGGCCGAAAGCTGGGAGGTCAGCGACGATGGGCTGAGCGTCACGCTCAACCTGGTCGAGGGCGCCACATTCCACGATGGCGCGCCGGTCACATCCGAAGACGTGGCGTTTTCGATCATGACGATCCGGGACAACCACCCGTTCAAATCCATGTTCGCGCCTGTCGAAAGCGTCGAAACGCCCGATCCGCAAACCGCCGTAATCAAGCTGTCGCAGCCGCATCCGGCGCTGTTGCTGGCCCTGTCACCGGCGCTGGCGCCGATCCTGCCCAAACATGTCTATGGCGACGGGCAGGACGTGAAATCGCACCCGGCCAATTCGGCGCCGGTAGGCTCGGGGCCGTTCATGCTCGAAGAGTTCACCGCAGGCGAAGCGATCATTCTGAAAAAGAACCCCGATTTCTTCATCGACGGCCGTCCGCTGCTGGACGAAATCATCATCCGCATCATTACAGACCCCTCGGCGCTGCTGATCGCGATGGAAAATGGCGAAGCGGATCTGTACCCCTATATGTCGGCCAGCACCGACATCCGCAGGCTGCAGAAAACGGATCATCTGGATCTGACCACCGAAGGCTATGCCGGGATCGGGCCGATCAACTGGCTGGCGTTCAACACCGCCTCGGACAAGCTTAGCGATGTGCGGGTGCGTCAGGCCATCGCCTATGCGGTGGATCGCGATTTCATCACCAAGGCGCTGCATCGCGGTGTGTCGACCCCGCAGCGCGGCCCGATCATCGAAAGCTCGCCCTTCTTTGACGACACGATCCCGACCTATGACGTGGATCTGGACAAGGCCAAGGCGCTGATGGCCGAAGCAGGCTATGCCGACGGGATGGAACTGACGGTGGATTATATCCCCGCCGGGCCCGAACAGCAAAAGAACCTGGCCGAATACCTCAAGTCGCAGCTCAAGAAGATCGGCATCGACGTGACCGTGCGTGCCGCCCCCGATTTCCCCACCTGGGCGGGCCGCGTCGGCGGGCATGATTTCGAACTGAGCATGGACATCGTGTTCAACTGGGGCGACCCGGTGATCGGGGTGCACCGCACCTATCTGTGTTCGAACATCGTCAAGGGCGTGATCTGGTCCAACACCCAGCAATATTGCAATGACCGCGTCGACGAGATCCTGAATGCCGCCGCGCTGGAAACCGATCCCGAAGCACGCAAGGCGCTTTACTCCGAATTCCAGCAGATCGTCGCGCAGGATGTTCCGGTCTACTGGATCAACGCTCTGCCCTATCACACGGCCTATGACAAAAAGCTTGTGAACCCGCCCAAAGGCATCTGGGGCGCGTCGCATCCGATGGATCAGCTGAGCTGGTCTGACTGATCCCCTTTGGTTCCCAGCGGGGCAAAGGGCGCTGACCCTTTGCCCCAGTCAGGCAAGAGATCATGGATTTCATCTATATCATCAAACGCCTCTTTTACGGTGTGCTGCTGATGCTCGGGGTGGTGGTGCTGAACTTTCTGCTGATCCGCCTGGCACCGGGGGATCCGGCGGTGGTGATCGCGGGCGAAATGGGCGGCGCCACCGAAGCGATGCTGGAAAGCATCCGCGAAGAATACGGGCTCAACAAACCCGTGCTGACCCAGCTTGGCATCTATGTGGCCAATGTGGCGCGGTTCGATCTGGGGCAGAGCTTTTTCTTCAACCAGCCGGTCACGACCCTGATCGGTCACCGCATCGGCCCGACCATCCTGCTGGTGCTGACGGCACAGATCCTGGCGATCGTGCTGGGGGTGGTCATGGGGGTGGTGTCGGCCCGCAAACCCAACGGGGTGACCAGCGCCATCGTGTCGGTCTTTGCCACCATCGGCTATGCGGTGCCGGTGTTCTGGACGGGGATCATGCTGATCATCCTGTTTGCATCGGTGCTGCCGGTCTTTCCGGTCGAAGGCATGACATCGGTGCGGCTGCGCGATGCCGGGCTGCTGGTGCGGACGCTGGATGTGCTGCACCACCTGGTGCTGCCGGCCTTCACGCTGGCGATCATCTATCTTGCGCAGTATTCGCGCCTGTCGCGCGCGTCGATGCTCGAAGTGCTGGGGTCCGATTACATCCGCACCGCGCGGGCCAAGGGCGCATCCGAACGCTCGGTCCTGTTCAAACACGCGCTGCGCAACGCCGCGCTGCCGATCCTGACGGTGGCGGGGCTGCAATTCGGCAACCTGATTTCCGGCGCGCTGCTGGTGGAAACCGTGTTCAACTGGCCCGGCATGGGGCGGCTGGCCTTCGATTCCATCCTGCGGCGCGACTATCCGACAACCATGGGGGTGCTGTTCTTTGCCTCTTTCATGGTGGTGATCGCCAACATCCTGACGGATCTGAGCTATAAGCTTGCCGATCCGCGACTGCGGGGGCGCTGATGGACAGCCAACCAACCCAACCCCAGATCGCCGCCCAAAGCCCTGCGCGCGAAGCCTGGATCATGTTCCGGCGCAACGTGCCTGCGGTGATCGGGGTGATCCTGCTGGTGCTGATCGTGGGGGCGACGCTTTATGGCAGCCTGTTTTATCAGGGGGATGCGTTTTCCATTGTCTGGGCCCCGCACGAGCCGCCCGGCGTGACGCCCGAATTCCCGCTGGGCACCGATTATCTGGGCCGGGACATCGTGGCCGGGCTGCTCACGGGTGGCGGGCCGACGCTGGCCGTGGGGCTGGCGGCGGCGGCGATCACCATGGTGATCGGCGTCAGCTTTGGGGCGCTGGCGGGGTTTTATGGCGGGTGGGTGGACAACCTGCTGATGCGGATCACCGAATTCTTTCAGGTGCTGCCCGCGCTGCTGTTTGCCATGGTGCTGGTGACGCTGTTTTCACCGTCGCTCTTTACCATCGCGATGGCGATCGGCGTGGTCAGCTGGCCACAGACCGCGCGCCTGACGCGGGCCGAATTCATGAAGATCCGCGAACTGGAATACGTCACCGCCGCCCGCGCCATCGGGGCCCGCAACCGGCGCATCATCTGGACGGTGATCCTGCCCAATGCCGCGCCGCCGCTGATCGTGTCGGCGACGCTGACCATCGGTGTGGCCATCCTGTTCGAAGCCGGCCTGTCCTTTCTGGGCCTCGGAGATCCCAATGTCATGAGCTGGGGCCTGATGATCGGGGCCAATCGCGAATACATCCTTGATGCCTGGTGGCCGGTCACATTTCCGGGCCTTGCGATCTTTTTCACCGTCTTTGCGGTGTCGCTGATCGGGGACGGGCTGAATGACGCATTCAATCCAAAGCTGAGGGAACGATGAGCCGACTTCTCGAGATCGACGACCTGCGCGTCACCTTCCGCACCCGCTATGGCGAGGTCACGGCGCTGGATTCGGTATCGCTGCATGTGGATGCGGGCGAAACGCTGGGGATCGTGGGCGAAAGCGGCTGCGGCAAATCCATCACCGCGCTCAGCGTCATGGGCCTGATCCCGCAACCGCCCGGCCGCATCGCGGGCGGGGCCATCCGGCTGCAGGGCGAAGACATCGTGGGCGCCAGCCCCGCCCGCCTGCAGGCCCTGCGCGGGGCCGAGGTGGCGATGATCTTTCAGGAGCCGATGACGTCGCTGAACCCGGTGTTCACCATCGGCAGCCAGATCGCCGAAGCGATCATGCTGCATCAGAATGTGGGGGCGGATCAGGCGTTCAAGGACGCCATCGCCCTGCTGGACCGGGTTGGCATCCCCAGCCCGGACCGGCGCGCACACGACTATCCGCATCAGCTGTCGGGGGGCATGCGCCAGCGCGTGATGATCGCCATGGCCGTCAGCTGCCGGCCCAAGGTGTTGATCGCAGATGAACCCACCACCGCGCTGGATGTGACGGTGCAGGCGCAGATCTTTGATCTGCTGAACGAAATCCAGCGCGATTTTGGCGCTGCCATCGTCCTGATCACCCATGATATGGGCGCGATCAGCGAAATGGCTGACCGGGTGGCGGTGATGTATGCGGGCCGGGTGATCGAAGAGGCCAGCGCCGATGATGTGCTCGATTTCCCCCAGCACCCCTATGCGCGCGGCCTGATCGACTGCATCCCGGCCCTTGGCCGCCCCGATCACCGGCTGGCGGAAATCCCCGGCGTGGTGCCGCCGCTGCATCTTTTGGGCGCGGGCTGTGCCTTTGCCCAGCGATGCGCCCATCGCAATGACCGCTGCGACCGCGAAAAACCGTCCCTCGTCAATCACGGCCGCCACCCCGTGGCCTGCCACGGCGCCGAGGAGTCCCGCCTATGACTGCCCCGCTGCTGGATGTGCGCGACCTGACGGTGCGCTTTGCCCTGCCCAAACCATCGCTTTTTGCCCCGCGCCCGCATCTTGAGGCGGTGCGTCAGGTGTCCTTCCGGCTGGATGCCGGCAAGGCCTTTGGCATTGTCGGAGAAAGCGGGTCGGGCAAGACCACCACCGCCATGGCTGCGATCCGGCTGACGCGGGCGTCGGGTGGGCAGGTGCTGCTGGACGGCGAAGATCTGCTGCAGCTTGATGACGAGGCGATGCGCGGCAAACGCCGCGATGTGCAGCTGATCTTTCAGGATCCCTATTCATCGCTGAACCCGCGCGCGCGGGTGGTGGACATCGTGCGCGAACCGATGGACCTGATGGAGATCGGAACCCCTCAGGACAGGCTCGACCGTGTGCGCGAACTCTTTGAACTGGTGGGGCTGCGGCCCGATCAGCTCAACCTGTTTCCGCATCAGTTTTCCGGCGGGCAGCGCCAGCGCATTTCCATCGCCCGCGCGCTGACCACGAACCCCAAGCTGCTGGTCTGTGACGAACCGGTCTCGGCGCTGGATGTGGCGATTCAGGCGCAGATCCTGAACCTGCTGGCCGATCTCAAGGACCGGCTGGGGCTGAGCTATCTGTTCATCTCGCATGATCTGGGCGTGGTGCGCCATGTCTGCGATCATGTGGCGGTGATGTATCTGGGCAAGATCGTGGAAAGCGGGCCGACGGACGCGCTGTTCGAGGCGCCCCAGCACCCTTACACCCAGGCGCTGCTGGCCGCGGCCCCATCGCTGGCGCGGCGCAAATCGCGCGGCTATGTGCGCCCGCTCAAGGTGTCGGGGGATCCGCCCAGCCCGATCAACCCGCCGCCCGGCTGTGCCTTTGCCGAACGCTGCCCGCGCGCGGGAGACATCTGTCGCAGCACACCGCCTGAACTGGCCCGCAGCGGCGCTGTCGACATCGCCTGCCATTTCCCCGGCCCGCCCGAGGTCTGAGCGCCGCAGCACGCCGGCCCGGTACGCGGCTGGTCGCAACATGTTACGGAAATCAGACCGTCGCCCGCGCTCTGTAACTTTTCCTTGCGCGAGTCACCCCTTTGCCGATACCCTGACCATGCGGTCGATGAATGACCGCCCGGGAGGAGGAGACCGGCATGTATGCCCAGATGGTGAAATCCGAAGCGAGCAAGGACGATCCCGACAAGCTTGCCGCGTTCCAGGCGCGGATTGATGCGGGCGACAAGATCGAGCCCAAGGACTGGATGCCCGCAGGCTATCGCAAAACGCTGATCCGCCAGATCGGCCAGCACGCCCATTCCGAGATCGTCGGCCAGCTGCCCGAAGGCAACTGGATCACCCGCGCGCCCACGCTCGAACGCAAGGCGATCCTGCTGGCCAAGGTGCAGGACGAGGCAGGGCATGGTCTCTATCTCTACTGCGCGGCCGAAACGCTGGGCGTCAGCCGCGATGAGCTGACCGAAATGCTGCTCGACGGGCGGATGAAATATTCGTCCATCTTCAACTATCCCACGCTGACATGGGCCGATATGGGGGCGGTCGGCTGGCTGGTCGATGGCGCGGCCATCATGAACCAGGTGCCGCTGCAGCGCACATCCTTCGGGCCCTATTCGCGCGCCATGATCCGCATCTGCAAGGAAGAGTCGTTTCACCAGCGTCAGGGCTACGACATCATGATGAAGATGTGTCAGGGCACGGACGCGCAAAAGCGCATGGCTCAGGATGCCATGAACCGCTTTTGGTATCCCGCGCTGATGATGTTCGGCCCCTCTGACAAGGACAGCGTGCATTCCGCCCAGAGCATGACGTGGAAGATCAAGATGAACACCAATGACGAGCTGCGCCAGAAATTCGTCGATCAGACGGTGCCGCAGGCCGAATATCTGGGGCTGACCATCCCCGATCCCGATCTGGTCTGGAACGACGACAAGGGCGGGTATGACTTTTCCGAACCCGACTGGTCGGAATTCTTTGATGTGATCCAGGGCAACGGGCCGTGCAACACCGAACGGCTGGCCGCGCGCAACAAGGCCTGGGATGACGGGGCCTGGGTGCGCGACGGTCTGATGGCCCATGCCGAAAAACGTGCCGCACGAAAGGTCGCCGCAGAATGAACACGCCAGCCGAGACCGCCAGCACCCCCAAACGCCGCGAATGGCCCCTGTGGGAGGTCTTTATCCGGGGCCAGCACGGCCTGAACCACCGCCATGTGGGCAGCCTGCATGCGCCCGATGCCGAGATGGCGATCAAGAACGCCCGCGATGTCTATACCCGCCGCAACGAAGGCGTCAGCATCTGGGTCGTCGAAGCGCGCCATATCGCGGCCTCGTCCCCGTCGGACAAGGGCCCGCTGTATGAGCCTTCGGAATCCAAGGTCTATCGCCACCCGAGCTTTTTCGACATCCCCGAGGATGTGGGGGCGATGTGATGCGTGACGCTCTGTTCGAATTCCTCTGCCGGATGGGGGACAACACGCTGGTTCTGGGGCATCGCGTCAGCGAATGGTGCGGCCATGCCCCGGTTCTGGAAGAAGACATCGCGCTGGCGAATACCGCGCTGGATCTGATCGGGCAGACCCAGATGTGGCTGGGCCTCGCGGCCGAGGTCGAGGGCGCAGATCGCAGCGCCGATGATCTGGCGATGCTGCGCGACGTGTGGGATTTTCGCAATCTGCTGCTGGTCGAACAGCCCAATGGCGATTTCGGCCAGACCATGATGCGCCAGTTCCTGTTCGACGCCTGGCACCTGCTGATGCTGCAGGCCCTGACGGATTCGACCGATACGCGCATCGCCGCGATCGCCGCCAAGGCGGTGAAAGAGGCGCAGTATCATCTGGAGCGCTCCGCCGACACGGTGATCGGGCTGGGCGACGGCACCGCCGAAAGCCACCGGCGGATGCAGGCGGCGCTGGATCTGCTCTGGCCCTATGTGGGCGAAATGTTCGTCGCGGATGCGGTGGATGACAGCCTGTGCGCGGCCGGGATCGCGCCCGACCCTGCGACGCTGCGCGCGGCCTATGAGGCCCGGATCCAGACGGTCATGGCCGAGGCCACCCTGACCCTGCCCGACACCGGTTTTGCCCATCAGGGCGGTCGCACCGGGCGGCAGCACAGCGAACATCTGGGCCACCTGCTGACGCAGATGCAGTGGCTGCAGCGCGCCTATCCCGGAGCGACCTGGTAGGATGGCACCGGATCTGGCGCAGATCTGGGACTGGCTTGATCAGGTGCCCGACCCCGAGATCCCGGTGATCTCGGTGGTGGATCTGGGTATCGTGCGCGACGTGGCCTGGGATGGAGACATGCTCGATGTGGTGGTGACCCCCACCTATTCGGGCTGCCCCGCAACCACGGTGATCGCGCTGGACATCGAAACCGCGCTGCGGGATCGCGGGCTGGACCGGGTCCGTATCAGCACGCGCATCGCGCCGCCCTGGACCACCGACTGGCTCAGCGACAAGGGGCGCGCACGGCTGGAAGACTACGGCATTGCCCCGCCCCGCCCGGCGGGCGGACCCGAACGCTGCCCGCGCTGCCGCAGCACTGATCTGGCGCGGGTCAGCCAGTTCGGATCGACCCCGTGCAAGGCGCATTGGCGCTGCAACACCTGTCTGGAACCCTTCGACTATTTCAAATGTATCTGAGGAGCACCCGCCATGGCCCGTTTCCACGATCTGACCGTGACCGATGTGCAAAAGACGATCCGCGACGCCGTTGTGGTGACGCTGGACCCCGGTTCTGACACGGCCTTTGACTTTGTGCAGGGCCAGTACCTGACCTTTCGCCGCGACTTTGACGGGACCGAGCTGCGCCGGTCCTATTCGATCTGCACCGGGCAGGGTGAGGGCCGGTTGCAGGTGGGGATCAAAAAGGTCGATGGCGGCGCCTTTTCCACCTGGGCCAACGAAAACCTGAAACCCGGCATGGTGCTGCAGGCGATGCCGCCCATGGGCAATTTCCATACCCCCCTGGATCCGGCGCAGGCGCGCAACTATCTGGGGTTTGCGGGCGGGTCCGGCATCACCCCGGTGCTGTCGATCCTGCGCACCGTGCTGGCGCAAGAGCCGCTCAGCACCTTTACGCTGGCCTATGCCAACCGGGGCGTGAACACGATCATGTTCCGAGAAGAGTTGGAAGATCTCAAGAACCGCTATATGGGTCGGCTGACCCTGATCCATGTGCTGGAACATGACGCGCAGGACATCGACCTGTTCACCGGCCGCATCGACGAAGCCAAATGCGCCGCGCTGTTCGAACGCTGGATCGATATTGCCAGCATCGACACCGCCTTTATCTGCGGGCCCGAGCCGATGATGCTGGGCATTGCTGCGGCCCTGCGCGATCACGGGCTGGATGACGATCAGATCAAGTTCGAACTGTTCGCATCATCCCAGCCCGGACGGCTGCAGCGCCGGGCTGCAAGCGTGGCACAGGATGCCGCCAACAATGCGGTGGCGGCCACGGTCACGCTGGACGGTGCGTCGCGCAGCTTTGAGATGACGGCCGATATGTCGATCCTCGAAGCGGCTTTGGGCAATGCCATGGATGCGCCCTATTCCTGTCAGGCGGGGGTCTGTTCGACCTGCAAATGCAAGCTGCTGGAGGGCGAAGTTGAAATGGCCGCCAACCATGCTCTTGAAGATTACGAGGTCGAGCGCGGCTATATCCTGTCCTGCCAGTCCTACCCGCTTGGCGACCGGGTGGTGGTCGATTTCGATCAGTAACGCCGCACTGCGTTGGCCAGCCGGTCCGCCAGATCCGCCGCAAGGGCGGATTTGCGATGCGACAGGCCGATGCGGCGGGTTTCCGCATCGGCGTCAACCAGCGCCAGCAGGGTGATGTCATCGCGCAGATCCCCGTGCGACGCGGGCACAAACGCCACCCCCAGATCCGCCGCGACCAGATCCAGCACTTGCTGGTCGTTCATCGCATCCGCCGCCGATGCCCCAACGGGCGGGGCCAGTTCCATCCGGTCGGCATTGGGGCAATAGGGCCGGTGGATCAGAGGCAGGGCCTGCAGATCGGCCAGCCGGACCTCGGGCAGGCCAGCCAGCGGATGGGTCCGCGCCACAGCCAGCCGGATCGGCTCGTGGGTCAGGGGGATAAAGGCATGCGCGTCGGGGATGCAGCGGTCCGAGACATAGGCGATGTCGCAATCGCGCGCGTCGTCGGTAAAGCAGAATTGCAGCGCAGGACGGGTGCGGCGCAGGCTGTGCAACCCCGGCGTCAGGTGCTGCACCAGCATGTCGGGGCCGCAATGGATCCGAAGCATCTGCCCCGGCGTGTCGCGCAGCCGCGTTTCCAGCGATGCCAGATGCGTCACCGGTTCGACCACATCGTGATACAGCCGCGTGGCCAGCGGCAGCGGTGTCAGCCCGGTTTTCGAGCGTCGAAACAGTGGTGCGCCCAGCCGGTCTTCGAGCTTTTGGATGGCCGCCGACACGGTGGGCTGGCTGACACCCGTTGCACGGGCGGCATGGCTGAAGGTGCCGGTTTCAAAGGCGCTGGTGAAATAGCGCAGCGTGTTCAGATCAATCATAGACATGAGCTATATCATGGATAGATCATATCGCAATTTTCTTGATCCTCCGTGGCTGTCAGGGTGCCCCCACCCACCAGCCAAGGAGCATCTCATATGCAACCCGCCCCCGTTCAGACCCAAGACACCGCCATCGGTCAGGTGCTGACCAAATTCGCCGCCGGTGACATGTCGCTGTTTCAGCAGATCGCCGATGATGTCGATTTCCGCATCGACCATTTTCGCGACAGTGCCGATACCAGTTGGCAGCAGGCCTCATCGCGGGATGCTCTGATGGGCGTGCTTGGCCGGCTGGCGCAAGACGTGTTCCCGCAAGGCACCCGCGCGCTTGGCATCACCTGCACCGCCCTGGGCGACGGCTGGCATCTGACGCGCTTTCATCAGGCGTTCCACTATGGGCTGGAACAGCGCGATGTGACCAGCCTGACCTATATCCTGTCGCATGAAGCCGACGGGGTGGTGGATTATTTCCGCGAAACCGTGACCGGCATCGCGGATGCGCTCTGAGATCCGCTGCGACTACAGCCCGCCAACGCCGCCAAGCGTCAGGCGGGCCACCGTTTCGGCATAGGCTTCGCGGTCGTCGCGCGTGGCGCTTGAGTTCCACATGTAGAACCAGTTCAGCATGCCAAAGACCGACATGGTCGCCGCGCGCAGCTTGTCACGATCGGTTGCAAAGACATCCGGCGCAACCGCCCGCAGCACGCTGCTGAGCTGGCGCACCATGTCGCGCTGATAGCCCTTGAGCACATCCTGCTCTTCGCTGCCCAGCATCGGGATCCCTTCGGTCTGGATCTGGTGTTCATGATCCATGCCTTCATAGGCCAGCAGGGCTTCGGTCAGGATCAGACGCAGCTGATCGGCCGGTGTGCGGCCCTCAAGCGGCAGATCCGCCAGACGGTCGCGCAGCGCTGACAGATAGCTGTCGAGGATGTCGAAAAGCAGCGCGTCCTTGCTGTCATAGTAGTGATAGATGTTGGCCTTTGAAATTCCGCAGGCCCCTGCCACCTGAGACATGGATGCGCGCGCAAAGCCCTGTTCGGCAAAGACACGTGCCGCTGTCTTGAGAATATGTGCCCGTTTTTCGTCGTAGTCTTTTGCGATTGTTCGCGCCACGTTCCGATCTCCTCCCCCATATGCGTGCCGGAATACGGCAAATTCGGCGCCTTGTCCCCCGTTCTGACGCTTTCTGACGTCGCGCCACCTTGGTGAAAGGGGGCTATGTCCTGGTGCGGGTGTCCACCACGCGCACGGCTTTGCCCTGGCTGCGCGCCACGGTGCCCGGATCCCCGACCAGCACCTCGGCCGACACCCCGACCATATCCTTGATGCGTTTGGTCAGCATCCGCGCGGCGGCGTCGCGTGATGCGCCGTCGGCGGCGGCAGGGGTGGCTTCCACATGCACGCGCATCGCATCCATGCGCCCGGCGCTGTAAAGTTCGATCTGGAAATAGGGAGCAAGCCCGCCCGTGGCCATCACCTGTTCTTCGATCTGGGTGGGAAAGACATTGACCCCGCGCAGGATGATCATGTCGTCAGACCGCCCGGTGATCTTTTCCATCCGCCGCATCGACCGCGCCGTGCCGGGCATCAGCCGTGTCAGATCGCGCGTGCGATAGCGGATCATCGGCATCCCGTCCTTGGTCAGGGTGGTAAAGACCAGCTCGCCTTCCTGCCCGTCTTCGACCACCTCGCCGGTTTCGGGGTTGATGATTTCGGGATAGAAATGGTCTTCCCAGATATGCAGCCCGTCCTTGGTTTCCACACATTCATTGGCAACGCCGGGGCCCATGATTTCGCTGAGCCCGTAGATGTCGATCGCATGCATGTCAAAGGCGGCTTCAACCTCGGCGCGCATCGAATTGGTCCAGGGTTCGGCCCCAAACACCCCCACCTGCAGCGACGATGCGCGCGGATCGAGCCCCGCCTTGTGGAACGCTTCCAGGATGTTGAGCATGTAGGACGGCGTCACCATGATGCCGGTGGGCTGGAAATCGGTGATCAGGCTGACCTGCTTTTCGGTCTGGCCCCCGCCCATGGGCACCACCGTGGCGCCCAGCTTTTCGATCCCGTAATGCGCACCCAGCCCGCCCGTGAACAGGCCATAGCCATAGGCGTTGTGAATGACATCCCCTGCCCGCAGCCCCGACGCGCGCAGCGACCGCGCAAGGGTCGTGGCCCAGACATCAATGTCATTTTGCGTATAGACCACCACGGTGGGCTTGCCCGTGGTCCCTGACGAGGCATGGATGCGCCGGATCTGGTCGCGCGGCACCGCGGCCAAGCCAAAGGGGTAGTGCGCGCGCAGATCATCCTTGGTGGTAAAGGGAAAGCGCGCCAGATCGCGCAGATCCTTCAGATCATCGGGATGCACCCCGGCGGCGTCAAAGCGCGCCCGGTACATCGGCACATTGTCATAGGCATGGCGCAGCGACCATTGCATCCGCGACAGCTGCAGCGCTGCGATTTCGTCCCGGCTGGCGGTTTCGATCGGTTCCAGGTCCCCCGGCCTGGGCGAAAGATCTTTCATGGTGGTCCTCCCTCAAGTCCCGTCATTCGTCAAAAAGCTGGCCCGGCACGGCCCGTGACATCCCCCTCATCTCGGCGATCAGCGTGCCATCCTGATTGCGGACACGCACGTCATAAATGCCGCTGCGCCCGGTCAGAGACACCTCATGCGCGGTGGCTGTCAGCCGGTCGCCCAGCCGGGCGGGCGCGACAAAGCTGATCATGTTGTGCTGGGCCACGGTGGCCTGATTGCGGCTGTTGCAGGCAAAGGCAAAGGCGCTGTCGGCCAGCGAAAAGGTGACCCCGCCATGGCAGATGTCCAGCCCGTTGCAATGATGGGCGGCCACGTTCAGCGCCAGTTCGGCGCGGCCTTCCCCGACCGCGATCAGCTCCATCCCCATCCAGGGCGAGGCACGGTCATTGGCCCACATGGCGGCGGCCGCACGCGCGGCGCGGGCATCCGGCGTCAGGGTCATGAGCCGCGAAAGACCGGGCTGCGCTTTTGCAGAAAGGCACTGACCCCTTCGGCATAGTCCGCGCTTTCGCCGCAGCGCTTCATCATGTCGGCCTCAAGCTCCAGATGATCGGTCAGCGTGTCGGTCGCGGCCGCCTGGATCGCCAGTTTGGTCTGGCCCAGCCCCAGCGTCGGCCCATCGGCAAATCCTGCGGTCATCCGGCGGGCTTCGTCCATCAGGGTCTCATCAGGCAGGCATTTCCAGATCAGCCCCCAATCGGCCGCCTGCTGTGCGGTGATCGGATCGCCGGTCAGCGCCAGGCCCTTGGCGCGCGCCTCGCCCAGAAGGCGCGGCAGATGCCAGCTGCCGCCGGTGTCCGGGATCAGGCCGATCTTGGCAAAGGACTGGATAAAGCGGGCCGACTGCCCCGCCAGCACCACATCGCAGGCCAGCGGCAGGTTGGCCCCGGCCCCGGCCGCAACACCGTTCACAGCACAGACAACCGGGCATTCCAGACTGCGGATCAGCCGCACCAGAGGCGCATAGAAGCTGCGCACCGTATGGCCCAGATCGGGCGGCCCATCACCCTGCGACGGATCGCGATCCCCCAGATCCTGACCCGCGCAGAACCCGCGCCCCGCCCCGGTCAGCAGCAGCGCGCGCTTGCCATCGTCGCGCGCGGCTTCGAGTGCGGCGCGCAAAGACAGGTGCATGTCTTCGGTAAAAGCATTGAGCCGTTCGGGGCGATTGAGTGTAAGCTCGGCCCAGTTGCCGTGATCGGCCACAAGGATCGTGTCTGTCATGGCGAACCCCTCCCCTGGTTCTGGAATAGTCCTTGCATAAACCGACCAGTTGGTCAATCATTTGACGAATTATGTGTCCGCCAGCCGGGGCTCAGCCCCGGCCAAGGGCCTCTGCAGAAAGGACGGATCATGCCCCTTCTTGATGTTTCCAGCTTTGCCGCAGGCCGGTGGATCGCCCCGGATGACAGCGCCCGGCTGATCGAAAACGCCGTCACCGGGGCCCCCATGGCGCGTGCCGGGTCTGCTGATCTGGATGTGCAGGCGATGCTGGATCACGCGCGCAAGACCGGCGGGCCCGCGCTGCGCGCGCTGACCTTTCACGCGCGGGCGCGTATGCTCAAGGCGATGGCGGTCGAATTGGGGCGCCACAAGGATGTGCTTTATGATCTGTCCTTTGCCACCGGGGCCACGCAGGCCGATCATCTCATCGACATTGATGGCGGGATCGGGACGCTGTTTGTCTATGCCTCGAAGGGTCGGCGCGAGATGGCGGATGCGCATGTGCATCTGGATGGCGGCATCGAACCGCTGTCGCGCGACGGCAACTTTCTGGGCCAGCATATCTGCACCCCCCTGCCCGGTGTCGCGGTGCATATCAACGCGTTCAACTTTCCGGTCTGGGGCATGCTCGAAAAGCTGGCCCCGACGCTGCTGGCGGGGATGCCCGCGATCGTGAAACCGGCCACGGCCACCTGCTATGTCACCGAACGCGCCGTGCGCATCCTGCTGGACAGCGGCATCCTGCCCAACGGCGCCCTGCAGCTGGTGAGCGGTGGGCTGGGCGATATGCTGGATCACCTTGGCTGCCAGGATGTGGTGAGCTTCACCGGATCTGCCGAGACCGCTCTGACCCTGCGCGCGAACCCGCATCTGTTGCGCAACGCGGTGCGGTTTGTCGCCGAACAGGACAGTCTGAACGCGTCCATTCTGGGGCCGGATGCCGTGCCGGGCACGCCGGAATTCGACCTTTTCGTGGCAGAGGTCCAGCGCGAAATGACCACCAAGGCGGGCCAGAAATGCACCGCCATCCGCCGTATCATCGCACCCGAACCGCTGGTTGACCCCGTCATCGCCGCACTGGGCGAACGTCTAAGCCGCATTCGCGTTGGCGACCCGCGCGATCCGGCCACCGGCATGGGCGCACTGGTGTCGGGCGCGCAAAAGCGCGACGTGCTGGACAAGGCCGCCCTGATCGGAACCGAAGCCACCTGCGTCTGGGGCGATCCAACCGCCTTTGGCGATGTCGCGGGCGCCTTTGTGTCGCCGATGCTGTTTCACTGCGACACCCCCGACACCGCCCGGCATGTGCACACGACCGAGGCGTTCGGCCCGGTCTCGACCATCATGGGCTACCGCGATGCCGATCACGCCATTGCGCTGGCCAATCGCGGGGGCGGGTCGCTGGTGGCATCGGTCATCACCCGTGATCCGCAGGTGGCCGCAGCGGTTGCCAGCGGCGCGGGCGCCTATCACGGGCGGCTCTATTTCAACAACCGGGACAGCATGGCCGAAAGCACCGGCCACGGATCGCCGCTGCCGCATATGGTTCATGGCGGTCCTGGCCGCGCGGGCGGCGGCGAAGAGCTGGGCGGGCTGCGCGGCGTCATGCATTACATGCAACGCACCGCCGTGCAGGGCAGCCCGGATCTGCTGGGGGCGATCGGGCAATCCTGGGTGCCCGGCGGCACCGAAATCCCGGCCCCGGCCCACCCCTTTACCCGTGGCTTTCACGATCTCCGGCTGGGTGAAACCCTGCATACGCCCGCGCGCAAGATCACGCTGGACGACATTGAAACCTTTGCCCATTTCACCGGCGACACGTTCTATGCCCATATGGATGACGACGCCGCGCGGCGGAACCCGTTCTTTCCCGGCCGCGTGGCGCATGGATACCTGCTGATCAGTTTTGCCGCCGGGCTGTTTGTCGAACCCGCCGAAGGCCCGGTGCTGGCCAATACCGGGCTCGACGCGCTGCGTTTCATGAAACCGGTGGTGGCCGGAGACAGCATCAAGGTGCGCCTGACGGTCAAGCAGAAGACACCGCGCAATACCGAGTATGGCGAGGTCCGCTGGCATGTGAGCCTGCGCAATCAGGATGATGATCTGGTGGCCGAATACGAATTGCTGACTATGAATGCCTATCAGGCCTGACCTAGCCCCCGACCGGGCGCTGATCTAGACTGGGGTCATGACAGACGCAGATTTTGCCCGGTTGATCACGCTGATGACCCAGGACCAGACGCCCCGCGTCTGGTCATTGCTGGTGACCGTGTTCGGCGATCTTGCACAAGAGGACGGCGCGCGCATCAGCAGCAGCACGCTGGGCCACCTGACGGACGTGATCGGCATCAAACCCGAAGCGATGCGCGTGGCCCTGCACCGGTTGCGCCGTGACGGTTGGATCGAAAGCACCAAATCGGGCCGCAGCAGCCATCACGTCCTGAGCAAACGCGGACGCGCCGAAAGCGCACGCGCCAACGCGGTGATCTATCCCGATGGGCCGGAACCGGACCGGGCGTGGCTGATCACCCGCGCGCCCGACGGCGAAGGCCCGCGCAGGGGCGAGATCGCCGTCACGCCCAACCAATCCATCGCAGGCGCGGCGCCGGATGATCCCGACGCGCTGATCCTGCCCATAGAAACAGGCCAGGCGTTGCCCGACTGGATGCGCGCGCGCGTCTGCGACGCGGATCTGTGCGCCCAGTCGGCAGGGCTGGCCGACCGGCTGGGCCAGTTGCACCGGGCGCTGTCGTCCCATCCTGCGCTGTCCCCCCTGCAGGTGGCCGCGCTTCGGGTTCTTGTCATCCATGACTGGCGGCGGCTGATCCTGAAGGCCCCGGCCCTGCCCGCCTTTGCCTTTCCTGCGGGCTGGCATGGTCCTGACTGCCGGGCGCATGTGCGCCGCCTGCTGGCGCAGCTTGGGCCACAAGACATCGACCGGCTTGAAAGCGCGCTGGCCGCCTGAGGGTGTCGCATGTAAAAAGGCCCCGCGCATCCTGCACGGGGCCCTGTGATCTGACATATAGTGCGTGCGTTACGCGACCCGCACCGCACCAAGGCGTTTGCGCAGGGCGGGCGGCACCTGACGGTGGCTCAGCGCGCGGGGCAGCGGCAGTTCGACCATTTCATCCACATCGCCATAGAGCGCTTCGAATTCGGCATAATTGTCGAACACCCGGCGCGACACGTTGTCGATGAAGGTCTCGGTTTCCGCACCTTCGGCCAGGATGATCTCACGCGCGTCGGTTTCGATGTGATAGACGGTATAGCTTTCGCCCATCTCGGCGGCCGGGATCTGCACAATGCTGTCGCCATTGACCAGAGCACCTGCGTGGCACAGCACGCCATCCACCAGCATCGCGTGATCGGTGGTGACCATCAGATCGCGGCGCGGCAGGTCGTGGCCCAGCGAACCGGCGGCAAAGCGGACCAGCGCCAGACGCTCGGCCGGTTTGAAGCGGGTCATCACGGTCTGGGTGCCGACCCATTTCACCGGCACATCGCGACCATCTGCGGCGCGGACCAGATCGCCGATCTGCAGATCTTCGACCAGGGTTTCGCCCGCCGGGGTCGCGATGCGGGTGCCGCGTGCGAAACAGGCGAAATCGGCGGTGACGGTAAAGTCCTGCACAACCGCGCCTGCCCCTGCATCACTGCTGCTGGTCACGCCAATATGCACGTCGCGGGCAACATCGGCCCCATCGGCCGGGAACTGGAAGAAAGCGTCAATCGTGGCGTCGGAATAGGACACCGATGTGATCTGTGTTCCGTTCAGCGACCAGGTCAGCGTGTTTGTTGCTGCCGTCCAGTCAAGCTGAACCGCATGGACGCTGCCATCATCCAGATCGACAATCGAATCCACATTGACCTGCTCGGTCAGGTTGCCCTGCGGGTTGCCGCCGCGCGTGCCCGTATAGCGAAGGGCGCTGTGGTTGTCGTTGATGTCGTTGCCCGGGTTGGTCGGGTTGTCCTGACGCGTGTCGAATTCGACGGCCAGCCCGTATTGAATACCGGTGTTGAACGATGCCTTGCCGGCAAAGCCGATGGAATAGTCGTCAAGCCCAAGCGCCGACGCGCCGCGCGCATCGTTATGAAAGACAACGCCGATCCCGTCAGAGTTTGCGATCGTCGCCGTATAGGTGACCGTGAAATCGGCATCCAGCGACACGGTGTCGTTGAAAAAGGCCGATCCGGCCTGCGTGCCTGTGCTGCCCGCGGAATACAGGTGGGCGTCATTGCCCGTGATCGACGCAGCGCCATTGGTGGTGGCGTTCGTGCTGTCGAATGTGCGTGTGTCAGTAGCCATTGCGAAGTCCAACCCATGGATACGGTGGAAGTTTTAGTGCCTTAAGCATCAAAACTGACGGAACAGTCAAAGTGTTTCGTAAGCAGACACGCGAAAGACACTTCAATTTTTTGTGGTCTTACAGTTATCGTTCGATCGGACTGATCCCGCCCGAAGGTCCAACCGACTTCCGGCCTTTCATAAGTTAACGTATTGTCGCCTTCTGAAAAAACAAGCCCCCGGCGCAAAGGCCGGGGGCTGCTGAACATTTTGAGCCGGTTTTCGTCAGGCCGCACGTACCGCGCCCAGACGTTTGCGCAGGGCAAGCGGCACCTGACGCTGGCTCAGCGCGCGGGGCAGCGGCAGTTCGATCATCTCGTCCACGTCGCCATAGAGCGCTTCGAATTCGGCATAATTGTCGAACACCCGGCGCGAGACGTTGTCGATGAAGGTTTCGGTTTCGGCGCCTTCGGCCAAGATGATCTCATGCGTGTCGGTTTCGATGTGATAGACGGTATAGCTTTCGCCCATCTCGGCGGCCGGGATCTGCACGATGCTGTCGCCATTGACGAGCGCGCCCGCGTGGCAGAGCACGCCGTCCACCAGCATTGCGTGATCGGTGGTGACCATCAGATCGCGGCGCGGCAGGTCGTTGCCCAGCGAACCGGCGGCAAAGCGGACCAGCGCCAGACGCTCGGCCGGTTTGAAACGGGTCATCACGGTCTGGGTACCGACCCATTTCACCGGCACATCGCGGCCATCTGCGGCACGGACCAGATCGCCGATCTGCAGGTCTTCGACCAGGGTTTCGCCCGCCGGGGTTGCGATGCGGGTGCCGCGCGCAAAACAGGCGAAATCGGCGGTGACGGTAAAGTCTTCGACCACGCCCGAACCCTCGCCGAACTTGGCCCCGGTCAGCCCAATATAGACGTCGCGCACACCGGTCCCAAAATGCGTATCAAGATCGGCTTCGGTGAAGGTCGCGGTGTCCAGCTGGATGCCGTCCAGCGACCATGTGATCGTGTTGGTCGCGGCGTTCCAGTCGATCTGCACATCATGCGCCAGGCCGTCTTTCAGGTCGGCGATCGGGTCCAGATCCACCTGGGTGGTCAGGTTCCCGCTCGGATCCCTTGCTGAAGCATCGGTGTCGCGGATCACGCTGCTGTTGTCGTTGATGTCGACATTGTTGAAACCGGGGCCGTTGAAATAGGTATCCAGTTCAACCGCAAGGCCGTTGGCGATCCCGGCATAGCCCATGCCTATCCCTACGCCGCCCAGGGCCGACGCACCGGCGCCCGACGCCTGCATCACAAAGGCGATGCCATCAGGCCCGACAAAGGTGGCCGAATAGCTGATGGAGAAGTTTGCCTCCAGCGAGATCGTGTCATTGAAGAAGACCGACCCCGCCTGGCCGCGAACAGCCGAGAGATCGTCATAGATGATTGCTTCGGTGCCGTTAAGAGACGTCACACCGTTCGTGGTCGCGTTCGTATCGTTGAACCCGCGCGTATCGACTGCCATGATATTTCTAGCTCGTATTCAATAAAAGGTTGCGACCTTTTTGGGCCGGACACATGTCATGTGTCAAAATTTTTCGACCACAGATTGTATGAAAGTTGATCAATTTCGCGTGGTCAGGACCGCAATTGTCAGAATTGCCAAAGTGACGCGCAGACTATCGCCGGGGTGCACTGGCGTCATCCGATTGCACCGCTGCCGGGCGATTCGGCACGAAAAAGGGCCCCCGGCGGTGCCGGAGGCCCTGATCAAATTGCTGGACGGCGGGGCGTCAGGCCACGCGGGTCAGGCCCAGACGGCTGCGCACGGACACCGGCAGTTGACGGCTGCTCATGGCGCGGGGCAGCGACAGTTCAACCATCTCTTCAACGTCGCCGTAAAGCGCTTCGAATTCGTCATAGTTGTCGAAGACGCGGCGCGTAACATTGTCGATGAAGGTTTCGGTTTCCGCACCGTTGGCCAGAATGATTTCGTGGGCCTCGGTTTCGATGTGGTAAACCGTATAGGTTTCGCCCATTTCAGCCAGCGCGGGCTTGGTGATGTCGGCGCCGTTGACCAGCGCACCAGCCTGACACAGCACCCCGTCGACCAGCATCGCGTGGTCCGCCGTGACAGTCAGCTCTTCGCGCGGCAGGGCATCGCCCAGCGATCCGGCTGCGAACCGGACCGGCAACAGGCGCTGCGCGGGCGAGAAGATGGTCGAAACCGTCTGACGGCCGACCCATTTCACGGCAACCTGACGGCCATCCGCCGTGGTGATCAGATCTCCGATCGCAAGCGTTTCGACGGCGGTTTCGCCATCGGGTGTTGCGATCATGGTGCCGGGGAAGAAGCAGGTGATGTTCACATCCAGCGTCAGCGGGGCCGCACCACCGCCGGTGTTGGAGTTCGTGGCTTCGAGCGTGGCAAGGCCCGGTGTGCCCGACCCGGCCCATTCGGCACCGGTGATGGTCCAGACGAACTGACCATTGGTGTCAAAATCCGGATCCGGTGTGATAAAGCCGATCGACGGCGTCCCGATCGAATAGACGCCGCTGTCGCCAATCGTCGGCGGGCCGAACAGAGGATCAAACTCGACCGCGAGGTCGTATGAAAGGTTGTAGGTTTCGCCGGGGTCGAAATCGATATTGACGGACGTGCCTGTGCCACTGTCCTGGCCGCTGACGGAGTCAACGATAAGTGAACTTGTACCCATTTCCGTATCCTTTTAGCTAAACTTCCTTTGCCTTGTCGTCCCACGAGATGTAGCGCGTCTTGAACGACCACCCCCCGTCAGGCTTGCGAATTGCCGAGTAAACGCGGATCCGGTCGCGGCTGAAGGGCCGCAGGATTCCGACGGTCTTGTGTGTTTCAGGAAGTGTGTCGCGGAACCAGCTCAGCATCCGTCCGCCTGTCCCCTTCCCGTAAGGTGCAACAATGTCCATGATCCAGGCCCGGTCCCCCGAGGTCCAGTCATCGACCGTGACCGGCTCACCCGCGAGATAGCGGGCCTCGGCCTCTTCGCTGAAGAAGGCCCAGGTGCAACAGGCGCGCGGGAACTTGCCCTGGCGCAGGATCGCGAACTGTCCGGTATCCGTTGCCGGGGCGATGCTCTTGAGCAGCCCTGTTGCTGTCACGTTCTTGTGCGTCGAGGATCGAAGAAACAGAAACGACAGCTCACCATAGGCCATGAGCTGCTTTTCATTCGGGAAGTTTCCACCTGCCCGATCTTCGGGGGCGTCCATCTTGAACGTGTCTGCCTCAACAGTATCCATGCTAATTATCTCTTTGCCAAAGTGCAGAAAGACAAAACAAAATTACTGATCACACCTTAACATTAGGGTCGCGATACAATGCTTTGTATCACGTTTTCCTTGCTTACCATAGTTTGTATCACTGTTTTCGAAAAAACGGGTTGCCAATTTTCAGATTTACGCGTGGGAATGCCGGTCAGGGTGCGCAGACCCGGGTTTTGCCTTCGATTTCAGCAGAATGTACCAGCTGACCAAGCCGAACGCGTCGGCCGGGACGGGTCGCGGCCCCCAAAAAAACGCTGCATGCCCCGCTTTTTCGGCCAGCTGGCCCAAAATGTCAATTTTTTGACCGCCCATGCCCTTCGTTCCGACGACCTGCGCCCCTATCACTGGATCCCACCAAGAGGAGGGGCCGTCGCATCCCCCTGTCCGAAGAAGATCATCGGGCAGTGATGGCGGTCCGCAGGGATTGAAAGGGAAGAGGATGAAGAACCGCACACTTACGGCGGCGCTGTCGGTTGCACTGTCGACAGGGGTCGGCTCGGCCGCCATGGCCGGCGGCATCGAGCGCACAGTGCAATCGGTCGCCGTGATTTTCGAAAAAGGCCGTTATCTTGAACTTGGGCTGACCTTCGCATCGCCTGATGTGTCCGGCGTCGGCAGCGACCTGACTGCGACACCCGGTGTCGGATCGGGCAACATCCTCGAGTCCTACCAGAACTACAGCTTTGCGTTCAAAGATGACATCAACGAAAAGCTTAGCTATGCGCTGATCTTCGACCAGCCCTTTGGCGCTGACGTGGCCTATCCGGACACCAACTATTTTGGTGCCAACACCACGGCCGAACTGAACACCAACGCTCTGACCGGTGTGCTGCAGTACAACATCAACGGCAATGCCAGTGTCTTTGCCGGTGCCCGCGTACAGTCGCTTTCGGCGAATGCAAATGTGCCCTTCCTTGGCAACTACAAGATCGACGCCGATCGCGATGTGAGCGTCGGCTATCTGGTTGGTGCCGCCTATGAGGTGCCCGAAATCGCCGCGCGTGTCTCGCTGACCTACAACTCGGGCATCGACCACGATTTCGATACCGACGAAAGCTTTGGTCCGCTGGGCATGCAGACGCAGACCGAAATCGACACGCCGCAGTCGGTCAACCTGGAATTCCAGTCGGGCATCAACCCCAAGACGCTGCTGTTCGGCTCGATCCGCTGGGTGGAATGGTCGGCCTTTGAAATCGCACCGCCCGCCTTTGTGGCGGCCACCGGCTCGCCGCTGGCTGGCTATGCGGATGACCGGATCACCTACAACCTCGGCGTTGGTCGTGCTCTGAACGAAAACTGGTCGCTGCTGGCATCGCTCGGTTATGAACGTCAGACCGGCAGCCCCACCGGCAACCTGACGCCGACCGACGGCTTCATGCGCTACACCGTGGGCGCCATCTATCGCAAGGACAAGATCAAGGTCACCGCTGGCATCAGCTATGTCGACATCGGTGATGCGAATTCGCAGCTTGGCCCGATCTTCCCTGCGGGTATCTTCACCGGCAACTCGGCCATCGGGGCCGGTGTACGGATCGGTTACAGCTTCTGATCGCCGTTCTCCCCCCGTCGGGCTTCGGCCTGACATCGGTCTGATCACTGCTGCCCGGGCGCTGAGACATGCGCCCGGGCAGTTTGCGTCTGATGCGGCGTGATCGCGCAGCCCATCGACGGCGCGCCGATCCCATGGCACAAGATCGCCAAGGGTCGGGTGCCGGGACACGCGACCCCGGCAAGAGGAGGACCCCCGATGACTTTGACCCCAACCCTTTCTGCGCTGACCAATCTGGCGCTGGAACAACATGACGACGGTGTCTGGGTGGTCACCCTGAATCGCCCAGCCAAGCGCAACGCGCTGGACGAGGCGACGATCGAAGACTTGATCGAGCTGTTCTCCAAGGCCCCCCGCATGGGCGCGCTCGCCATCGTGCTGGCCGGGGCGGGCGATCATTTCTGCGCCGGGCTGGATCTGGTCGAACACCACGACGAAGACCGCAGCCCCGAACAGTTCATGCATGTGTGCCTGCGCTGGCACGAGGCGTTCAACAAGATGGAATATGGCGGCGTGCCGATCATCGCCGCCCTGCAGGGCGCCGTTGTCGGGGGCGGGCTGGAACTGGCCAGTGCCGCCCATGTGCGTGTGGCCGATGCCAGTACCTATTTCGCCCTGCCCGAAGGCCAGCGCGGGCTGTTCACGGGCGGTGGCGCAACCATCCGCGTCACCGATCTGGTGGGCAAGGCGCGGATGATCGACATGATGCTGACGGGCCGTGTCTATCAGGGGCAGGAAGCCTTGGATGTGGGGCTGATGCAGTATCTTGAAACCGGATCGAGCCTTGATAAGGCGCTTGAGCTTGCCCGCCGGGCCGCTGCCAACCTGCCGCTGTCCAATTTCGCAATCTGCTCGGCCGTGAGCCATATGCAGAACATGTCCGCGCTTGATGCCGCCTATGCCGAAGCGGTTGTGGCCGGCGTGGTCAACACCCAGCCCGATGCCCGCGAACGGCTTGATGCCTTTGCCCGCAAGACCGCAGCGCGCGTCCGCCCCAACAGCTGACCCCTGTCTTGCCGCCTGCCCGAGCGATCCCAAGGGGTCACAGATCGGCAGGTCTTGGGCGCAATCCCACCGGGGGCGGTTGCAACCGCCCCCGTCTCCGCGATACCTAGCGGTCATGCCCCGCGCAATCTTGCCGGCCCAGATGACGAGACAGTGACCCAGATGACCGCTTCGACCCCTCTGCAAACCCTGCCCAGCAACACCGTGTTCGGCGATGGCGACACGCTTGTCCTGTTTGGCGAACTGTTCGGGCGCGGCTATGCCACCGGCCTGATCGAGGCCGCAAGAGCGGCCGGGATGACCCTGATCGGGATCACCGTGGGCCGCCGCGACGATGACGGCGCGCTGCGCCCGCTGACGGCCGAAGAGCTGGCCGAAGCCGAAGCAAACCTGGGCGGGCGCATCATCAACATCCCGCTGATGGCGGGCTTTGACATGGACGCCCCCGAAGGCGAAAAGACGCCGACCGATCTGGTGGCTGAAATGTCCATCGACAGCTGGCAGGATCACGCGCTGGACTGGGATCTGATCAACCGCTGCCGCGCCATCGGGACCGCTCGTTTCACCACCGCCCTGCAGCAGGTCATGGCCGAAATGGACGCGATGATCCCCGCAGGCGCCAATGTGATCTTTGCCCATACCATGGCCGGTGGCATCCCCCGCGCCAAGGTCTTCCTGGCCATCGCCAACCGCATCTACAAGGGCCTCGGCGCGCGCTATCAGCCGTCGCAATCTCTGGTCGACAGCGATCTGGGCAAATTCATCCTGCAGAACTTTGACGAGGTCACCGCCAACACCTTTGGCCATCTGATCGAAGCCAGCGCCGCCCTGCGCGCCCGCATCGAAGGCGAAGGCGGTCAGGTCCGCTATACCGCCTATGGCTATCACGGCACCCGCATCCTGATCGGTGATGACTATCGCTGGCAGACCTATACCAACTACACCCAAGGCTATGCCAAGATACGCCTTGAAAGCATCGCCCGCGATGCATGGGACAACGGGATCAAGGCCACCGTCTATAACTGCCCCGAAATCCGCACCAATTCGTCGGATGTGTTTGCCGGGATCGAGCTGTCGCTGGTGCCGCTGCTGTCGGCGCTGCGCAAGGAAGGCGGCGGCGCCTGGGTCGATACGCTCTGGCAGGATTGTCAGGCGCTGCTGGCCGATGGTGTGACGCTTGAACAGATCCTGGACATGGTCGATGCCTATCAGACCGATCCGGTGATGCTGAAATTCGGCGATTTTGCCGCCTGGCCCATGGCCAACAGCGCCGAACAGGTGACCCGCACGGTTGGCACATCGCAAGAGATCGTCAAGCTGCACGCCTCGCGCAAGGCGCTGGTCAGCGATGTGCTCAGCGAACATGTGGTCAGCGCCACCGGCCAGCTGATCTTTGGCGAAAGCAGCGCGCCCGCAGGGCCGGTGCTGTGGCTGGATCACGATCTGGTCGCGCAAGAGCTGATCGCCCGTCAGGGCTGATCCGCTCCCTCGTCGCGCCGGATCTAGGACATCCACAGCCGGCCGAGCCCGGCCTGGGTGTCCGCCAGCCCGGCCCGGCGCAGCAGATGCCAGCCAAGCGCCTGATTGCTTGTCAGCACCGGCACGCCGGTGCGGGCCTCGGCCTCGGCGATGACATCCAAAGCGCGCAGATTGGTGCAGGACACCACGATGGCGTCACAGGGCGCCTGTGCGGCCACCGTTTCGATGGCCGCCAGGATCGCACCCGGCGTGATGCGGGCCACCACCGCATCATTCATTTCCTCAAAGGATCCAAAACCCGCAATGTCGAACCCGGCCTCATGCAGGCGGGTCCGCAACCCTGCCGACACCTCGGGGATATAAGGTGTGACAAAGCCCAGCCGACACGCGCCCAGATGGCGCGCGCCCGCGATCAGCGCCGCCAGCGGGTCGGTGACAGGTGTCTGCGGGCGGGTGCTCTGGATCGCGCGGGCCACGTGGTCTGATCCGATCACCGTGGCCGCCGATGTGCAGCCATAGCCGATGCCGTTCAGCCGGGCCGCCGGGAACAGCGCCGCCGATGCGGGCAGATCCCGTTCCATCCGCGCCAGCGTTTCAGGGCGGATTTCGGCGACCATGGGGATGCGGCTGACAAACAGCGCCACGCCATCCAGGCGCAGCATCCGCGACAGGTCGGATTCGATCGTTTCGTCGGCTTCGAGCACAATCAGGCCAAGGCGCGCCCGCGTGCCGATTCCGTCATCGGTCTGAACATCCAGTTTCATGATAGATCCTCATATCACGGGCAGATCGCGCGGCGCGCGCGGGCTGAGCAGTTCCGGCCCATCGGCACGGATGACGATGTTTTCTTCGTGCACCATGATGCGCCCCGCCCCATAGCCCAGCGACGGCTCCAGCGTCAGCACCATGTTTTCGGTGATCACCGTGTCATCCCAAGGCGCCAGCGACGGCCATTCGGTCAGCTGCATTCCCAGCCCATGCCCCAGACGCCCCACATCGCCCGGCTGATCGGCCCGATCAGCGATCACGCTGTGCATCGCCTGAAACAGATCGCGACAGGTGGCACCGGGGCGCGCGGCGGCCAACCCGGCTTCGGTCGCGCGCCACAGTGTGTCATGCGCGCGCAGCGTGGCATCATCGGGCGGGCCGACGGCAAAATTCCGGTCGAAATCGCAGAAATACCCGTCCCAACAGGCCCCGGTGTCAAGCATCAGCACATCCCCCGCCGCCAGCGGCCGCGCAGATGGCGGAGAGATCACATCGCGATACCCGCCCCGGTCCGCGCCCCCCACCAGATAGGGCACATCATCCGCCCCCTGCCCCAGGGCCGCGCGGCGAAACGACCGGAACACCTCGTCCAGAGGCGCGCCCGCGCGGGCAAAGCCCGGCAGCAGGTCAAAGCTGCGCCCGGCAATGGCGCAGATATGGGCGATCTTGGTGATCTCGGCCTCGGATTTCACCATGCGCAGCGCGCGGATCAGATCGGTGGCGTCCACCACCTGCAGCCCGGTCAGCCCGGCCATCAACCGTTCATAATCGGCAAGCGGCATGCGCAGATGGGTTTCGGGGCCTTTGGGCAGGCCGATCACCTGCCCCGCGCGCGCCAGCGGCGCCAGCAGATCGTGCAGCAGGGTGATCCCGTCATCCGCCGGATCCGGCGCCATCCAGCAGCGGATGTCGTCGATCCAGGTGCGTTGCATCAGATCCAGCCCGATCTGGGGGATCACGGCCACGGGTTTGCCATCGCGCGGGACAAACACGAACCACGGCCGCGTCGGGCTTTGCCAGAACAGCGTGTGAAACCCGGTGAAATAGCGGATCTCGGCCTCGGTCGTCAGCAGCAGCCCGGCAAGCCCGGCCTGCCCCATGCGATCCTGCGCGCGTGCGGTGCGGGTTTCGAATTCGGCGTGCTCAAAGCCGCGTGGCCCGGTCATGGCATCCCCATCTGATCCTTCGGGACCAGAATGCCGGGTTTGGCTGAGCTGAGCGCATCAAATTTCGCAGCCCCGTGCTGAAAATCTTGCGCAGCCGGGCCCGGATGACAGAAAAACCCGCACAATGGTCAGATCGGCAGGTCGAGCCCGACCTTCGTGCGCTCCATCGACACCGAGGTTCTGAACCGGCGGACATTCGAGTTTTCGAAAAACAGCCGATGGGTCAGCGCTTCGAAATCCTGCATGTCGCGGGCGGTGCAGATCAGGATGAAATCGGCATCCCCCGTCACGTAATAGCATTGCTGCACCTGCGGTTCGGCCTTGGCCCGTTTGCGAAACAGATCCAGCTGATGCAGCGATTCCCGTTCCAGTTCGACCTGAACGATAAAGGTCATGCCATAGTCGAACCCCGCCGGATCCAGCACCGCGATTTCCTTGGCAATGAGCCGCGACGCCCGCAACCGCTTGAGCCGCCTCTGCACGGAGGGCACCGACAGCGCGCAGGCATCGGCCAGCGCCTCGAGTCCCACACGGCAATCGCGCTGCAGGATCCGCAAAATGGTCAGGTCAGTGTCGTCAAGCGGCTGTGCCATGACCAGATCCAACACATGAACGCAAGTCATGCGCAAGTTTTTTGCGCCATGCCGCGAATATTGACCACACCGCATCGGCGCCGGGCGCTAGGCTGTGGCCATGGATGCGTTCGACTTTGCCCCCGATTTTTCTGCCGCGCTTGGGTTTTTCAGAACCCGGCCCGGCTATGCGCCATCGCCACTGCATCAGCTGAGCGACCCCGGCGGGTTGCCCGTGCTGGCCAAGGATGAAACTGCGCGGCTTGGCTTGGGTGCGTTCAAGGCGCTTGGGGCGCCCTATGCGGTGGCGCGGATCCTGCAGCAGAGCTGGGCCGATCAAACGGGCGAGCATGTCGCGCTGGCCGATCTGCACCGCCCCGACATCCGCGCCTTTGCCGCCACGCAGTGCTTTGTCTGTGCCAGCGCGGGCAATCACGGGATCGGCGTGGCCGCCGGTGCGCGTGATGCCGGGGCGCAGGCGCGGATCCATCTGGCCGACACCGTGCCCGACAGCTTTGCCCGCCGTCTGCGAAATCTGGGGGCCACCGTCATCCGGTCTGGCGCAGTCTATGAAGACAGCATTGCGGCGGCCAGTCACGACGCCGCCACCCGCGGCGCGGTGCTGTTGGCCGATGGCACCTGGCCCGGCTATACCGAGATCCCCAAATGGGTGATGGAAGGCTATTGCACCATCGCGGAAGAGCTGCGCGCCACGTTCGAAACCACCGACACCTGGCCCAGCCATGTCTATCTGCAGGCCGGTGTGGGCGGGCTGGCGGCGGCGATGGCGCATATGATCCGGCTCAACTGGGCCCGGCAGCCCGATCTCATTGTGGTCGAACCGCAGGCGGCGGCCTGCCTGCAGGCCAGCCACCGCGCCGGACACCCCGCGCGCGGCGACGGGCCCGCATCCTGCATGGGCCGGCTGGATTGCAAGGATCCGTCCCATGTGGCCTGGCATGTGCTCGAACGTTGCGATGTGCGCTATGCCACCCTGACCGAAGCGGAAGGCGTGCGCGCCGCCGCCGATGTGACCGCGCTTGGCCTGGGCACCACGCCATCAGGCGCGGCAGGCTACGGGGCGCTTTGCCAGGACAGGATTGCGGGGCGCGACATTGCGCGCCCGCTGGTCATCATTTCGGAAACCGGCACCGGCGCACCCTGAGCCCGGTCATTCCGCGATGTCTTCGGCCCAAAGCTCGGGTTTTTCGCGGATGAACCGCTTCATCAGGGCGACACAATCGGGGTCTTCGGCGATCACGACCTCGACCCCGCGCGCGCGCAGGAACTCTTCGTTGCCGCCGAAGTTCGTGGTGTCCCCGATCACCACGCGCGGGATGCCGAACTGGATGATCGTGCCCGAGCACATCATGCAGGGCGACAGCGATGTATAGAGAACCGTATCGCGATAGGTATTCTGCCGGCCCGCCTTGCGCAGCGCGTCCATTTCGCCATGAGCAATCGGATCACCCCCCTGCACCCGCTGGTTGCGCCCCCGCGACACAACCTGACCTCCGCGCGCCAGCACCGACCCGATGGGGCAGCCGCCTTCGTCGAACCCGGCCTTCGCCTCGTCATAAGCGATGCGCAGCAGGCGCCTGTCATTTTCCGTCATCATGGTGGACCCTCATCCTTGTGCCGGGGCTGTTCAAACAGGGTAGCGGATCGACCGGCGGGGTCCAATGCCGCTGCAGTTTCAGATGGCCACAAAAAAAGGCGCGGGCCCAAAGGTCCGCGCCTGGTATTCGTGATCCGAACGGGCCGCGTCAGCCGCCGAAATCGTCCAGCATGATGTCTTCGCGATCCACACCCAGATCGAGCAGCATGTTGATCACCGACTGGTTCATGATCGGCGGGCCACACATGTAGTATTCGCAATCCTCGGGCGACGGGTGGTTTTTGAGGTATTCCTCATACAGCACGTTGTGAATGAAGCCGGTATAGCCGCCCCAATCATCTTCGGGCAGCGCATCCGACAGCGCCACATGCCAGGTGAAGTTCGGGAACTCGGCCGCAAGCTGGTCGAAATCCTCGACAAAGAACATCTCTTTCTTCGACCGGGCCCCATACCAGAAGGTGATCTTGCGATCGCGGTTCTTGAGCCGTTTGAGCTGGTCAAAGATGTGGCTGCGCATGGGCGCCATGCCCGCACCACCACCGATGAACACCATTTCCTTTTCCGTCTCGCGGGCGAAGAATTCGCCGAACGGGCCCGAAATCGTGACCTTGTCGCCGGGTTTGAGGTTGAAGATATAGGACGACATCTGCCCCGGAGGCACATCCGTGCCCGGCGGCGGCGATGCCACCCGCACATTCAACATGATCAGCCCCTTTTCGTCGGGGTAGTTGGCCATGGAATAGGCACGCTCGATCGGGTCATCAACGGTGGACTTGTACTGCCACAGATTGAACTTGTCCCAGTCTTCGCGATATTCGTCGCCGATGTCGAAATCGGTGTAGGCAAGGCTGTGCTTGGGCGCTTCGATCTGGATATAGCCACCGGCGCGGAAATTCACATCCTCGCCTTCAGGCAGTTCCAGCACCAGGTTCTTGATGAAGGTCGCCACATTGTCGTTAGACCGCACGGTGCATTCCCATTTGCGAACGCCAAAGACCTCTTCGGGGACTTCGACTTCCATGTCCTGCTTTACGGCCACCTGACAGGACAGGCGGTCGCCACAGGCGGCTTCGCGTTTGGTAATGTGGCTTTCTTCGGTGGGCAGGATCGACCCGCCTCCCGAATGGATCCGCACCCGGCACTGCGCACAGGTGCCGCCACCGCCACAGGCCGACGGCACGAACAGTTTCTGTTCGGCCAGCGTCTGCAGCAGCTTGCCACCGGCCGGAACCGAGATGGTTTTTTCGCCGTTGATGGTGATGTTCACATTGCCCGTGGACACCAGCCGCGACCGCGCCGCAAGGATGACCGACACCAGCGCCAGAACGATGAGGGTGAACAGCAGAATGCCAAGACCAAAAGTCGTCATGATCGCAGCCCCTTACAGTTTCACGCCCGAGAAGGACATGAAGGCCATCGCCATCAGCCCCGCGGTGATGAAGGTGATGCCAAGCCCCTGCAGCCCGTCGGGAATGTCGGAATATTTCAGCTTTTCGCGCACGCCCGCCATGGCGGTGATCGCTAGCGCCCAGCCAAAGCCCGACGACACGCCATAGGTCGCGGCCTCGGCCAGATCATAGCCCCGTTCGACCATGAAGAGCGATCCGCCAAGGATGGCGCAGTTCACCGTGATCAGCGGCAGGAACACGCCAAGCGCGTTGTAAAGCGGCGGAAAGTACTTATCGAGAACCATCTCGAGGATCTGCACCAGCGCGGCGATGACGCCGATATAGGAAATCAGCCCCAGAAAGGTCAGGTCCACATTCGGGAACCCGGCCCAGGCCAGCGCACCGGGTGCCAGCAGATAGGTCAGGATCAGGTTGTTGGCGGGCACGGTGATCGCCTGCACGATCATCACCGAAATCCCCAGCCCGATCGCGGTCGAAATCTTTTTCGACACCGCGATGAAGGTACACATCCCCAGGAAGAAGGACAGTGCGAGGTTTTCAACGAAGATCGCCTTGACGGCGAGTGAAATCAGCTCTTCCATCAATGGGCCTCAATCGTCTGGATCTTGTATTCACGCTCTTCGACCTGGCCGGGTTTCCAGGTGCGGAAGCCCCAGATCAGCAGCCCGATGATGAAGAACGCCGAAGGCGGCAGCAGCAGCAGGCCGTTGGGCACATACCAGCCACCATTGTTCACGGTTTCGAAGATGGTCACGCCGAACAGGCTGCCCGACCCGAACAGTTCGCGCACGAACCCCACCGACATCAGGATCAGCCCATAGCCCAGCCCGTTGCCGACCCCGTCGATAAAGCTGTCGATCGGCGGGTTTTTCATGGCAAAGGCTTCGGCGCGGCCCATCACGATACAGTTGGTGATGATCAGGCCGACAAAGACCGACAGCGTTTTCGAAATCTCATAGGCATAGGCCTTGAGCGTCTGGTCCACCAGGATCACGAGGCTGGCGATGATGACCATCTGCACAATGATCCGGATCGAGCTGGGGATCTGGTTGCGGATCATCGAAATGAACATCGACGAAAAGCCCGTCACCAGCGTCACCGCGATGGCCATCACCAGCGAAACCTGCAGCGACGACGTCACCGCCAGCGCCGAACAGATGCCGAGAACCTGCAAGGTGATCGGGTTGTTGTCGACCAAGGGGTCGATCAGCATTTCCCTGCGTTTATGCGCCATCAGACATTCCCCGCTTTGAGATTTTCAAGGAAGGGACCATACCCTGCCTCTCCCATCCAGAAATTGACCAGGTTGTGCACCCCGACCGTGGTCAGCGTTGCCCCGGCCAGCGCGTCCACATGGTGATGCGCACCCGCGGCGGGCGGCGTCTTGGACACGCTGATCTGCAGATTGCCGTCGGCATCCGCAAGTTGTTTGCCCGACCACAGCGCCTTCCAGCGCGGGTTGTCGACCTCGGCCCCCAGACCCGGTGTTTCACCGTGGTCATAGAATTGCAGCCCGTAGATGTCGTTGCCATTCGCTTCGAGCGCGATGAACCCATAAAGCGTCGACCACAGGCCATAGCCGTGAAGCGGCAGAATCACCTTGTCGAGCGCACCGGCATCGTCGCGCAGCAGATAGACCGTGACATAGCGGCTTTGGCGGCCAATGCCAGCCGGGTCATGATCAAGCGCAACCGACGTCTCGGGGTTATCGGCCGCGGCACGGTCGTCAAAAATGCTGGCGTCGAATTCGTCGGTAAAGGTGCCGGTGGCCAGCTCCAGAACATGCGGTTCAAACGCCTGGAAGGCAGTGACCACGTCTTCGTTCGGGTCATAGATGCCCGCGACCTGCAGAATGTTGATCTGCTTGTCCTTGAGGGCGTTGACCTCTTGCAGCGGGCGCAGGGCTACGGCGGCTGCCGACACCACCATGGACGCCACAAGGCAGACCGCCACGGCGATGAAGATGGTCTTGGGCACCGAATCCGTCGGCAGCGCAAGAAACCGGCGCAGCGCGCCTTGCTGTTGGGGTGTGTTGTCGTCAGGCATGTCGCTTTGCCCTACGTTTGATGTTGGCCTGAACCACGAAATAGTCAATCAGCGGTGCGAAGACGTTGCCGAAGAGAATGGCAAGCATCATGCCTTCGGGGAAGGCCGGATTGATCACACGGATCATCACAACCATGAAGCCGATCAGCGCGCCGTAGATATAGCGGCCCAGATTGGTATGTGCCCCCGAAACAGGCTCGGTCACCATGAAAACCAGCCCGAACGCATAGCCGCCGAGCACCAGGTGCCAGTACCACGGCATCGCGAACATCGGGTTGGTGTCCGATCCGATCCAGTTCAGCAGCAGCGAAAAGCCGATCATCCCGGCCAGACAGCCCACCACCATGCGGTAATTGGCGATCTTTGTGGCCAGCAGGAACACCAGACCCAGCAGACAGGCCAGGGTCGATGTTTCGCCCATGGATCCCGGAATGAAGCCCAGGAAGCTGTCCCACCAGGTCATGCCGCGCGCGGCCAGTTCCTGGAACCCTTCGGATGCCGACACCGCCAGCGCGGTGGCGCCGGTAAAGCCGTCCACCGGCACCCAGACGCTGTCACCCGACAGCTGCGCGGGATAGGCAAAGTACAGGAACGCCCGCCCCGTCAGCGCGGGGTTGAGGAAATTCTTGCCGGTGCCGCCAAAGACCTCTTTGCCGATCACCACGCCAAAGATGATGCCAAGCGCGACCTGCCACAGCGGCGTCGTGGCGGGCACGATCAGCGCATAGAGCATCGACGACACCAGGAAGCCTTCGTTCACCTCGTGACGGCGCACGGTGGCAAAGATGACTTCGAAAATGCCGCCCGCCACCAAGGTGGTGATGTAGATCGGCAGGAAATACAGCAGCCCGTGCATCAGGTTGGCAAAGGGGTTGGCCGGGTTGAACCCGATCCCCAGGGCGTCGATGATGGCCGCGCGCCAGCCCGAAGCGCCGAATTCGGCAATCGCCAGGTTGGTCTGATAGCCGGTGTTGTACAGCGCCATCAATATGCAGGGGATCGTGGCCAGAACCACATAGGTCATGATCCGCTTCATATCGATATACGACCGCGCATGAGGCGCGGCGGTGGTCACCGTCTTGGGTGTGTAAAGAAAGCTTTCGACCATCTCGTAGATGGGAAACAGCCGCTCCCATTTGCCGCCCTTTTCAAAATGCGGCTCGATCCGGTCGAAGAAGTCGCGAAGACCCAAGGCTTAACCCTCCTTCTCGATTTTGGTGAGACAGTCGCGCAGCGCCATCCCGTATTCATATTTCGCGGGGCAGGCAAAGCCCACAAGACCCAGGTCTTCTTCGTCCAGTTCAAGCGCGCCCAAAAGCTGCGCCTGATCGGTATCCATCACCAGCAACGCGCGCAGCAGCTGCGTGGGCAGCACATCCTGCGGCATCAGCTTTTCGAATGTGCCAAGCGGCACCATCGCACGGCGCCCGCCATTGAGGTTCGACGTCAGCGGAAACAGCGCCTTGGACCGGGCCGAGCCCAGAACCGGCTGCACCGCGTATTTTGCCACCATCGGGCGGATCCAGCCCAGGGGGATCTGTTTGCGGTCTTCTTCGATCAGCGTGACCTGACGCGCATAACGCCCCAGATAGCCGCTGGCACCGTCGCCCGCGCGCCCGCTCAGGACCGAGCCCGAAATCATCCGCACCGGCATGTCCGACGGCAGATCCGATTGCAGCAGATCAGCCATTGACGCGCCCGCCACCGTGCGCACCACGCGCGGATCGGCGCAGGCCGGTCCGGTCAGGGCCACCAGACAGGACGCATCATATTGTCCGGTCAGCAGCAGGCGCCCGATCACGATCACATCCTGATAGCCGATGGTCCACACCGTATCCGTGGCGGTGGGCGGGGTCAGGAAATGCATATGCGTACCCGCGAGCCCGGCAGGGTGCGGGCCGCTGAAGCTGACCGCTTCGACACCGGCCTGATCATGGCCCGGCAGCGGCGCGCCGTCAGCCTGACACAGATAGGTCGGCCCATCGCCAAGCAGCGCCACGGCGGCCAGACCCTTGGCAAAGGCGTCCGCCTCGGCCCCGATCGCCAGAGCAGGGTCCATCGCCAGCGGTTCGCTGTCCATCGCGGTGACATAGATCGCAACCGGCGCGGTGCCCGGCTGCGGCACCTTGGAATAGGGGCGCGTGCGGAAAGACGTCCAGAGCCCGGCGGCACACAGCTTTTGCGTCAGACCTTCGCGCGTCGTGGCATCACCCACGGCGGAAAAGTCGACAGGTGCGCCGCCATTTTCGGTCACGTCGATTTCGATGCTGACCAGCTTGCGCCGCGCGCCGCGATTGACCGCCCGGACCCGACCGGCAACCGGCGACACGATCTGTGCCTCGGGCATGGTCTTGTCGAACATCAGCGGGCTGCCCGCCACCACCTCGGACCCGTCCTCAACCACCAACCGTGGTTTCAGACCAATATAGTCGTCTCCCAGGATGCCGACGGTGCGAATACCCGGGGATGGGCAGATCTCTGGTCGCGGGGCGCCTGAAATAGGCAGATCCAGGCCCTTGCGCAGCTTGAAGTGCTTCAAAGTTATCCAGCCTCAGTCTAAGTGGTGCGTTGGCTATGTCGTGCGATGCGCAGGGACTACCAACGCGCTGTCGGAACTGCTAGTGGTTTCTCAACAAAATGGCCAGAAACGGCTTGAAGAAATCGCAAAAAATCGAATACGAAGCCACCTGAACTGGAAAAAGGTCTGCACGTGAGCACTTTGACATCGTTTTCCCGCCGCTCGTTCCTGGTGATGCCGCTGGCGCTGGCCGCTTGCTATAACCGTCAGAACATCATTGAGGTTAATGGCGTCTCCATGGGGACGACATACAATATCGTGGCGGTAGATCACGACAACCTTATCGAAAAGGCCGAGGTTCAGCAGGCCGTGTCGCGCGCCCTGACCGAAGTGAACCAGGCCATGTCGAACTGGGACGCCGGGTCCGAGATTTCGCGAATCAATGCGATGCCTGCCCATGTTCCCGCGGCCGTGTCCGCGCCGCTGGCCGAGGTCATGCAGGCCGCAGCCGATGTCAATCTGGCCAGCGAAGGCCGCTTTGACACCACCATGGGCCCGCTGATCGAACTCTGGGGCTTTGGTGCACCCGGTGAGCGCGCGATGCCCGGTGATGATGCCATCGCCGCCGCGCAGGCACGGTCGGGTCATGACAACACGCTGATGCTGGGCGCCGGCCATGTGCAAAAGGTCCGCTCGGACGCGCAGGTCTATCTGGCCGGGATCGGCAAAGGGTACGGGGCCGACCATGTGGGCCGCGCGCTCGAAACGCTGGGGCTGACCGATTACATGGTCGAAATCGGCGGCGATCTTTATGCGTCGGGCCGCAACCCCGATGGGCTTGCCTGGCAGATCGGCATCGAATCGCCCAATCCGCTGGACCACGCGATGCTGGGCGTCGTGGGTGTGTCTGGGCGCGGGCTGGCGTCTTCGGGCGATTACCGCAACTATTTCGAAGCGGACGGTCAGCGCTATTCGCACCTGATCGACCCGGCCACGGGCCGTCCGGTGGCGCACAAGACCGCGTCGGCGACGGTGCTGGCGGACAATGCGATGCTGGCCGATGCCTGGTCCACCGCGATGCTGATCCTGGGCCGTGAACACGGGCTCGAGATCGCGGCGCGTCACGACATTGCCGTGCAGTTCGTGGATCGCGATCAGACGGCGGGCTTTACCACCTATGCAAGCCCGGCCTTCGAGGCGCTGCGCGCCTGACCTCTGGAACCGGACCCCTGTCGTACCTAGATAGGGGTCGGTGACCGGTTACGATTTTTGGGGATGGCGGAATGGAAACCTTTGTTCTGACCTTTGTGCTGTTGTTGCTGATCATGCTGGGGATGGCCCTTGGCGTGATCCTCATGAACAAGCGGATCAAAGGCAGTTGCGGCGGTCTGAACGCCATCAGCGATGCCGATCAGTGCCTTGTCTGCAGCAAGGAAATCGACCCCAACAGCCCCCTGCGCGAACGGCTGCAATGCCCACGTGCGCGAAAGATCATTGAGCAGGCGCAGGCAGATGGCCTAGGGTAACCCTGAAGGGAGACCCATTCATGCCAACGTCTTATCAGTCTTCAATGCGTCAAGACCATGATGCGCCCGGATCCAAAAGCCAATCGGTGAGCATCCAGGACCGCACGGCGACCGTTGCCGATGTTCTGGCTTCCAAAGGGGGCGAGGTGTTCTCGATCAAGCCCGACGAGACCTTGGGCCGCGCGGTGGAAGAGCTGCGCGACCGTCATGTGGGCGCGCTGATCGTCACTGATGATGCCGGCGCACTGGCGGGTATCCTTTCGGAACGCGACATCGTGCGTAAACTGGCCGATACACCCGGTCAGACCCTGCCCCAGCAGGTCGGCGATGTGATGACGTGTGACGTTGAAACCTGCACCCGCAGCGAAGCGCTGGTATCGGTTCTCAAACGCATGACGCAGGGCCGGTTCCGGCATATGCCCGTGGTCGAAGACGGCGCATTGGTGGGCATGGTCACCATCGGTGACGTGATCAACCACCGCCTGACCCAGCTTGAGCACGAAGCGCTTCAGCTCAAGCAGCTGATCGTCGGCTAGGTCGGATCAGGGGGTGCCCTGCGCCGGAAAGGTCAGCGGCACAAACCCCAGCAACAGCAGCCCGGCCGCCGCCAGCGTGCCGAAGATCCAGTATTGATAGCGCGGCCCTTCGGCCTTCCAGACACGTCGATAGTGATAGCCGCTGAGGCATGTCAGGAAAAACACCGCGGTTGCCACGGCAGGG
>JAOXSC010000034.1 GCA_025800215.1 Marinibacterium sp.
GTCGGGGCAGCGCACCACCAGCATTTCGCCCTTGACCCCACGCAGCCCGTCAAGGTCATCGCGCGCGGCCAGCCCGCGACAGTCGATGACCTGACCGGTCGGATCCCCTTCGGTCACGAACCGCACGCCAGCCTCGGCCAGCCTCTCTTGCAATGCGACCAAGCTGCCGCGCGGATCCAGATGCGCTTCGGTGTCGATGAACAGCGCGCGGTCGAACCGCTCGGCCAGATGCGGTTCAAGCTCTTTCAGGGCAGCGCGGTCGATCTGCCGCGCGGCGGGCGCACGACGGACAAAGGTGGTCAAATCCGCCTGATCCCGCCCAAGCGCGACCACCAGCGTCCCGTTGTGGCGCAGCTGAGCGCCGTGATCGGTCCACCAGCCTGCGGCCCGGCGGCCTTGGGTGACAACCGCCGGTTCGCTGATCACGCCTTCGCATTCGGGGGCCAGCATGCCGCCAGCCCACCAGCTGCAGGCCTGCGCGCCCACCCCGCCTGCGGGGTCGATCACCGTGACGCTGGCCCCGCGCCGCTGGAATTCGGCCGCCATGGTCAGCCCCGCGACGCCCGCGCCCAGAATGGTGACGGTGCCGGTCATCCCCAGGCCCCGTGGAAATGGTGCACCGGCCCGTGGCCCTGACCCACCGACAGCTCATCCGCGCGCAGGATCGCCTGATGCAGCCAGCCATGGGCCACGCGGGTGGCGTGTTCCAGCCTCCAGCCCTTGGCCAGCCCGGCGGTGATGGCTGACGCATAGCTGCAGCCGGTGCCATGGGTGTTGCGGGTGTCGATGCGGGGGGCGTCAAGCTGCTGGGACCAGAGTTCGATGGACAGCCAGTCCGAGCAGATGTCGCCATCCCCATGCCCGCCCTTGAGCAGCACCGCGCGTGGCCCAAGCGCCAGCAGCGCATCGACCTGATCAAGCAGCGGCGCATCGCTGCCGCCCAGCAGTTTGGCGGCTTCGGGAAGGTTCGGCGTCAGCAGATCGGCGCGCGGCACCAGATGGGTTTTCAGCGCGTCGATGGCGCTGTCGTGCAGCAGGGCCGCGCCGGACTTTGCCACCATCACCGGGTCGAGCACCACCGGCCCGTCGAACCGTTCGAGACAGCGCGCCACGGTTCTGATCAAGGACGGGCTGCCCAGCATGCCGATCTTGATCGCATCCACCGCGATGTCATCCAGCACCGCGTCGATCTGCGCGGCCACCACATCGTCGGGGATCGGGTGCACGGCGGTCACGTCACGGGTGTTCTGGGCGGTAACGGCGGTGATCACCGATGCGCCATAGACGCCCATGGCCGAAAACGCCTTGAGATCGGCCTGGATCCCCGCGCCGCCGCCCGAATCCGATCCTGCAATCGTCAGTGCAATCGCCATGTCCGTCCCCTTTGCATCGGTGCGGTCAGGACGGATCAAGGGACAAGGCGGGCGCAATCTGCCCGTGGCCTGTTCCCTCCGCCGGTCCTAACCGGTTCAGGTTCAATGGGTTTGCTTGCGCATCTCAGCCCGACGGGCACCCCAACAGTTGACCGAGGGTTAGCCGCTCGGGCCGGGCGCGTCAATCGGATTGATCAGGGATCAGTGCGGCCTGCGGGCCAGCGTATCGGCGGGGGTTTCTCCGAACGCGCGGCGATAGTCGGTGGACAAGTGCCCGCCATGCCAGAACCCCAGCTGAGCGGCCAGATCTCCGACCCTTGCGTGGTCAGGATCGGCCCGGTGCAGGGCCCGGCGCAGATGCCCAAGGCGATGGAGTTTCAGGAATGCCGCCGGGCTCAGCCCAAAGCGTTCGCGAAACGCATATTGCAGGGTGCGTTCGCTGACCCCGGCGATGTGGCGCAGTTGGGTTGCATCGCCAAGCGGCTCATCGGTTGCGGCGATGGCCTCAAGACAGCGCCGCATCGCCCCGTCCCGCAGCCGTGCCGGGGTCGCACGCCGGGGATCTGCGGGGCGGCACCACAGAGCGGTGAGATGACAGATCGCATCGTCCACATCCTGCGCGTCGCCCAGCCCCGCATTCAGCCGACGCAGCAGATGCCGCAGCCCCCGCGCCGCACCGGGTGGCAGGCGGATGGCTTCGGGCCATTGGGTCGGGGCAGGGGTGACAAGTTCCAGCCGCGCGGCGGTCTCGGCCAGCGTCGCGGTCCCGATCGACACGGTGTGAAACTCGAACCCCGGCGCGGAAAAGCTTTCGAAATCGCCGCCGGGCGGGGTGATCAGCACCGTGTCGACGCCGACATCATGCCCGCGCCACCAATGCCGCTGGACCGTGGGTTCCATCACCACAAAGGTGGCCCGCAGCGGCGGCGGGGCGCCAAACTGATGCAGCGGCGTGTTGAACCGCGCTTTGGACATCTCCAAAAGCCCATAGCTGGTCTGCGCGATGCGCCCCACCTCGGGCTGGTCGGTCAGCCGGGCGACGGGCGTGAAATCCAGATCCCATTGGCGCACGTCATGGCAGAGCTGTTCCAGATCGCCAAACCGCGCCTCGATCAGCCGCAGCGGGGCGTTGGGGGCGGGGGGCGTCGCGGACGTGGCCGGTGCAGGATGCTGTGCCATGCCCCAAAGTTTGCGGTTTTCGGATAACGGCACAAGCCCAAACTGCAATAGCCTTTGGCAGCAGTCAGCGCGACCCGGGGCCGGAGCCGCGCGTTGAAAAGGAACCATGGACATGACAGCAGGATTTCGAAGGCTGGCGCCGTTGGCGACGGCGGCGTTTGTGACAGCGGCGGGCGCCGCAACACTGGCAGGGGCACAGCCCACCAATACGCCCGATGGGATCATCTATCACGCCGAATTCCAGCGCCTGTGGGATCAGAATGGCGATGACTGGATGGCTGAAGATGCCGAAATTCAGGCCCGCCTGGCCGAGCTTGAAGCCAAACATGGCAAAAAGCCCAACATCATCCACATCCTGTGGGATGACATGCGCTATGGCGCGGTGGGGCACCGGATGCTGACGGATATTTCGGGCTATGACGCGCCCAATCTGGAACAGATGGCGCGCGATGGTGCATCCTTTACGCGCATGTATACCGAACCGTCCTGCACGCCCACGCGGGTGGCGGCGGCCACGGGTCGGCTGGCGGTGCGCTCGGGCATGATCTTTCCGATCTTTCCGATCCACCGCATGGGTCTGCCGGGGTCCGAAGTGACCATCGCTGAAGTGGTCGATGACACCTATCACACCGGCTTTTTCGAAAAGGCGCATTTCGGCGATCAGGAAGAAGGCTATGTGCACAACCAGGGCTGGGACGAGGCGATCTTTTCGCTCTACAACCAGTTCGCGGGCCAGATGTTCACGTCGGACGCCGAAAACACCGGTTTCAGCGTGGCCTACAGCCCCGATGGCTATGACAAGAAATACTTCATGGACGACACGTTCCGCCCGCTGGAATGGATGTGGACCGTCGAAGGGTTCGAAGGCGGCGAGACGCGGGAATTTTCCACCCCCAGCACCTTTGCCGACTATCAGGACGCCAATGCCCGCATGTGGGAGCGCACGAAGGATTTCGTGATCCGCCATGCCGACAGCGACAAACCGTTCATGCTGCAATGGTGGCCCAACCTCTATGAGCTGGCCGATCAGGACGCGATGCGCCCCTTTACCACTCAGCATGGCAGCGCAACGGGCGAAAGCGTCAAGCGTATGGACGCCAAGATCGGTGAACTCTTTACCCTGCTGGACGAGCTGGGGATTGCCGACAATACCATCGTGATCGCCATGGCCGACAATGGCCCGATGGAGCCGGTCTGGCCCGAAACCGGTCAGAACGGGTTTTTCCGGGGCGGCAAGAATGACGTCACCGAAGGTGGCATTCGGGTGCCCGCCTTCATTCGCTGGCCCGGCGTTGTCGAACCCGGATCGGTGATTGGCGACATCGTTCATGTGTCGGATCTGTTCAACACCTTTGCGCGCATCTCGGGGCGCTATGACCAGATCCCGCGCGACCGGGTGATCGACGGCATCGACCAGACCGCGCTGTTCATGATGGGCGATACCCATGGGCGCCGTGACTACGTGTTCACCTATAAGGGCACCACGCTGGGGTCGGTGGTCAAGCAGCAGTTCAAGCGCCATTTTGCCTCGTCTGGGGGTGGTCTGGCAGGGGCCGAGTTCTTTGACCTTTACAAGGACCCGCGCGAAGAACATCCGCTGATGGCCGAATTCCTGTGGTCCTGGGCCCAGTTCGACGCGATCGTCGAACGTCACAATGCCCAGATCGCTGAGTTCCCCCATACCCCCGTCGCGCGCGGCGAGCCTTATACCGGCGTGGTGCGTCTGGCCGATCAGTAACCCCTGATCCCCCTGACCGGCCCCGGATGCGGGGCCGGTTTCCGTGTTCCCGAACCAGAGATCCGCCATGCATCGTCGCCTGTTTCTGCGCACCGGCCTGTCGGCCCTGTGCGCCCCTGCCATTCTGCGGGCCGATGGCGGCCTGCCAATCACCGTGTCATGCTATTCGATGGACCGCACCGCGGCCTTGTTTGATGGCAGCGTCAGGATCGAAGGGACCAGAGCGCGGTTTGTCGCGGACGCGATTGGCGACATGAACACCCGCGCCTTTTCCGGCCCCGCGGACCGCGAGGTGACCGAACTGGGCCTGCATCCGTTCATGCTGGCCCATGCCAATGACGGGCTGCGCGACTATGCGCTGCTGCCGGTGCCGCTGCTGCGCCAGTTCCGCCACAAGAGCATCTTTGTGCGCGCCGATGCCGGGATCACCACGCCCGAGGATCTGCGCGGGCGGCGGGTCGGGACGCCGGGCTATTCGTCCACATCGCTGACCTGGATCCGGGGGATCCTGCAGGATGACCATGGTCTGCGGCCGCAGGACATGACCTGGGTGATTGCCAATCGCGACAGTTCGGCAGGCGAAGCCGGGACGATTTCAGCGCAAGAGCAGGTCGCCCCCGCAGATGTGCCCATCGAGCGTGGCCCGCCGGACATGGACGAGTCCGACATGCTACTGACAGGCGCCGTGGATGCGCTGATCCATGCCGGCACGCCTGCGGCCTTTCTTGAAGGGGATCCAAGGATCCGGAGGCTCTTTGCCGACAGTCGCGCGGTCGAGCAGGACTATTTCCGGCGCACCAGGCTGTTTCCCATCATGCATGTGCTGGCGATCCGCCGCGATGTGGCGGCCGCGCATCCGTGGCTGGGGGCGGCGGTGTATCGCGCCTTTGCCCACGCCAAGGCGCAGGCCTATGACCGGATGATCCGCTGGAACTGGGCGGGGGACATGCTGCCCTGGTACGCGTCCGAACTGGAAGACACCCGTGCGCTGATGGGATGGAATTTCTATCCCTATGGCGTGGCATCCAACCGGGCGGTGTTCGACACGCTGTTTCGCTATTCGCATGATCAGGGTCTGGCATCCCGGCGCCTGACGGTTGAAGAGGTCATGCTGCCCGACAGTCTGGACTTTGACGACGCCTAAGCCGATTGCCAAGGCCGGGAGGGGCGTTGACAAAGCCGCCCCGAGCGCCCATGCGCTTGGGGCATGAGCGACCTGACCCTGACCCC
>JAOXSC010000041.1 GCA_025800215.1 Marinibacterium sp.
TCAGGTCGTAAAGCTTGCGCTGGTCGTCATCGGTCAGCTTGAGGCTGGCCGCATCGCGGGTCATGTCGGTCGG
Source organism: Marinibacterium sp. (assembly GCA_025800215.1). Lineage (GTDB taxonomy): Bacteria > Pseudomonadota > Alphaproteobacteria > Rhodobacterales > Rhodobacteraceae > JAOXSC01. The sequence goes on from JAOXSC010000041.1 coordinate 74, forward strand.
GCGGATGCATTCGTGCGCTTCCTGCGCATTCTTGGCCTTGTTCTTGTACATCCGGGGACTGCCGGGGACGTATTCTGCCCCATAGCGGTCCTTGATCGCCGCGCGCGCCGCGGTCACGGCTTCGGGCGCCATGTCGATGCCGTCGGTCCGCATGTAGGTGATATAGCCCGCCTCATAGAGGCGCTGCGCGGTGCTCATGGTCTGGCGCGCGCCCATGCCGAATTTGCGGCTTGCCTCTTGCTGGAGGGTCGAGGTCATGAACGGCGCGGACGGGTTGCGCGAGGCCGGTTTGGCCTCGACCGACTGCACGGTCAGGTCGCGGCTGGTGATCGCCTGCACCGCCAGTTCGGCCTGGGTCGCGTTTTCGATGTCGTAGCGATCAAGCTTTTTGCCGGCCAGAACCGTCAGGCGGGCTTCGAAATCCTGACCGCGCGGGGTGCTGAGCACCGCCTTGACCGACCAGTATTCGCGGGGCTTGAAGGCCTCGATTTCCATCTCGCGCTCGACGATAAGCCGCAGGCAGACCGATTGCACGCGCCCGGCCGATTTCGCGCCGGGCAGCTTGCGCCAGAGCACCGGGCTGAGGTTGAACCCCACCAGATAGTCCAGCGCGCGGCGGGCCAGATAGGCTTCGACCAGGGGCATGTCGACCTGGCGCGGGTTGGCCATGGCTTCGGTCACCGCATCCTTGGTGATCGCGTTGAAGGTCACGCGGCTGACGGCGGTGTCTTTCTTGATCGACCGGCGCTTGGTCAGCGCTTCCTGCAGGTGCCACGAGATCGCTTCGCCTTCGCGGTCGGGGTCGGTCGCGAGGATCAGCGCGTTGTCGTCCTTGAGCGCATCGGCAATGGCCTTGACGTGCTTTTTGCTGTCGCTTGCGACCTCCCAGAGCATTTCGAAATCATGCTCGGGATCGACCGATCCATCCTTGGGCGGCAGGTCGCGCACATGGCCATATGAGGCAAGCACGGTATAGTCGTCACCCAGATATTTGTTGATCGTCTTGGCCTTGGCCGGGGATTCGACAACAACGACAGGCATTTACGGAAGCACCTCTTGGATCGGACAGAGCGGTCTATGGCCGTGGAACATGTGGGGTGCAAGGGGGGAATGTCAATTTCGGCGGGATTTGGCGGATCTGACGCGGGCACTCTGATGCGCTTTTGGGCAGGGGATCCGGGGGGGCTCGGGCGAAAAATCCACCGTTTTCCGCCGGTTGTGCCGCGTTGCAGCATGCCCTTAACCCGATCTGGCCAGCAGCCCGCCGGCCTGGCGATGGATCTGGCCGTCCAGCTCCAGATCCAAAAGCGCAGGCTGGATGTCCTGCGGTTTGGCCCTGAGATCGCGGATCAGCTGGTCTTCGGCCAGGGGCGATGGGCCCAGACGGTTCAGGATCTGCTGATGCAGTGCTGCGGCGTCCTGCAGGCTGCGGGTTTCGGGGGGCGGTGGCGGCAGATCGTCCAGCGGCGGGCGCGGGTCTGTTTGTGACTCGGTCTGGGTGTCGGCCTGCGCGGGCAGGGCGGCGGTCACGTCATCGGCGCTGCGCACCAATGCGGCGCCTTCGCGGATCAGCAGGTTGCAGCCCGACGCGCGGGCATCGAACGGGTGGCCCGGCACGGCCATGACCTCGCGCCCCTGATCAAGTGCATCGCGCGCGGTGATCAGGCTGCCGGATTTCGCGGCCGCTTCGACCACCACAACGGCGCGCGCAAGGCCCGAGATGATCCGGTTGCGCGTGGGGAAATGGCGGGCATGGGGCCGCAGGCCCATGGGTTGTTCGGACACCATGACGCCGCACTCCGCGATGTCTTGTGCAAGGGCCGTGTTTTCCGACGGGTAGATCACATCGACCCCGCCCGCCATCACCGCGACGGTGCCGGTGTTGAGGGCTGCGGCATGGGCGGCGGTGTCGACGCCGCGCGCCAGCCCCGAGATGATGACAAAGCCGTCCTGACCCAGATCATGGGCCAGTGCGCGCGCCATGCGTGTGCCCAGCGACGACGCGTTGCGCGCCCCGACAAGCGCCACGGCAGGCTGGTTCAGCAATTCGCTGCGCCCGATCGCCCACAGCAGGGGCGGCGCATCCGGCAGATCGGTCAGGGCCTGGGGATAGTCGGCATCGCCAAGGCACAAGAGCCGCGCTCTGGCGGCTCTTGCGGCCTTGAGTTCTGCCTCGATCACGCCGGGGGGACAGGGTTCATACCCATTGATCCCGGCTTGTCTTGCCAGTTCTGGCAAAGCGGCCAGCGCGTTCTGCGCAGAGCCGTGTTCGGACATCAGGCGGTGAAATGTGCTCACGCCCACACGTCTGGAGCGCAAAAGGCGAAGCCACAGAAACCGATCTTCTTCCGTGGTGGGTGGGAGTGGGGGGTGAGTGGAAGAAAATAGATCCTCGGTCATCCGTCGCTCCGCCTATTGCCTCTTTGGTGTACGGCCGGTGGGGTTAATGCGGGATGAATCGCGGTAAAATTTTTGTGCTTTTGAAAAGTTTTCCGGCCCACTGTTTTTCAAGGCCTTGAAAAACCTTGAAAAACAGCCCCGTAAATTCTGGCGCAAGCCGGGGGCGGGCCTAGGTCGCGGCCCCGCCCACGGTTAACCCGTCAATGAACAGCGACGGCTGGCCGACCCCCACGGGCACCCATTGGCCGTTCTTGCCGCAATTGCCCATGCCCGGATCCAGCGCCATGTCATTGCCGATGCCCCGGATCTGTTTCAGGGCGGTTGCCCCGTCTCCGATCAGCGTGGCACCCTTGACCGGGGCGCCGATCCGGCCGTTGCGCACGCGATAGGCTTCGGTGCAGGAAAACACGAATTTGCCGTTGGTGATGTCGACCTGACCGCCTCCGAAGCCGACCGCATAGATCCCGTCGCGCATATCGGCCACCAGATCGCCCGGATCGCTGTCACCGCCCAGCATGTAGGTGTTGGTCATGCGCGGCATCGGCGCGTGGGCATAGCTTTGGCGGCGCCCGTTGCCGGTCGGGGCCACCCCCATCAGCCGGGCGTTCTGCCGGTCCTGCATGTAGCCCACAAGAATGCCGTCCTCGATCAGCGTGGTGCGGCCCGATGGCGTGCCTTCGTCGTCGATCGAGATCGACCCGCGCCGGTCGGGCAGGGTGCCATCATCCAGAACCGTCACTCCGCGCGCGGCCACCTGCTGGCCCATCAGACCGGCAAAGGCGCTGGTGCCCTTGCGGTTGAAATCCCCTTCGAGCCCGTGGCCCACGGCCTCGTGCAGCAGGATGCCGGGCCAGCCGGGGCCAAGCACGACCTCCATCACGCCGGCGGGGGCGGGTTCGGCGTCAAGATTGACGATGGCGATGCGCAGCGCTTCGTCGACCTTGGCGCGCCAGTCGGCCGGATCCAGAAGCCCGTCGAGCCCGATGCGCCCGCCGCCCCCGGCGCTGCCGGTTTCGCGCCGCCCGTCCTGATCGACGATCACCGACACGTTGACCCGCGTCATCGGGCGCACGTCGCGCAACTGGGTGCCGTCGGGGCGCAGGATCTCGATTTCCTGATGGCTGGCGGCGATGCTGGCGGTCACCTGCACCACGCGCGGATCGGCGCTGCGGGCATAGGCGTCGATCTCGCGCAGGGTTTCGATCTTGACCGGAAAACTTGCGTCTTCAATGGGATCGGCATCGGTATAAAGACGCCGGTTGGTCGGTTGGGGCGCATCCGCCAGGGTGCCGCCGCCATCGCCCACGGCCAGGCGCGCCGTGTCGCCCGCCCGCGCCAGCGCAGCGAGGCTGAGCTCGGTGGAATGGGCGTATCCCGTGACCTCGCCGCGCACCGCGCGCAGGCCGAATCCCTCGGACGCATCGTAGCTTGCGGTCTTTAAACGCCCGTCATCAAACACCAACGCCTCGGATCGGCGGCGTTCGGCAAAAAGTTCTCCGTCATCGGCCCCAGCGGTTGCACGACGCAGTTCAGCGAGCGCCGAATCGCGTGAAAGCACTGTCTCATATGGGCGAAAGGGCTGTTCGGGCATGGGCTCTCCTTGACGAGCGAATTTGATCTAGATCAAAAAAGCGTCCGTTTGACGCAAGCTCGCACCTTGTCACTGGACACAGGAATATGGTTTCTACCCTCCCAATGACAAGATGACGCGTGCGCAACATGACGCATCGCAACAGGACGCAAGACAGATCAAACGATCAGGACGAGACATGAAAAACGCATTGATGCTATCGGGGCTTATGGCTGCCCTGTCCGCGGTTCCCGCGATGGCGCAAGACGCACTCGAAATCGTGGGGGCGCCGAAGCAGGGCGGGTTGGGGTTCCAGCCTGCGGCCTCGGAACTGGCACGCGATCTGCAGAGCCTGGATGGCCTGATTCTGGTGATCATCACCCTGATCTGCGTCTTCGTGGTGGGGCTTCTGGCCGTGGTCATCATGCGGTTCAACCGCCGCGCCAACCCGACGCCGGGCACCTTCACGCACAATTCCCCGCTCGAGGTCGCCTGGACCATCGTGCCCATCGTGATTCTGGTCTTCATCGGCGCGTTTTCGCTGCCGGTGCTGTTCAAACAGCAGGAAATCCCCGAAGCCGACATCACCATCAAGGTCACCGGCTACCAGTGGTACTGGGGCTATGAATATGTCGATCACGATTTCGGCTTTGAAGCCTTCATGCTGGGCCGCGAAGGTCTGGAAGAAGCGGGCTACAGCCAGGACGAATACCTGCTGGCCACCGACGAAGCCGTCGTGATCCCCGTGGACAAGGTTGTCGTGATGCAGGTGACCGGCGCCGACGTGATCCATTCCTGGACCATCCCGTCCTTTGGCGTGAAGCAGGACGCGGTTCCGGGCCGTCTGGCCGAGCTGTGGTTCAAGGCCGAAAAGGAAGGCATCTATTTCGGTCAGTGCTCCGAGCTCTGCGGCAAGGACCACGCCTATATGCCGATCACCGTCAAGGTCGTCAGCCAGGAAGAATACGACCAGTGGCTGACCGGTGCGATCGAAGAATTCGCAGGCACGCCGACCTCGTATCAGGTCGCATCCAACTGAAGCTATCCGTGATCTGAACGGGGCCCGCGTGCTGCATGGCATGGGCCCCGTTTCGCAAGACAGACGATCAGACTTCGCAGGGCGCACCCCGCCTTGTGTGCAAAAGGACCACAGATGAGCGACGTCAGCTATTCCAGCCAGCTCCGCAGTGACGAGGCCCAGTTCGGCGACTATTTCGCGCTGCTCAAGCCGCGGGTGATGACGCTGGTGGTGTTCACGGCCTTTGTGGGGCTGATGGCGGCCCCCGTGCCGGTCCACCCGATGATCGGCTTTTGCGCGATCCTGTTCATTGCCGTGGAATTGAACTTGAGACCCATTCGGATGTACAACATTCTAGGCAGTCATCTGAGGTCGTGACAAGGGAGCTGCCGCTTTTACCATCCAGGACGCCGACAAGTTCCACCGACGTAACAGCCTCCCAAAGTGATGTTGACCTCAGCAGTATGGTCACTGCAATAATATACAGGAAAGGCTCTCATGGTAGCCTTGAACGTGGCGCAGTGGCATCCAAGTCATTGTCAGCTCTGCGATTTCCAAAACGGATAGTTGGAAGTTCAAGCGAAAGGCGAATCTCTCATAAATCTGATCAACTGTTGCGTCAAGTGAAATCGTCCCCTTGTGCTGTGACGGATGAACGTATCGCAGATTATGCTGAAATACCATCAGAGGAAACGAGGGAGACTGAATGCCAAAGCATGAAGGAATCGTCAATACAGA
>JAOXSC010000065.1 GCA_025800215.1 Marinibacterium sp.
TAACACCGCCTGGGGCGACCTGGCGCGGCAAAACATGGGCCGGATCGGCACACGGTTCACCCTGACCTCCGGCCCGGTCGAGGCACACGGGGCGACCCTTCCAGAAGTGATCGATATCGCGTTGATTGATGCCATTCACCAGACCGACGTGGTGCTTCAGCAGATGGCCCTTTTGCGGCCGCGCTGCCGGGCAGGCAGTCTGATTATCCTCGACGATATCAACTTTTCGCCCGACATGCAGCAGGGCTGGCAGACCATCGCGGCGCGTTCCGATTTTCGGGAGGCGTGGCAGATCGGCGCCCGCACCGGGATCGTTGTGGTCTAACATTTCCCGGAGGTGTTTTGTGTCTCGCAACCGTGGAACGGGATTGATACTGTTTGGGAACAACCGCTGTTTAGGACGCTTTCATGTCATCTTCATCCGATTCCGCCCGCGACCAGATCGATACACTCCGTGCCCGGATGGGGGAGGCCATCATCGGTCAGCGTGACGTGATTGAACGGCTGCTGATCGGGTTATTGGCCAATGGCAACCTGCTGGTCGAGGGCCTGCCCGGTCTGGCAAAAACACGCGCGATCAAGGCGTTGGCCCGGAACCTGGAATGCGATTTCAGCCGCATTCAGTTCACTCCGGACCTGTTGCCGTCGGATGTGACGGGCACCGAAGTCTACCATCAGACGGCCGAGGGCGCACAGTTCCGCTTCGAAGCAGGCCCGATTTTTGCCAACGTCGTCCTGGCGGATGAAATCAACCGCGCCCCGGCCAAGGTGCAGGCGGCATTGCTGGAAGCGATGGAAGAACGCCAGGTCACGGTGGCGGGCAAGACCCACAAACTGCCGCCCCTGTTCATGGTGATGGCAACACAGAACCCGGTTGAACAGGAAGGCACCTATCCGCTGCCCGAGGCCCAGATGGACCGCTTTCTGATGCACGTGCTGATCACCTATCCCCCGGTTGAGGACGAGGTGGAGGTGATCCGCCTGGTCCGGGGCGAAGAACAGGCCGCCGGGGCAGGCGCTTCGGCCGATGCGCCCCCGGCCATCCCGCAAGAGGCCGTTTTTACGGCCCGCCAGGCCATTGGACAAATTCACGTGTCGGACGCGATGGACCGCTACATGGCCGATCTGGTGGATGCGACCCGCAATCCGGATGGGTTCGGTGATGACCTGCACCGCTGGATCGAAATCGGTGCCTCGCCGCGCGGCTCGCTCGCGTTGGATCGCTGTGCACGCACACATGCCTGGTTGCGCGGGCGGGACTACGTGGACCCCGAAGATGTGCGCGCCATCGCGGCGGATGTGCTGCGGCACCGGCTGGGGCTGAGCTATGAGGCGCAGGGCGAAGGCATCAGCGCGGATGATGTGGTGGCGGAATTGCTCCGCCAGGTGGCGTTGCCCTGAGGCGTTTGGGATGGGTCACCCCCCTCGCATAAATCGCGCCGCGCGCAGCCGGACTGGCACGTTGCCTGCCGCCGCCCCGCCGCCGACGGACGATCCGCGCATTCACGCCACATTGCCCCATTTGCGCAGCCTGGAAGCGCGGGCACGGGCGCTCAGCTTTCTGCCGCGCCAGCCTGCGCGTTCGATCCTGAATGGCCGCCATGCGTCGCGGTTGCGGGGGCGGGGGCTGAATTTCGAAGAACTGCGCGGCTATCTGCCCGGTGATGATGTGCGGGCGATCGACTGGAAGGTAACGGCCCGTACGGGCGAGGCCTATATCCGCGTGATGACCGAAGAACGCGACCGTCCGGCGCTGATCGTGGTGGATCAGCGGATGTCCATGTTCTTTGGCTCCCGGCTGAACATGAAATCGGTCACGGCCGCCGAAGCGGCGGCGCTGGCGGCCTTTCGCATCTTGGATCAGGGGGACCGCGTCGGCGGGATTGTCTTTGGTGATCAGCACATTGCCGAAATCCGCCCCCAGCGCAGCCGGACCGCGTTGAACCGGTTTGTGGCGGCGCTGGCGGATGCCAATGGCCTGTTGCATGCCGAGGCCCCGCAGGTCGCCCCGATGCCGTTGACCCGCGTGCTGCGGGCGGTGTCCCGGATTGCGCGACGCGATCATCTGGTGATCGTGCTGAGCGATTTTGACGTGGTGGATGAAGAAACCGAACGTTTGGTGTCGGGCCTGTCCCGGCGCAATGATCTGGTTTTGGGGCTGGTGACGGACCCCACCGCACAGGAAATCCCGGCTGGCTTGAACATCGTGGTGTCGGACGGGGAATTGCAGGCCGAGATCGACACGGGCGCGACCGCCACGCGCCGGTCTTTGCAGGACATGACCGAAGGCCGGTTGGCGCGGGTGCTGGATTGGCAGCGCCGCTATGGTGTGCCGATCCTGCCGCTCTCGGCGGGCGAGGAGACCTTGCCGCAAATGCGCCGCCTGATGGGGCTGGGGCCGGGGGGACGGCGATGAGCGATCCCGCCAGTCATCCGCAGCCGACCGGCGGCGCGCCGACCGAGGCGTCCGCGGGGGCGGCCACCACCCCAGAGACGACGGCACCGGCTGTGGGCGACAGCCTGGTGGATTTGATGAACAAACTGGTCCTGCCGGACGATCCCGCACCGATCCCACTGACGCCGGAAACGGCGGGGTGGTGGGTGCTGGGCGCCGGGCTGGTCTGCGGGCTGGTCTGGCTGGCGCGCAGATGGGGCCACCATCGCCGGGCCAATGCCTACCGCCGCGCGGCGCTGGCGGAACTGGCGCAGATCGGGGACAACCCTGCGGCCATCGCAACGCTTTTGCGCCGCACCACGCTGGCTGCGTTCCCACGCGAAGCTGTGGCCGGTTTGACCGGCACAGAGTGGATCGCCTTTCTGCAACAGACCGGCCCCTTTCCGGCAGAGCTTGGACCTGCGCTGACACAGGCCCCTTATGCGCCAAACAAAGTTCATGCGTCAGGTTTGAAAGAGGCTGCAAGGCGCTGGATTCAAAAACATAAAGGCGGCGCTGCATGATTTCCTTGGGTGCGCCATACGCTCTTTTGCTGCTGCCGCTTGCGTGGCTGGTCTGGCGCTTTGTTCCGCCTCGGCGGGAACAGGTGCCGGCCTTGCGGTTTCCCTTCTTCCGCCAGATCGCACAGGCCACCGGGGCCGAGCCACGCGCCGGGGCGGTGGTCCTGTCACGCTCTCGCATGCAAATGGCGGGGGCGATCGCGATCTGGTCGCTTGCAGTTCTGGCGCTGGCCCAGCCAGAGCGCGTTGGCCGCCCGGTGGAACTGACCCGCGCCGCCCGTGACGTGGTGTTGGCGATTGATATATCGGGCTCCATGGATACGCGAGATTTCAAAGGGTCCGGCGACAAGCCCCAGCAACGGTTTGCCGCCGTGCGGGCCGTGGTGCAGGACTTTGTTCAGCAGCGCGAGGACGACCGCATGGCGCTGATTGTGTTTGGGTCCAAGGCCTATGTGCAGGCCCCGCTGACCGAAGACCTGCAAACCATCGTGGACCTGCTGGACCGGACCGAGGTCGGCATGGCGGGTCCGCACACCGCGCTGGGGGATGCCATCGGTCTGGCCATTCGCACCTTCGAGGCGTCCGAGATCGAGGACCGGCTGATGATCCTGCTGTCTGACGGAACCGATACCGCCAGCCGGATGAGCCCGGTCAACGCCGCAGAAATTGCCGCCGGTGACGGGGTCGAGATCATCACCATCGGCGTGGGCGATCCCGACGCGGCGGGCGAGGACCGCGTGGATCTGGCCGCGCTTCAGGATATTGCCCGCCGCACGGGCGGATCTTACTTCTTTGCCTCGGATCAGCAGGCATTGCAGGCTGTCTATGACCGGGTGGATCAGATGACCCCACGCGAAACCGAAACGCTGTCCTTTCGCCCGCGCCGGTCTCTGGCGCATTGGCCGATGGGGGCGGCGGCCTTGATCGGGTTGATGCTGATTGCCTCGTTGCATTTGGGACAGCGGAGGCGCGCGTCATGACGGGGCTGAGCGTTGCACTGGACGCGTTCCATTTCATGCGGCCCCTGCTGCTGTTGGCGGTGATCCCGCTGGTGGTGCTGTATTGGTCCATCCGCCGTCAGCAGATCCGCCGCGATCCCCCGAAAGAAGGGTTGGCCCCACATTTGCGCGCGGCGCTGACGATGGGGGGGGACGCGCGCCGGCGCCTGCTGCCGATTGATGGCGTGGCCGTGACGCTGGCGCTGTTGATCCTCGGAGCGGCGGGGCCGACATGGTCGCGCCAGCCGGATCCGTTTGTGGCGCAATCTGCACCGCTGGTGGTGGCAATTCACGTCGGCAGTTCGATGAGCGACAGCGACCTGGCCCCGACACGGCTGGAACGGGGCAAACAGAAAATCCGCGATCTGTTGACCTTGCGCGAAGGCGCGCGGACGGCTCTGGTCGCCTATGCGGGCAGCGCCCATGCGGTGTTGCCGATGACCGAAGATCCCGGCGTGATGCTGCCCTATCTGGAAGGGCTGTCACCCGAGATCATGCCCAAGGATGGCAATCAGGC
>JAOXSC010000074.1 GCA_025800215.1 Marinibacterium sp.
AGACATCGAAGAAGGGCTGGCCCGGCTGACGGCCTTCATGGCGGCGCGGCGCTGATGGGGGGCTGAGTTGGGGCTGATCACGCCCGGTCGCGACGTCAGGGGTGATCACGAATGGGGTAGGGCGCGTGGCGGGTTTTGACCCTGCCGCGCGATACCTATATGATCAGGGCTCAAAAAATCATCGAGGCCTCGGGCGTGCTGCGGTTCATCTTTTCTTTCTTTGGCGGAATCTTCAGCTTTGTCACGCTGGGGGTGTTCATGGTCGCGCTGACCATTGGCGGCATCTTCTGGATGTATGGGCGCGATCTGCCCAGCCATGAATCGCTGGCACAGTACAAACCCCCCACCATCAGCCGCATCTATTCCGGCGAAGGCCGCCTGATCGACGAATTCGCTCAGGAACGGCGCCTGTTCACGCCCGCAGAAGATGTGCCCGACATGGTCAAGCAGGCCTTCATTTCGGCCGAAGACAAGAATTTCTATGTCCACAAGGGCTATGATCCGCGCGGCATCGCGGCGGCAGCCGTGGATGCGGTGCGATCGGGCGGGCAGGATCTGCGCGGCGCGTCGACCATCACCCAGCAGGTGATGAAGAACTTTCTGCTCAGCGGCGACCGCCGGGCTGAACGCAAGATCAAGGAAATCATCCTTGCCACCCGCTTGGAACAGACGCTGGACAAGGAACAGATCCTTGAACTTTACCTGAACGAGATCTTTCTGGGCCAGAACTCTTATGGGGTGACGGCGGCGGCGCAGACCTATTTCAACAAGACCCTGGCCGAACTTGCCCCGCACGAGGCGGCGTTCCTGGCGTCCTTGCCCAAGGCCCCGTCCGACTATCACCCGGTGCGCCGCAAGGACCGGCTGCTGGCGCGGCGGAACTTTGTGCTCAAGGAAATGTACGAAAACGGCTACATTGATCTGGCCACTTTCCAGACCGAAGTGAACGAACCGCTGCGTTCGGTCCAAAATGGCGATTTCGAAAGCTTCCGCACCGCGCTGCCCCCGCGTGACTATTTCACCGATGAAATCCGCCGCCAGATCAGCAAGGATTTCGGCGAAGGCGAATTCTTTACCGGCGGCTTTACCGTCCGTGCGACCATCGACGAAGACATGCAGGCCGAAGCGGCCGTCGCGCTGCAGGCCGAGCTGGAAGATTACGACCGGGGCCGGGGCATCTGGCGCGGCACCCGGCAAGAGCTGCCGGCCGAGGTTCTGGGCGATGAAGACGCCTGGCGCGCGGCCCTGCGCGACGCCGAAGTGCCCCGCGACATCGCGCTTGGCGGCACCTGGCACCCTGCGGTGGTTCTGGACATTGCGGATCAGGAACTGACCGTCGGCATCGAAGACGGCCCGGCGCGGGGCATCGTGCCGCGCGCTGACATCAAATGGCTGCGCGGCGATTTCTTTGAGAATTTCGACATTGGCGATGTGGTGCTGGTGCGCGCTGCCGAAGATGACACCTGGTCGCTGCGGCAGGTGCCGGGCGTGCAGGGCGGCTTTGTCGCGATGGACGTGAACACCGGCCGCGTGATCGCCATGCAGGGCGGGTTTTCCTATCAGGCGTCGGTCTTCAACCGCGCCACCCAGGCGCTGCGCCAGCCGGGGTCGAGCTTTAAGCCCTTTGTCTATGCGGCGGCGCTGGATTCGGGCTACAGCCCGGCGACCATCGTTGTGGACGCCCCGATCGAGATCAACACGCCCCAGGGCCTGTGGCGCCCCAAGAACGCGTCGAACAAATATTACGGCCCCACGCCCCTGCGCACCGGGATCGAACAGTCGCGGAACCTGATGACCATCCGCCTTGCGCAAGAGGTCGGCATGCCCGTGGTCGCCAGCTACGCCGAGAAATTTGGCGTCTATGACCATATGGGCCCCTATCTGGCCAACTCGCTGGGGTCCGAAGAAACCACGCTCTACCAGATGGTTGCGGCCTACGCGATGTTCGCCAACGGGGGCGAGCGCGTCGATCCCACGCTGGTGGACCGGATCCAGGACCGCTATGGCAAGACCATCTATCGCCATGATCAGCGCGACTGTGTCGATTGCGCCCTGCCGGTGCTGCCCGCCGGTCAGAGCCCCGAGATCGACAGCAACCGCGAACGCGTGATGGATGCGATCACCGCCTATCAGCTGACCTCGATGATGACGGGCGTGGTCGATCGCGGCACCGCGCGGCGCACCGTTGACCTGCCGGTGCCCACGGCGGGCAAGACCGGCACCACGAACGAGGCGCGCGATGTGTGGTTTGTGGGCTTCACGTCGAACATCGTGGCGGGTTGCTATATCGGCTATGACCAGCCGCGCCCGCTGGGGCGTGGCGCGTCGGGCGGCGGCATGTGCGGGCCGGTGTTCCAGCAGTTCATGGAAAAGGCGACCGAAGTCTATGGCGGCGGCCCGTTCGAGGTGCCTCCCGGCGGGCATTTCATCAAGATCAACCGGCTGACCGGTGAACGTCTGGCCGATGATGCCAGCGGCGACTATGTGGTGGCCGAATATTTCCGCGACGGGTACGAGCCCACCTTTGGCAAGACCTTCGATGGTGGCTTTGCCATGGGTGAAAACCTGCCGCTGGTCGAAGAGGCCCGGCGCGCCGGGCGTCAGGTCAAGACCTCGACCGGGGGCACGGCCGTGGTCGGGCCCAAGGCCAGCTTTGGCACGCTCAGCTCGGGCGGGCTTTACTAGCGGCACAGGCCCTTTGCGGCGGGCCCGATGGGGGGCCCGACCGCGCGGCGTCGCTTGAATACCGGCCGGGGCCGGTCTATCACCCAGTTTCAACCCCTTGCCAGGCCAGCAAACGGAGGCAGCCATGCGCGCGGAAATCCAGACCCTCGTGACCGAGATCCAGAAATCGCTGGACCTGCTGGCGCAGCGCATGAATCACGACACGGCCCAGCACCGGATGGAAGAATTCAACGCCCGCGTCGAAGATCCCAACCTGTGGGACGATCCGGCCGCCGCGCAAAAGCTGATGCGCGAACGCCAGATGCTGCTGGATGCGATGGAAACCTATGACAGCATCCGCCAGGATCTGGCCGACAATGCCGAGCTGATCGAACTGGGCGAAATGGAAGACGACCAGGAGGTCGTCACCGACGCCGAAGACGCCCTGCGCGCGCTGGCCGAAAAGGCCGCCCAGAAAGAGCTCGAGGCGCTGCTCAACGGCGAAGCGGATTCCAACGACACGTTTCTCGAGATCAACGCAGGCGCCGGTGGCACCGAAGCCTGCGACTGGTCGCAGATGCTGCAGCGCATGTATGTCCGTTGGGCGGAAAAGCGCGGCTACAAGGTCGAACTGCAATCGGAAGAGGCCGGGACCGAAGCCGGGATCAAATCCTGCGCCTACAAGATTTCGGGCCACAACGCTTATGGCTGGCTGAAATCGGAAAGCGGCGTGCACCGGCTGGTGCGGATTTCGCCCTTTGGCAAGGGTACGCGCGAAACCTCGTTTGCCAGCGTCTGGGTCTATCCCGTGGTCGACGACAATATCGAGATCGAGGTCAACCCCGCCGACATCCGCATCGACACCTACCGGTCGTCCGGGGCAGGCGGGCAGCACGTGAACACCACCGATTCGGCGGTGCGGATCACCCACCATCCCACCGGGATCGTGGTGACCAGCTCGGAAAAATCCCAGCACCAGAACCGCGACATCGCCATGAAGGCGCTGAAATCGCGCCTCTATCAGCTGGAACTGGAACGGCGCACCGCCGACATCAACGCAGCACATGAATCCAAAGGGTCGGCGGGCTGGGGCAACCAGATCCGCTCATACGTGTTGCAGCCCTATCAGATGGTCAAGGATCTGCGCACCGAGCATGAAACCTCGGACACCAAGGGCGTGCTCGATGGCGATCTTGATGGGTTCATGGCGGCCACGCTGGCCATGGATGTGTCGGGCAAAAGCCGCGCCGAAGCCCAGGACATCTGACCGGACCGTGCCAGTTGGGTAGGGCGGGCTTCAGCCCGCCACCCGCAGCGGCCCCCACCGTAACGGCACCCCGGCAACGGAACCCCATGTTCGGGCTGGATTTTCCGGGCCCGCTGCGCTTTTCTTGAGGCACGCTCAGGAAAGGACGCCCAGATGCAAGCAGGTCTACCGCTGCAGCACCCCGGCCTTGTGTTCGCAAGGACAGGCCCATGCTGACCCGCGATCCCGCCACCACGCTCAGCACCCGCCTTCAGCGTCGCAAACTGGGCGCGGCCGAGCTGATGCAGGCCACGCTGGACCGCATCGACGCGGTCAATGGCAGGGTCAATGCCATTGTCGGGCTGCGCGATTGCGACGATCTGATGCGCCGGGCGCGCGCGCTCGACAGCGGGCCGGTGCGCGGGCCGCTGCACGGGCTGCCCATCGCGGTCAAGGATCTGGTGAATGTGGCAGGGCTTGTCTCGACCCAGGGCTCGCCCGCCTTTGCCAAAACCGTTCCCGACCGAGACGACCTGATCGCAGCCCGCATGCGCGAGGCCGGGGCGATCCTGATCGGCAAGACCAATGTACCCGAATTCGGCCTGGGATCGCACACGTTCAACCCCGTCTACGGGGCCACGCGAAACCCCTATGACACAGCGCTCAGCAGCGGCGGATCCTCGGGCGGGGCGGCGGTGGCGCTGGCGACAGGGATGCTGGCGCTGGCGGATGGCTCGGACATGATGGGCAGCCTGCGCAACCCGGCGGGGTGGAACAATGTCTACAGCCTGCGCCCCAGCTGGGGGCTGGTGCCGGCCGAACCGGTCGACGAATCCTTTCTGCATCAACTGTCGACCCTTGGCCCGATGGCGCGCAGCCCGTCCGATCTGGCGCTGCTCATGGATGTGATCGCAGGCCCCGAACCCACGCTGCCGCATGGCCAGCCCCATGCCCCGATCCACCCGCTGGGCTCGGCCCCGCTGTCGGGGCTGCGGATCGGCTGGCTGGCGGACTGGGATGGTGCCTATCCGATGGAACCGGGCATCCTGTCGCTGTGCGAAGAGGCGCTGCATGTCTTCAGCGATCTGGGGGCCGAGGTCACATCCCTGCGCGCCCCGTTCCCCGCAGACGCGCTCTGGGACAGCTGGGTCACGCTGCGCGCCTGGGCGGTCGCGGCCAGCCTTGGCCCGCTGCTGGATGACGGTGCAGACATCAAGGACAGCGGGCAGTGGGAAATCGCGCATGGGCGCAGGCTGTCGGCCATCGACGTGCATCAGGCCAGCGTCACCCGCTCGCGCTGGTTCCGCCGGGCTGTGGCGCTGTTTGACAGCTATGACGCGCTGGTGCTGCCCACCGCACAGGCCTGGCCCTTTGCGCTTGATATTCCGCATCCGCACAGCATCGCCGGTGTCGCGATGGACACCTATCACCGCTGGATGGAGGTCATGATCCCCGTCAGCCTGGCCGGGCTGCCCGCGGTCACTGTCCCTGCGGGTTTTGGCGCGGTAGGGCTGCCCATGGGGCTGCAGATCTTTGGCCGGCGCGGCGCAGACCGCCGATTGCTGGAAATTGCAGCGACATATCATGACAATACGGGCTGGCCAGAAAAACGTCCCCCGATATAGGCTGATCCCGAGGGAGAGCGAGGGAGGGACAGCTCATGACCGACGACAAGCAATTCGGCGTGCCGCCCATGGGGGCGGTAGACGGGGCCATGCTGCGCGAGGCACTGGCGCGCGGATGGGCCGATTTCCGGCGCGCGCCGCGCTTTGGCCTGTTCTTTGCAGGGTTCTACGTGCTGGCGGGTTGGGCCATGGCTGCGGTGACGGCATCGACCGGAACCAGCTTCTGGCTGATCCTGGCCGCGATCGGCTTTCCGCTGCTTGGCCCCTTTGCGGCCGTGGGGCTCTACGAGGTGTCGCACCGGCTCGACAACGGGACGCCGCTGAACTGGTCGGACATCCTGGGGGTGGTCTGGCATCAGAGCGCGCGGCAGCTGCCGTCCATCTGCGCGATCATCATCGTGGTCTTTCTGTTCTGGTTCTTTATCGGCCACATGATCTTTGCCCTGTTTCTGGGGCTGAAGACGATGACCAACATTTCCACCTCGCTCGAGGTTTTCGCCAGCGTCGAAGGCATCAAGATGCTGGTGGTGGGCACGGTGGTGGGGGCGGCGTTCGCCACGCTGCTTTATGCGATCACGGTGCTGTCGCTGCCGATGCTGCTGGATCGCGAACTGGATTTCGTCACCGCCATGATCACCAGCTTTGCCTATGTGCGCGACAATCCCGGCCCGATGCTGGGCTGGGGGCTGCTGATCGCGGTGTTGACCTTTGTGGCGATGCTGCCGTGGTTTCTGGGCCTTCTGGTGGTGCTGCCCTGGCTGGGGCACGCATCCTGGCACCTTTACCGGCTGATCGTCGAGCGTGGCACGGATGCCGCCGGGCCCGAGGCCGTGCCCGCCTGAGGAGTGCCTGTCTGACGATCAGCGAAACGGGTCGCCCGGCTGCAGCAACCGGCGGTGAAAGGGCATCAGCTCTTCTTCGTTGTGCAGCCCGGTGCGGCGCGCGGCGGCCAGAATGGCATTCATGTCGCGGCCAAGATGCTCATAGACCATGCGCACCGCGCGGGTGCCTGTGGTGCTTTCGCGCACGGTGCGGGTGACATAGCCCACCCAGTAGTTGTTGTTCATCGACGCGACGCGCGACAGGTAGTTGAACGAACAGGTCACCGAATTGCGGCGCGAGATCACCAGCGCGATGCCATCTTCCTGCTGGGTGACATAGCCACGGAATTCGCGTGACGGGCCGTCTTCCGGCAGGCCCTGCTGGCGCATGGCTTCGCGGGCTTCGTAGCCGCGCACAAAGGTACAGTCATCGCGGCGGAACACATGGACAAGGCCAATGACGTATTTGTCTTCGCTGACAAAGCTGGCACGCGAAAAGCGGTAGACGCCGCTTGGGAATAGCTCTTCGCTGATGTCACGGATGCCGACGCCGACAAAATCTTCGAGCACGGCGCTGTTCAGAAGATCGGGCCGGGTGTTCAGCTTTTCGACAGGTTCGAGCAGAATACGGGCGTCCACTTCGAAAAATTCACAGATCCGGTCAAGCACGTCCGGCCTGGGAAAACTTTCACCTGACAAGTAGCGGTTGAATTGAGTACGATTGATCCCAAGCTGCCGCGACAGTTCCGAGATCGACGGGTAGCGCTGCGCGAGGCTACGCAGATTAGCGCCAAACATGTTGCGCAGTTCGGACGGTGTTCTCTTCGGACGTGTCATTTTTCCCCATATCGCCCCGTGTTTACGCCAGATTGAGCGACGTCAGCGCCAGTATTTCAGGTGGTTTGGCGCGAATTGGCGTTAGCATGATGCTGTTGAGCGTCAGATGTGGTGTCATTTAGTGACAATTGGTAGGCAAACCGACACAAAAAGCAAGGGTTAGACGCGGTCTTTGTCATGTTTGAAGCGAGATATTTGCCCCAAACTTACTGAAAAGACGCAGAATACGGGACGGGACATGTACGGCGTGGTGCTCTGGAGCAATTCCGACAACACCAAGGCAGTCATCTGGTGCGAAGATCACGGTGACCTTGCCTTCTACGCAGAAGATCGTGAATCGGCACAGGCCGTGCTGGATGCGGGCGATCTTGTGCAGTTCGACATGCGTGTGGACGAAAACATGCGCTACGTGAAGAATCCGCAGCTGGTTCGCGAAGGTGTGTGTGATGGCCTTCCCGATGCGCTGCATCAAAAGACGACTACGGCCGGGGGGTCGGGGGGCCAGGGGGCGCCCATGGGACACGACCATATCCCCGCGACTGCACAGATCTTGCCCTTTGATCTGATGCGGTCCCGTCGCAACGGGCAGCCCGGCAAAGGGCGACCCGCTGTGGCGGTGCAAATCTAGATTTCCGCCCGGGACAGGCGAGAAAATGCTGCGCGGCCGTTAGTCGCCGCGCAGCAGGGCCGCGACGCCGGTACGGGCGATTTCGGTCAGGCCCAGCGGGCGCATCAGATCGGCAAAGGCATCGATCTTTTCGGGCGCACCGGTAATTTCGAAAATGAAGCTTTCCAGCGTGCTGTCGACCACATTGGCGCGGAAGATGTCGGCCAGACGCAGCGCTTCGACGCGCTTGTCACCGGTGCCGACCACTTTCATGATCGCCAGTTCCCGTTCCACCGACGCGCCTTCGACGGTCAGATCCTGCACCTGATGCACCGGCACGATGCGGCCCAGCTGTGCCTTGATCTGCTCGATCACCTGCGGCGTGCCGGTGGTGACGATCGTGATGCGGCTGAGATGGCCCGTCTGGTCCACCTCTGCCACAGTCAGGCTGTCGATATTATAGCCACGGCCGGAAAACAGGCCGATGACACGGGCGAGAACGCCCGCCTCATTGTCGACAACCACGGCCAGCGTGTGCTGTTCTTCCACGTCCGAAAAGGTCGGGCGCAGGTTATAGGCCGAGTGGCTGGAGGAGCCTTTTTTGATCTTTAGGGCAGACATCT
>JAOXSC010000076.1 GCA_025800215.1 Marinibacterium sp.
CAGGTGTATGATGCGACACAGGATCTGCCCCCGATGATTGCCGCCATTATTGGTGCCCTTGCCACGCTGATGGTGGTCAGCAGCATTGTCATGACCTTTCGCGCTGCCCAGACCGCGCGCACACCGCAGGGCGCCGTGGGCTGGGTGGTGTTCCTGCTTGCCGCCCCCTTTATCGCGGTGCCGCTCTATCTGGTGCTGGGCCATCACCGGTTTCGCGGCTATCTGGTTGCGCGTCAGGAATCGGCCGATGTCATCCACGAGGTCGAAGCCTTTTCGCAGCGCTTTGCCCCCGCGCCCGACGCCAGCGGCCTGTCGCGCACACCTTTTGAGCGTCTGGCCGGGTTTTCCGCCACGCGCGGCAATGCGGGCAAACTGCTGATTGATGGCAAGGCCAGCTTTGACGCGATCTTTGCCGCCATCGACCGGGCGCAGGACTATGTGCTGGTGCAATTCTACATCATACGCGACGACGGGCTGGGCCAGCGGCTGGCCGAGCACCTGATCAAGGCGGCCGAACGCGGCGTGTCGGTGCGGGTCATGGTGGATGCCGTGGGCAGCTATGGGCTGCCCGACAGCTACCGTGACCGGCTGCGCGCGGCGGGCATCGCCTTTCCCGACCGGCGCGCGGGCAAAGGGCCGCGCTTTCGCTTTCAGATCAACTATCGCAACCACCGCAAGACGGTCATTGTGGACGGGCGGACCGGCTTTACCGGCGGGCTGAACGTGGGCGACGAATATCTGGGGCTCGATCCCGATTTCGGCAATTGGCGCGACACCCATCTGCGCCTGCAGGGCCCCATGGTGCAGCAGCTGCAGCTGATCTTTGCCGAAGACTGGCACTGGGCCACGGGCGAAGACATGACCACCGTGCTCAGCTGGGAGCCACATCTGTCGCCCGATGACGCCACCGGGCTGATCGTGGCCACGGGTCCCGCCGACCCGGTGGAAAGTGGCAGCATGATGTTCTTTTCGGCCATCGCCCAGGCGCAGACCCGTGTCTGGATCGCGTCGCCCTATTTTGTGCCCGATCTCGACATTTCCACGGCGCTGGCCCATGCGGCGATGCGCGGGGTGGATGTGCGCCTGCTGGTGCCCGACCAGATCGACCACACCATGCCGTGGCTTGCCGCCTTTGCCTATTTCGACCGGGTGCGCGATGCGGGCGTCAAGATCTACCGCTATCGCGACGGGTTCATGCATCAAAAGGTCCTGGTGGCCGATGATACGCTGGCCATGATCGGAACGACGAACCTCGACAACCGGTCGTTTCTGCTCAATTTCGAACAGATGGCGCTGTTTTTTGACGCCGACATGGCCGCCGACACCGCCGCCATGCTGGAACGCGATTTCGACCGCTCGGTGCTGCTGGATCGCAGCCTGTCGCAGCAAAAGCTCAAGATCCGGCTGGGCGCGCCGCTGGCGCGGTTGTTTTCACCGCTGCTCTGATCCCGGATCGTTGAAATCGGGCATCATCCGGCGAAAGATCTGCGAGGTCACGGCCACCAGATAGGCCGTGCTGATGCCCACCGCAAAAAGACCGGTCACAGCCGCAAACGACCCAAAGATCCGATGTTCGGGCCCCAGCACCACATCGCCATATCCCAGCGTGGTATAGGTGATGAGCGAGAAATAGATCGCCTCGTTCCAGCCTTCGAGCGCGCCGTCATGGACAAGAAAGATCGCCCAGAGCCAGATCTGCAGTGTGTGCGACAGGATCAGGATCACCAGCGCCACATGCATCACCAGAATGTCGCGCAGAAACGCCCGATCCCAGTTGCGCGTTGCCGTTTCACAGGCCGCCAGCGCCTTTTGCGATGAGCTGAGCACCATCACATGCACCACCATGCACAGCCCAAGCAGCCCCGAGCCCCACAAGATCTGTTCATTTGGTCCCATGACCCGCCCCTGTTTTGCGTATGTTCCGCCTTGGTCCCACTGCTAGCGGGTTCCGGCAGGGCTCTGCAAGGGTCAGAGAGGGCTGGCGGGGGCGTGTGGAACATGCGACCACGATGTCCAGGCGGGGCACGCGGCTGGACATCGCGCCGGTTCGGGCCAGATCGCATGGGGGCAAAGGGGGCGCGCCATGGTGCTGACGGTCGAAAACCTGGTGAAACGCTATCCCGGCAGCGACCGGCCGGTGCTGCGGGGGCTGTCGCTGTCGGTGGGTGCGGGCGAAACCGTGGCTCTGACGGGCGAAAGCGGGTCGGGCAAAAGCACGGCGCTGCATCTGATTGCCGGGCTCGATCATCTGGACGGGGGCGAGATCACGCTTGGCGGCACGCCGCTGTCGGGGCTGAGCGATGCTGCGCGCGCCGATCTTCGCCGCAACCGGGTGGCGCTGATCTTTCAGCAGTTCAACCTGATCCCGTCCCTGACCGTCGATCAGAACCTGAGCTTTCACGCGCGTCTGGCCGGCCGAGATGATCCGCAGTGGCGGGCCGAGATCGCAGGCCGTCTGGGCCTGGCCGATCTGGGCGCGCGCTATCCCGAAGCCCTGTCGGGCGGTCAGGCCCAGCGGGTGGCCATCGGCCGCGCGCTGGCGCTGCGCCCGCCGCTGCTGCTGGCGGATGAACCGACCGGAAATCTGGATGAAACCACCGCCGGCGCGGTGCTTGATCTGATGCTGGATCTGGTGCGCGACACCGGCGCCGCACTGCTGCTGGTCACCCATTCCGACAAGGTGGCCGCGCGGCTTGACCGGCATCTGCATCTGAGCGGCGGGGTCGTCGCATGATCCGAGCCGTGGCGCAGGCGCTGCTGTCGCATTGGCGGCGCCATCCGGGGCAGTTCGCGACGCTGGTTCTGGGCCTTGCGCTGGCCACCGCGCTGTGGTCGGCGGTGCAGGCGATCAATGCCGAAGCACGGGCCAGCTATGCCCAAGCGGCCGCGCTTTTGACCCCTCAGGACCAGCCCGTTCTGGTCCCGCGCCAGGGTGACGTGGTGGCGCGGGGCAGCTATCTGGCGCTGCGCCGCGATGGCTGGCCAGTCTCGGCGGTGCTGGATGGCGACACCCGGTTTGGCGGTGTCTCGGTCACCGTGATGGGCGTGGACATGTTGTCATCGCCGGTCATGCCCGATGATCTGGGCGACAGCGCGCCGGATCTGGGGCCCGTGGATCTGCTGACCGCACCGGGCATCGCCATTGTCAGCCCAGACACCGCCGCCCGCATGCAAAGCGACCCGGATGGCCCGCGCCTGATCCTGTCCGAGCAGGTGCCGCCGGGGATCGTGCTGACCGACATCGCCGTGGCCGAAGCCCTGCTGGACCGGCGCGGAGAGATCTCGCGTCTCTTTCTGCTGCCCGACCGGCAGGGGCGCCGCGACTGGGCGCAGGTCGCGCCCGATCTGCAGCTGGCCCCGTCCCGCGCGGTGTCCGACACCGACACCGCACGGCTGACCGACAGCTTTCATCTGAACCTGACGGCCTTTGGGCTGCTGTCTTTTGCGGTGGGGCTGTTCATCGTGCAGGGCACCGTGGGGCTGGCGCAGGAACAGCGCCGGCCGATGCTGCGCACCCTGCGCGCGCTTGGGGTGCCGCTGCGGCTGTTGATGCTCTGTCTGGTGGTCGAACTGGCGGCGCTGGCGCTGCTGGCGGGGGTGTTGGGGCTTGGGCTTGGCTACGGCATTGCGGCGGCCCTGCTGCCGGATGTGGCCGCCACCTTGCGCGGGCTTTACGGGGCCGATGCGCCCGGCAGTCTGACGTTGCGCGCGCCCTGGGTGCTGGCGGGTCTGGGGATGACGCTGGCGGGCACGGCGCTGGCCAGTCTGCAAAGCCTCTGGCGGCTTGCGCAGCTGCCGCTGCTGGCCAGTGCCTCGCCCCAAGGCTGGGCCCGCGCGGCGGCCCGCAGCGCGCGCTGGCAGGCGCTTGGCGGTCTGGCGCTGGTGCTGGCGGGGATGCTGGGGACGGTGCTGTTTGATGGGCTGCTGGCGGGGTTTGCGCTGCTGGCGGGTCTGCTGATGGGGGCCGCGCTGATCCTGCCGCCGGTGCTGGGTCAGGTGCTGCGCATCGGCGCGCGGCGCGCGCGCACGCCGCTGGCCCAGTGGGTCTGGGCCGATCTGCGCGCCCAATTGCCGGGACTGTCGCTGGCGCTGATGGCGCTGCTGCTGGCGCTGGCCGCCAATATCGGCGTGGGCACCATGGTGTCGAGCTTTCGTCTGACCTTTACCGGCTGGCTGGATCAAAGGCTGGCATCGGATCTTTATATCACCACCGACAGCGACGCGCAGACACAGGCCCTGCGCGACTGGCTGACCCCCCGTGTCGACGGAATGGTTCCCATTCGGCGGGTTGAGACGCGGCTCGACGGTGCGCCGGGCCGGATCTATGGCGTGATCGACGATCCGATCTATCGCGAACACTGGCCGCTGCTGGCGGCGGCGCCGATGGGCTGGGATCAGATCTTTGACCAGCGCGGCGTTCTGGTGAACGAACAGCTTGCCCGCCGCGCGGGGCTGGGTCTGGGCGACCCGGTGGAGCTGGGCGCGGGCTGGTCCCTGCCGGTGGTGGGGATCTATTCGGATTATGGCAATCCCGAAGGTCAGGCCATTGTCGCGCTGGACGCGCTGCTGGCACGCCACCCCGATCTGCCCGATCGCCAACTGGGCGTGCGGGTGCCTGACGGCACCCTGCCCGCGCTGATGGATGATCTGCGCGATGACTTCGGCCTTGAGCGGGACGCGATGGTGGATCAGGCCACGCTCAAGGCGGTGTCGCTGAGGGTCTTTGAAAAGACCTTTGTGGTGACCGGCGCGCTGAATGTGCTGACGCTGGGCGTGGCGGGGTTTGCGCTGCTGACCGCATTCCTGACGCTCTGGACCATGCGCCTGCCGCAGCTGGCGCCGGTCTGGGCCATGGGGCTGACGCGGGCGCATCTGGCGCGGCTGGAACTGCTGCGCAGCGTGGCCCTGGCCGCGCTGGCCTTTGTGCTGGCGCTGCCGCTGGGGCTGGGTCTGGCCTGGGTGCTGCTGACGGTGATCAACGTTCAGGCCTTTGGCTGGCGCCTGCCCATGTATCTGTTCCCGCTGGACTGGCTGCGTCTGGGCGGGCTGGCGTTGCTGGCGGCCGCGCTTGCGGCGGTCATCCCCGCCCGACGGCTGTCGCGCCTGCCCCCCGCCCACTTGCTGAGGATCTTTGCCGATGACCGTTGATCGCCGCCGTTTTGTGCTGGGTCTGGGTGCGCTGCCGCTGGCCGGCGCGGCGCAGGCCCAGGGCTTTGCCGGGCTTGGCACCGACGCAGAGGGCTTTGCCCTGCCCGCCCGCGACCATCGCTTTGTGTTCCCGCGCGATCATGCGGCGCATCCCGATTTCCGCATCGAATGGTGGTACGTGACCGGCAATCTGACCGATGCGCAGGGGGTGGGCTACGGCATCCAGTGGACGCTGTTCCGCTCGGCCCTCGCGCCCGAGACCACCGCGCAGCCCGGCGATGGCTGGACCAGCCCGCAGATCTGGCTGGCGCATGCGGCGCTGACCCGTGGCGATCATCACCATGTGGCCGAACGGCTGGCACGCGGTGGCATCGGCGCGGCGGGTGTGCGCAGCGCGCCCTTTGCCGCCTGGATCGACGACTGGGCGATGCTGTCGCAGGCCGGGCCCGAACAGGACGCGCTGGACCTGTTGCACCTGACCGCGCGGGGGAGTGATTTCAGCTATGATCTGGGGCTGAGGGCCGAGGGCCCGCTGATCTTTCATGGCGATGCGGGCTATTCGGTGAAATCCCCCGCAGGTCAGGCGAGCCATTACTATTCCCAGCCCTTCTATCAGGTCACGGGCGAGATCCGGTTTGATGGCCAGGTGGTCGAGGTCATCGGCCACGCCTGGCTTGATCGCGAATGGTCAAGCCAACCTCTGGCCGGGGATCAGAGCGGCTGGGACTGGTTTTCCCTCAGCTTCGACAGCGGCGACAAGCTGATGGCGTTTCAACTGCGCGACGATGGCGACGGCTTCCGGTCGGGCAGCTGGATCGCCCCCGACGGGCACACGACCCCGATCGGGGACCGCGATATTCGCATGACGCCGCTGGACCACAGCCGCGTCGATGGCCGCCGCGTGCCGACCCGCTGGCAGATTGATCTGCCCGCGCGCGAGCTGTCGGTCACCGTCACCGCGCTGAACCCGCAAAGCTGGATGGCGACATCCGTGCCCTATTGGGAAGGCCCCGTGCGTCTAAAGGGCAGCCATGCGGGACAGGGGTATCTTGAGATGACAGGCTACTGATCCGCCCACCCATCCACCCAGACATCAGCACCGGGCGCCGATCCCGGTGCACGTCACCAAAAGGTGAAGCCCTGTATCCAGACCCGCCTGCACCCGATGTTGACAGCGCCGGGCCCCGCCCCGCATCAAGATCAGAGCCCCGCCAGCATGAGCCCCCCGTGACCAAGCCCCCCGTCCCCAGCACCCAGACGCCCGCCCGGTTCAATCGACGGCACGCCCTTCTGCTCGGGGCGGCCAGCATCACGGCCGGGGTGCTGATCAGCCGCCCCCTGCTGCGCCGCATGGATGACGGAACCCAGAACCTGAGCGTCACCGACGCCCACAGTGCTGCGCAGCGGGGCGACATCACCCTGATCGACATCCGCCGCCCCGACGAATGGGCCCGCACCGGGATCGGCCAAGGCGCACATCCCATCGACATGCGGCGCGATGATTTCACCGATGTGCTGCTGGCCCTTCTGGGCGGCGACGCCGACCGCCCCGTGGCGCTGATCTGCGCACGCGGGGTGCGCTCGGCCCGGTTGACCCGACGCCTGAGCGATGCGGGGTTCACCCATGTCATCAATGTGCCCGAAGGCATGCTCGGGTCGCGGTCCGGCCCCGGCTGGCTGGTGCGCGACCTGCCCGTTTACGCATATAAGGAGTAGCCCGTGATCCACCGTCTTTGTGCCCTGCTGGGCGCGCTTGCCTGCGTTGCCCCTGCGATCGCCCATGCGGGCTGTGGCCCCGCGCCCGAGCCCTGCGATACCGCATCGGGGCGCTATCATATCGCCCTGCCCGACACGGCGGCGGGCGCGCCGGTGGTGCTGTTTCTGCACGGCTATGGCAGCA
This sequence comes from Marinibacterium sp., assembly GCA_025800215.1. GTDB lineage: Bacteria > Pseudomonadota > Alphaproteobacteria > Rhodobacterales > Rhodobacteraceae > JAOXSC01. Next base: position 7,049 of record JAOXSC010000076.1, read on the forward strand.
ATGGCGGCAATGTGATCCGCAACACGGGCCTGGTGCAGGGGTTCGTGGATCGTGGCTATGCGGTGATCGCGCCGGATGCCGAGCTCCGCGAACCTGGCGGGCGCGCGGGCTGGGTGTTCTATCCCGGCTGGAGCGGTCGGGACGAAACCGCCTTTCTGACCGGCATTGTGCAGGATGCGGCCACGCGCTTTGGCACCGATCCCGATGACGCGATCCTTAGCGGGTTTTCGTCGGGCGGGTTCATGGTCAACTATCTGGCCTGCGCCGCACCCGACAGCTTTGCCGCCTATGCGCCTGTGGCGGGCGGGTTCTGGAAACCGCATCCCGACAGCTGTGCAGGCCCGGTGCGGCTGTTTCACACCCATGGCTGGCGCGACGGCGTGGTGCCGCTCGAAGGGCGTTCGCTTGGCGGGGGGCGGTTCCAGCAGGGTGACATCTTTGCCGGGCTGGCGATCTGGCGGGCGGCCAATGACTGTGACGACGAAAAGCCCACCGGGTTTTCCCGGACCGGCGATTTCGAGCGTCGCCGCTGGGACAATTGCAGCGATGGCTCGGCGCTGGAATTCGCGCTCTTTCCCGGCGGGCACACGATCCCGCCGGGCTGGAGCGACATGATGCTCGACTGGTACGAAGCGCTGGACGACTGATCCCTATTCCGCCGGTGTGGCGCGGGTCTGACCGTCCAGCAGGCCCTTGAGCTCGGCCCGGTAATGGCGCGCGGCCTGGGCGACGGGGGGTTCGCGCCACATCTCGCGTGTGCCCATCCAGCCCGCAACCATCCCCCGCAGCGTGACGCCGGACAGGGCCGACAGCGGGATCGCCAGCGCCAGACTGACCGCAATGGGCAAGAGCCAGGGCGACACATAGCCCGTCAGGATCCCCGCCATCAAAAGCGCGCCGCTGACGGTTTCCAGCGCATGGCAGATCGCCAGCGTGCCCAGCGAATAGCGCCCGCCCGCCCGCGCCTGCGGTGACCAGCCCTTTTGCAGGCCAAGAAGCGTGCGGAACACGGCCACCATCTGCTGCACCATCAGGATGGGCGCATAGATCACCGACAGCGCGACCTCGGACAGGAAGGACAGCGAAAACCGCCGCGCCCCGCCGAATTCGGCAAACCGCGCACCTGCCATGGGGATCGCTGCGATCCCCAACAGCTTGGGCGTCAGCAGCAGTGCGTACATCAGCAGAATGATCAGCACATGGCGGCCTTCGGTCATCTGCGGCCATTGCGGCATCAGCGGGTTGTCGGGGGAAAAATAGGTCAGCACGCTTTGATCTTCGCCGGTGCCCAGAAGCGCCCACATGATCAGCAGCGCAAACCAGATCGGAGACAGCAGATAGCCGATCGCCCCGTGGAACATATGGAACCGGGATGCCGGGCGCAGCCCCGGCGTATGCAGGATGCGCAGATGCTGCAGATTGCCCTGACACCAGCGCCGGTCGCGCTGGACGTGGTCGATCAGCGTCTGCGGCGTTTCTTCGTAACTGCCGCGGATGCGCGGCAGGAACCGCACACCCCAGCCGGCGCGGCGCAACAGGCCCGCTTCGACAAAATCATGGCTCATGATCAGCTGATCACGCCCGCGCAGGCTGCGCAGATGCGGCAGGCCCGCGCTGCTGGCAAAGGCCTGGGTGCGGATGATGGCGTTGTGGCCCCAGTAATTGCCTTCCTGCCCGCACCAGCGCGACAGACCTTCGGCCAGCGCCGCGCCATAAACGCCATTGGCAAATTGCTGCATCCGGGCAAAGACGGTCTGCGCCCCAACAAGCAGCGGAAAGCTCTGGATCAGCCCCGCCGACGGATCGCGCGCCAGCGCATCCGTCAGCCGCAGAATGGCGCGGCCCGTCATCAGGCTGTCGGCATCGAGCACCAGCATTGCGGGCCAGTCACCGCCCCAGTTTTCCACCCATTGGGCGATATTGCCCACCTTGCGGTCGGTGTTCAGGCTGCGGCGGCGATAATGGATCGTCAGCCCCGGCGACAGGCTGTCCCGCAGGGCCGCCACCGCATCCTGTTCAGCGCGCGCGATGTCGGGATCCTGGGTGTCGGACAGGATGAACATGGCATATTCATGGCCCCGCCCGCGCGCGCGCAGCTCTTCCAGCATCGAACGCGCGTTGCCCAGAACATACCACGGCACCTCGTTATAGATGGGCATGAGCAGCGCCACATTCATCGGCCGGGTCGGCCCCTGCGGCCGCCGCGCCCGGCTGAGCGATGCCAGCCCCAAAAGCACCGTGGCCACGGTCAGGCTGAGCCAGAAAAAGTTGAACCCCATCAAGGCCATCAGCGTGGCTTCGACCCAGCTGATGCCGCTGTCGGCAAACCAGCCCCACAGGATCCACACAAAGGCGGCCGTGGTCAGCAGCGCCGGGCCAAAGGTCACCAGCCGCGACAGGCGCAGATCATCTTCGGGCGCGGTGCCGGGCGCCTCGGGATCGGCAAAGGGCGCACGCAGATCCTGCACCGGCATGGCCAGCGGCGCGCGCGGCGGCATCAGATATAGATCCCCCCCAGCCATCAGATCACGACGGCGTCCAGCGATAGAGCCAGACTTCGCTTGCGGGCTGGCCATCCTTGCGCAGCTGCGCGCGCAGCTCGGCATGATCACGGGTGCCCGGATCAAAGGTGAAGGCCAGCCGCAGCCCGCCGGTGTCGGGGTTGTGCTGCAGCACGCCATCGCTGGTGTCGGCATGGGGCGAATGCACCACGATCTGCATCATGTCGGGGCCTTCGGCAAAGAGCGGGCTGGCTTCGAAATCCACCGTGACCAGACGGGTGCCGTCATGGTGTTCGCCCATGCGTGTGTTGAGCACGCGCGGCAGCCCGGTGTCGACCGGGGCCGCAGCCCCCCAGGTCAGGCGATAGGACATCTCGTGCTCGCTGCCCGCCGCGATGGGCTCGGCCGGGCGCCAGTAGGCGACGATGTTGTCATAGATCTCCTTGTCGGTGGGGATCTCGACCAGGGTCACAGCACCCCGCCCCCAATCGCCATGGGGTTTGACCCACAGGCCGGGGCGGTTGTGGTAATGCGCCTCAAGATCGGCGTAGTGGCCCAGATCGCGGGCGCGCTGCATCAGGCCAAAGCCACGCGGGCCATTGTCGACAAAGCTGGACACCTGCAGGCGCAGCGGGTTGGCCAGCGGACGCCAGATGACCTCGCCCGCGCCATTCCAGATCATCAGCCCGTCATTGTCATGCACGGCGGGCCGGAAATCATCGAACCGGTGGCGGTTGGTTTCATCGAAAAAGAACATCGAGGTGAGCGGCGCCAGCCCCACATTGTCCAGATCGGTGCGCGGGAAAAGGACGGCTTCGACCTCCATCACCGCGCTGTCGCCGGGCGAGATGTCAAAGCGATAGGCACCGGTGACGCTGGGGCTGTCCATCAGCGCGTGCACCACCATGTTCTTTTGCCCCGGTGCCGGCGCCTCCAGCCAGAACTGGGTGAAATCGGGGAATTCTTCGCCCTCGGGATCGGCGGTCTTGAGCGCAAGGCCCCGCGCCGACAGCCCATAGGTCAGCCCCAGCCCGATGGCACGGAAATAGCTGGCCCCCTGGAACACCGCATATTCGGTCTTGCCCGACGGATGCCCCAGATCGGTGCGCAGCCGCAGCCCCGAATAGCCCAGGGCGGGATCTTCGCGCGTGAGCTTGGGCACCAGTTTGCCCTTGTCAAAAAGATCGAGATCAAAGCCCACCGGCCGCGCCTGCCCGTCTTCGACGGTCCAGACCTTGATCGTGCGCGGGAAATACAGGCCCGGCGCAAAGAAATCCACGTTGTAGGATTTGTCCGTCCCGGTCCACAGCGCGCGACCTTGGGCAAAGCGGATGTCGCGATACTGGTCATAGGTCAGATCCAGCCAGTCCTGCGGCACGGTCGGGCGCGGCTCATAGGGGCGGCTGGCCAGATCACGGGCCAGATCGCGCACCGTTTGAGGCCCGAAATCGACACCCGGCGTTTCGGGCGCGCTGGCCTGCAACGGTCCGGCAAGGGCCAGCGCGGTGCTGGCCGTCAGAAAAGCGCGGCGCGACAGCATGGTCATTTCCCCCTCCAGGGTGCGGCCTTGAACCAGGCCGCCGTATAGGCGCAGAGCGTGATCAGAGCAAACCCGCCCAGATTGACCAGCGCCCAGTTCACGGGCGACCGTCCGATCTGGTCGAGCACAAAGCCCAGGATCCGGGCCAGTGCCATGGAAAACACAAAGACCGCAAGCGATTGCTGGCCGACCTTGGTGATCACCGCCAGCAGACCGGTGGCGCCCCGACCTGCATCCCCCTGTGCTACGGCGCGCAGACGCCAGCCATCGGCCCCCACGGCGACCCAGGCCAGATAGGCCAGCGACAGGAAATGCACATAGCGGAAGATCCCGAAATCGGTCTTGCCGCGCAGGTTGAACCCGGTTGCCTTCTGGAATCCGTCGATACCCGACCACACGGATCGCAGATCTTCGCCCAGGGCCGGAGCCCCGGCATTGATCCAGCTGAACACCTTCCACGACCCGATCGGGGCGGACAGCACCACAAAAGCCGCCGCCAGCAGGATCAGCCCCCGGCTGACCGGCGGTGCGGGCAGCCAGCCGATCATGAAGGCAAAGCCGGTGAAGAACAGTAGTTGCCAGCCAAAGGGGTTGAAGAACCATTCACGCTCCGACCAGGGCTCGGCCGGAAGGGCCAGAAGCCCGGCATTGGCACAGGCCCAGATCGTCACGCTCAGCACCGCCACCAGCGCCACATGGCCGCGTGCGGCCAGCATGAACAGCGGCATCATCGCCAGCACCACCAGATACATGGGGAGGATGTCGAAATAGTTGGGCACGTAGGTAAGCGTGAAGATCCCCACCATCTGGCTCAGCGGATCGCTGAAGAACCGGCCCAGGTTCAGCGAGGCCACATAATTCTTTTCAAAGACCCCCATCCCGTCCAACGCGGCCATGGTCATGGCGACAAAGAAGAACAGGCAGATATGCGCCCAGTAGACCTGCCAGACGCGGAACGCCACTCGCGCGGTGCCCAGCCACCAGCCCTTGCGGGCAAAGCTGCCGCCAAAGGCGATAGCCGACGCCATGCCCGAACAGAAGACGAAGATCTCGGTCGCGTCGGAAAAGCCGAACCTCGCGGGGATCCAGCCGGTCCAGGCATTGCCGGGGATATGCGCGACAAGGATGATGTACATCGCGATGCCGCGAAAAAAATCGAGCCGCGGATCGCGCGTGCCCGCCTTGGCCGCCGCCGATGGGATCGGGGCCGGGCCGGTGGTGAAATCTGTCAAAGGCGAAGTGGTCGCCATGGGTCGTCTTCTTTCTGTCCGGCAGGCCCGCCCGATGCGGGCCTGTCTTGTCGGTTCTGTCGTTACTGGGCGGGGACCGGGTGGGCCTGCGCCCCGCGCGCGCCCGAGATCAGATCGCGCCGCGCCGCGCTATAGCCGTCTTCGCGCCCGGCGCGTTGCGCCAGACGTTCGTTGAGGATCTGTTCGGCCTGATCCAGACGCCCCGACCGGATCGCCGCATCAATGGTGATGCGCTCGAACACGTCGCGCTGCGCGTGGCTGCCGCCTGCCCTTTGCATGGCGCCGCGCGCCTGCGCAAGATGCGAATAGGCATCGCCAAAGCGGCCTTCGCCAAAGGCTTCGAGCCCGGTTGCCGCGGCGAGGCCGGGGTCGCCCATGCGGCTGCTGGTTTCATCGTTGCGCTTGGCATCATCGGCAATGCGCGCCAGCATCCGCGTCACCGCGTCCGACCGGTTGTCACCGGTCAGCGCCAGCAGATAGTGCAGATCGGCAAAGATCAGACAGCCATCCTGCGTGCGCTGTTCGGACAGCTCGGCCAGCTCTTCCCAGCGGTCGCCCACATCCACGCCCTCAAGCTCGAGCCGCATCAGCAGCGATGTGCCGTTGGAAATGTCGCGGTAGTCATCCGTGCGGTCCTGGCGCACTTCGCGGTCGTAAAGATCCATCACCGCATCGACCTGCCCCAGATCCAGATGCATCAGCGCCTTGTGCCACCACACGTGATAGCGGAAATTGTTGCAATGTGCCCAGGCCGCTTCGCGCCCGGTCAGCCAGTCGAGCCCCGCGCGCGCATTGCCGGTCATGTCATGCACATGCGCCACCGCATGCAGCCCCCAGGCATCATCAGGCGCCATCCACAGCGCCTGAGATCG
>JAOXSC010000082.1 GCA_025800215.1 Marinibacterium sp.
AGACATCCGCCACGTTCTCCTCCTTGTCCAGCGACAGGGAGGCGCCCTGATGCAGACCCTGGTTCCAGAACAACACGGCATAGCGCGAAAGGATCGCGAAGACCGAACCCACAAGGCACAGCACCGAGGTCAGGTCCGCCGCGGTGTCCCCGTTTTCGACCGCTTCCCACATGGCGATATAGCCCAGATAGAACAGCGCAAGGATCAGGAAGGATGTCAGGCGCGGATCCCAGGCCCACCAGGTGCCCCACATGGGCTGCCCCCAGAGCGCCCCGGTGATCAGCGCGATCAGCGTCATGGTGATGCCCACCGGTGCCGCCGCCCGCGCGGCCAGCGCGCTGACATGGTGACGCCGGATCACCCAGATCAGCGAGGCCACAAGCATCATCAGCCAGGCATTGATCGCCATGAGCGCCGCAGGCACGTGCAGATAGATGATCTTGACCGTCGATCCCTGGCGGAAATCATCGGGGGTGAAGAAGAACCCCCAGACCAGCCCCACCACCAGACACAGCGCCGACAGGGTCCACAGATAGGGCAGCACCCGCTCGGACGTGGCGAGGAATTTCTTGGGGTTGGCATATTCCCAGAGCGATGACATGAGCCGCACCTAGCCTTTCCTTAGTCTCCCCCACCCCCTGATCGGTCCGGGTGAGGCTTGCCTTGATCTAGCGCAGATTGATACGCAATACCGCCGCGCTGGCAAAGGGCAGCAGCGCAATCACCCCCATGGTGATCCCCCCCAGCATCAGCAGCGGCGTCGTGGTCTCCATGCCCACCGCACCACGCCGGGCCACCTCGGCGCCAAAGACCAGCGTGGGAACATATAGCGGCAGCACCAGCAGGCTCAAGAGAAGCCCGCCGCGTTTCAGCCCCACCGTCAGCGCCGCCCCGAAGGTGCCGATCACCGACAGCGCGGGCGTGCCCACCATCAGCGACAGCACCAGCCAAAGATACCCCGGAGGCGCCAGATTGAGCAACACGCCAAAGACCGGCGCGGCCAGAACCAGCGGCAGGCCCGTGGTGATCCAATGGGCCAGCGCCTTGACGCTGACCACCGCTTCAAGAGGCAGCGGCGACGTGGCCAGAAGGTCAAGCGTGCCGTCTTCCCAATCCAGCGCCAGCAGCCGGTCCAGCGACAAAAGGCACGCCAGCAGCGCGCCCAGCCACAGGATGCCCGGCGCGATGGTCCCGAGCAGCTTGGCTTCGGGACCGACGCTCAGCGGCACCAGCACGGTGACGATCAGGAAAAACGCCAGCCCCAGGCCAAAGCCCCCGCCGGCCCGCATCGACAGCCTGAGATCCCTCAGCAGCAGCGCAATCACAGGAATGCCTCGTCCATGGTCGCCGCACGCGGGCGCGCGCGGCAGGGGGTGACATCGAACACGTCGCCATCCAGCCCCAGATCAATATGCGTCGCCATCAGCGCCGCACCGCCGCCCGCCAGATGTGCGCGCACCTGATCGGCAAAGCGCGCAACCGATTTGGCGTCCAGCGACACGGTGGGTTCGTCCAGCATCCAGATCGGCCGCCCCGTCACCGCCAGCCGCGCCAGCCCCAGCCGCCGTTTCTGCCCCGCCGACAGCGTCCCGGCGCCACGGTGGGCCAGATCCGTCAGATCAAACCCCGCCAGCGCCGCATCCACATCTGCGGTGGCAAAGACGCTGGCCCAGAAGCGCAGGTTTTCCAGAACGCTCAGCGTGGGTTTGATGCCATCGGCATGACCGGCATAGGCGATCTGATCGTCCGCACCCGTCATCGTCCCTTCGATCGGGGGTTGCAGGCCCGCCAGCGTGCGCAGCAGCGTGGTCTTGCCCGACCCGTTGGGCCCGCGCAGGATCAGCGCGCGACCGGGATAGAGCGCAAATGACACATGTTCCAGCACCGGCACACCGCCACGGGCCACGGCCAGGTTTGAAACATCCAAAAGCGGAAGGGGCAGGTCAGTCATGATCCGGGCTTACCCCAAGGGGCCGGGCAACGGAAACGGATGTTTCGCCGCAGCGGGCCAAAGGGTCCATACCGGCGCGGCCTCAGACCGGGATCAGCGCCAGCGCGATCCGGCGCCCTTCGGACAGAAGCACGTTATAGGTGCGGCAGGCCGCCGGCGAATTCATGATCTCGACCCCCAGCCCCGCCTCTTCCAGCCTTGCGCGCAGGGCGGCGGGGATATGGGCGATCTCGGCGCCCGTGCCGACAAAAAGAACATCCGTCTTGCCCGCCAGCGCCAGCAGCGTCTCCGCATCATCATAGCCACCCCAGGGCATGGTGCCATGGGCGCCCGTCAGCACCGGGCCCTGCACGACCTGCCCGCCGATCCGGAAAAAGCCCGGACCATAGCCTTCGATGGGCTCGGCATCGGTATAAGTGACTTCGTTCAGGCGCATCGCAACGGTCCTTTACCCGTAGATCGGCAGGCCCATCACGATGGCGGCCGCGATGATGCCATAGGCCACTTTGCGATATAGCCCCTGTGCGTTCGGGTCAAACAGCGCCTGCCCGACCCGCGCAAAGATCCCGTAGGGCACCATCAGCATCAGCCCCAGAACCACCGCCTGCGGCGTCAGGATCCCCTGCAGCGCCATCATCGGCGCGGTCAGCAGCCCCGACAGGGTCAGAAACACCAGCGTATTGGCGCGCGACCGCGCCACGCTGTCCTGCCCGCCCAGCTGGAACAGCACCATGATCGGCCCGACCAGCCCCGTGGCCCCGCCCACCAGCCCGGTGGCCGCGGCCACACCGGCACGGGCCGTGGTGGTGGGGGCCGTGGCATAGCGCCAGCCCGACACCAGCGCCAGCAGCGTCACCGTGGTCACCGCCAGCACCGCCCACCGCATCACCGTCACGTCATTGCTGCGCAGGATCCAGATGCCGATGGGCAGGGTCAGGCAGGCAATCGCGATCATCATCGACACTCCGCCCCGGTCCGCCTGCCCCCAGGCACGCGGCACCAGTGTCACCAGCGACGCCAGCGCCGACACCGCAAAGGCCGCCACGGCCATATCCACCGGGATAAAGGCGGTCGCCACCGGCATGAAGACCAGCGCCGCGCCAAAGCCTGCAAACCCGTACACCACACCGGCCACACAGGTGATCGCCAGCACCGCCCATAGCCCCGGCATGGCCAGCAGAGATGTCAGGATGTCTGTCATATTCCCCACCCTGCCCGATGCCTGGCGGGCCGGTTAGGGCCAGTTGGGGGGCGCCGGTGGCGCCACCCCGCACGTCTTACGCGTCGATATTGGCGAACTGGTTGCCGGTCTTGGGGTCGGGTTTCGACCAGTCGCGCTTGACCCCCAGATAAAGCAGGATGGCCGACGCCACAAAGACCGACGAATACGTGCCCACGATCACGCCCCAGATCATCGCAAAGACAAAGCCGCGGATCACGTCTCCGCCCAGCACATAGAGCGAAATCAGCGCCAGCAGCGTGGTGACCGAGGTCATGACCGTCCGGCTGAGCGTTTCGTTGATCGACAGGTTCAGCACTTCGGCCAGCGGGCGTTGCTTGTATTTGCGCAGGTTTTCGCGCACCCGGTCGAACACGACCACGGTATCGTTGAGCGAATAGCCCACGATGGTCAGCAGGGCGGCGATGATCGCCAGATCAAAGCGGATCTGCAGTTCCGAAAAGATGCCGATGGTGAGCACCACGTCATGCACCAGCGCGGCCACCGCCCCAAGCGCGAACTGCCATTCGAACCGCGCCCAGATATAGACAAGCACCGCCCCGATGGCGAGCGCCACGGCAATGATCGCGGTCTTGATCAGCTCGCCCGACACTTTGGGCCCCACCGACTCCACCGACGCAAAGACGATATCGGGCGCAACGCCCTGCAGCGCGGCTTCGACCGCTTCGATCATGTCTGCGGATACGGATTCGCTGCCCTCCTGCGCCTGAATGCGCAGCATGGCGACATTCCGGTCGGGGCCGAATGTAGGGTCGAACACCTCGGTGATGGTCACATCCCCCAGGCCCAGATCCGCGATGGCATCGCGATAGCTGCCCACATCCACCGGCTGGGCGCTTTCGGTGCGGATCGTGGTGCCGCCGCGAAAATCAATGCCGAAATTCAGCCCCTGCAGGGAAAACGACACCACCGCCAGCACCATCATCAGGCCCGACAGGCCCAGCCACAGTTTCCAGCGGCGGAAGAAATCAAAGGCGGTGTCCTTGGGAACCAGTCTCAGGCGCATGTCAGACCTCGATCTCTTTGGGGCGGCGGCGTTCGAACCAGGTGACGATCATCAGGCGCGTCACGAAGATCGCGGTGAAGACCGATGTCAGGATGCCAAGACCCAGCGTGATCACAAAGCCCCGCACCGGGCCCGAGCCCATGGCAAACAGGATCACCGCCGTGATGAATGTTGTGATGTTGGCGTCCAGAATGGCGCTGAGCGCGCGTTCATAGCCAAGCTCGATGGCGCGTGCGGGGCCTTTTGCGGTCTTCAGCTCTTCTCGGATGCGTTCAAAGACCAGCACATTGGCGTCCACCGCCATGCCCACGGTCAGCACGATGCCGGCAATCCCCGGCAGCGTCAGGGTCGCGCCGATCAGGCTCAGCACACCAAACAGCAACCCGATATTGAGGATCAGCGCCACATTGGCAAAGAGGCCAAAAAGACCATAGCTCAGCCCCATGAACACCAGCACCGCGACAAAGGCGACCATGGTGGCCACGCGGCCCGCGTCGATGCTGTCCTGGCCCAGCTCGGGGCCGATGGTGCGTTCTTCAAGGAAGGTCAGCCCGGCAGGCAGCGCACCGGCGCGCAGCAGAACGGCCAGATTGGTGCTTTCTTCGACGCTGAACTGGCCGGTGATGATGCCCGATCCGCCGGGAATATGGCTTTGGATCACAGGCGCGCTGATCACTTCGTCATCCAGCACGATGGCAAAGGGCTGGCCGATGTTTTCGGCCGTGTAGTCCCCGAATTTGCGCGCGCCCGACGGGTTGAAGCGGAAATTCACCGCGGGCCGCCCGTTCTGATCAAAGGACGGCTGCGCATCGACCAGCTCTTCGCCGGTGACCACGGGGGCGGCTTCGATGATGTAGTACACGCCGTCTTCGTCGATGGACGGCACCAGCTTGTTGCCGACACCCGGCGCGGCATTGGCATCCGCGCCACGGCTGACAACCGGGTTGAAGGTCAGCTGAGCGGTGGTGCCGATGATGTCCTTGAGCTCGGACGCGCTGCCGATGCCGGGCACCTGGATCAGGATGCGATCTTCGCCCTGACGCTGGATCGTGGGTTCGCGTGTGCCGACCTCGTCGATGCGGCGGCGCACGATTTCAAGCGCCTGACGCACCGTGCGGTCATCCGACGCGATCTTTTCCTGGTCCGACAAGGTGACGATCAGAATGTCGCCTTCGCTGCGCACATTGATGTCGGTTCCGGCCACGCCGGTCAGTGTCTGGATCGGCTGGGCAAGCCCGCGCGCCACTTCTACGGCGCGCGACATGCCACTGGGACTGCTGATCTTTACGCGCAGCTCATCCGCCGCAGAGGGCTGCAGGCGGATGGTGCCGATGGTCGCACGCTCGGGCCGCAGCGCGTCGCGCAGCTCGGGCCAGAACGCTTCCATCCGTGTGGCATAGACGTCTTCAACCTGAACCTCGGCCAAAAGATGCGCACCACCGCGCAGATCAAGACCCAGATTGACCAGCGAAGACGGCAGGAAAGACGGCCAGGATGCGGCCTCTTCGACCAGCTCCGGCGTCTCGCCGCCGCGTTCCATCGCCAGGACCGCGTCGTTATGTTGCTCGACGCGGCTGTAAAAGGCGTTCGGCATGGCCACCAAAAGGCCCACCGCACAGACCGCCCAGATCAGCACGCGTTTCCAGGTCTCGATTTGGAGCATGATCCGGCCCTTTCGCGGCGAAAATGCGGTGTCGGATCAGGACGCCGGTTCGGTCTTGTTCAGCACCTGAGCGATGGTCGATTTCACCACGCGCACCTTGACGCCTTCGGACAGTTCAACTTCGACTTCGTTGTCGTCCTTGACCTTGACCACCTTGCCGATCAGGCCGCCCGCCGTGACCACCTGATCGCCGCGGCGCAGGGCCTCGACCATGGCCTGGTGTTCCTTGACCTTTTTCTGCTGCGGACGGATCAGCAGGAAATACATGATCGCAAAGATCAGAATGAGGGGAAGAAACTGGGCCAGAGCGTTGCCGTCCATGCGGGGTATCCTTGTCTCGAAATGGGCGTCTGAGCGCCGGTTCGGGCGGAACCTATGCGCTGCGGCAAGGGTTTGCAAGAAGCTGCGGCACCGGCGTGACAAAGGGGCGTGGCATTGGTTTTGTCAGGGCGCGGGCATGGTCTGTGACGGGCGCATCCGGGCCTGCACGGGGTTGGATCTGACGCGGGATCGCGTCATGATGTGCCGAAATACTGAATCGGGATCTTTCCGCGTGACAACCATCACCCTGCCCCTGCCCCCGGATCTTGTCTGGGGGATCGCCGGTGTCCTGGCCTTCGCCCTTGTCTGTTGGGGGGTCTATTCCGCACTGCCCCGCGACGACCAATCCGACGCCGCGGCGCCGCGATTTGTTCTGGGCTTGCAGCGCAAGGTTGGCCTGCAGGCGATGGCCCCCGGCGTGTTCTTTGTTCTGCTTTTGCTGTGGTGCGTGCTGTTTGCGGTGCTGTTTTGCGGGTTGAACGCGGTGATCATGGATCTGGTGATGCAGGTCGTGCGCGACAAAGGGCTGGACGAGATCCGCATCGGCCTTCTTGCCCTTGCGGCCCTGACAGCGACCACCGGCGCGGTGGTGGCGCTGCCCTTTACGATGATCCGCATCCGGCTGACCCACGTACAGACCGAGACGGACAAGCACGCGCTGTTCAACGACAAGATCAACGCCGCCAGCGCCGATCTGCACGCGATGCGAGAGATCACGCGGAACCTCGGATCCGCAGAAGACCCGAACCTACAGACCCTGCACGAAGCAGACGTCGTGCGCCGATGCGCCGCGATCGACCGTCTTGAGGGGCTGGTCGGGGAACGCCCCGAAGAGAGCACGCGTGTCGCACGGTTGCTGAGCGTCTATGTCCGCGAGCTGTCGGGCGAGGATGGGCTGCGCCCCGCAGAGCCAGAAACCGATGATCCAGATGAGCTCGACGTTTGGATACGTTCGCTGCGCCCGGTACGATCCGATATGGAAACGGCTGTGCAGACCATTGCAAAGCTCGCCGTCACGGTCGGCGAGAGCTTTGATGGCAATTGGATCGACTTAAGGCAAAGCAATCTTCAAGCCTTTGATCTAAGGAAGGCGGACCTCTCCGGCGCCCGATTTGATGGTGCACATCTCAGCGGCACAATTCTGTCTGATGCGAACCTAGCGCGAACCACGTTCAAAGACGCTCACATGCCGGGGGCTGATTTTCGTGATGCAGACCTACACTGCGCACAGCTATCGAGAGCACACTTGCAAGCCACATGTTTTGTCAACGCGGAGCTCAATGGTGCCAGCCTCGCCCAGGCCCAGCTTGCGCATGCTGACGGGCTAGGTGCCCATCTGGTCGGCGCAGAGTGCTTCGGGATCGACCTCTGCGGCGCCGATTTCTCTTGGGCCGATCTGACTGAGAGTGATCTTCGCCACATGACGGCCCGGAACGGCACTTTCGAAGGTACAAGGTTTGTAAGATCACGGCTTACCCGTGCCTATTTTTCGTCGGCGAACCTTGGGTCCGCGGTGTTTCGACATGCCGATCTGTCCTCGGCAGATTTCAGCGGCGCGCACATGTCAGAGGCCGATCTGTCCTGCGCGACGTTGTTTGATACCTATTTCAACCGCGCGGATCTGCAAGATAGCATGTTTTGCGGCGCCTATATTGAGCGCGTAGATCTTGGTCTGGCCCGTAGCCTTGACGACGTGACGTGGACCGGAGCAGGCCTGAAGCATATCGACCTCCGTCAGATGACCCCCGATGATTTTGACAGCGCGTGCTGTTTTGGGGATGCGACGGTGATCCTGCCTGATGACATCCCGCGCCCACCTCATTGGCCCACGGATGACCTGAGACCGCGCGCCTATCGCGCCGCGTGGCGGGTTTGGCGAAGGTCGATCGGGTTTGATCCCGGGGATCCTTCCACATGGGACGCGCCCCGCCCCTGATCCCCGCCCTGCCCCCCTGCGCTGTGGCGGGCTGAAGCCCGCCCTACCTTGGTCGCGACCGTCATGCGCAGCTGTGGCGTTGACCGAGCGCGGGGATTGGTCAAGCTTGGGGGCGTGTCTGCTGCCTGGCGGTGGGCACGACCATAAGGGAGGACTAAGATGACAATTCGATCCAGACTGGGCCTTAGAGTGGGGCTGTGCCTGGCCGCCATCTGCGGGATCTCGGCGGGGGCGGCGGTGGCCGACTGCACCCCGTCGCAATGGGGCGCCGAAGATGAAATCGGCGCGGCCAACCTGATCACGCCCGAAACGGTGCTGGCCGCAACCGGGCTGATCAAGCAGGGGCGCGTGCATCCTTTGGGCATCGTGGTGGATGCCTCGACCCCCGCCTTTGCGCCGCGCGGGGCCAATCTGCAGGTGGTGCAGCCGGGGCAGCATAACGGGCGCACTCTGACGGGGGATTTCGGCTGGGACATCAGCTATAACGACGATCTGGCGCAGCTGTGGTTCGGTGTCGGGTCGCAGATCGACGGGCTGTCGCATCTGGGCGAGGCCGGGGGCTATTACAACTGCAATGACGCCAAGGATTTTGTGGCCCTGACCGGGGTCAAGAAGCTGGGGATCGAAGGGATCCCGCCGATCGTGGCACGCGGCGTGCTGATCGACATGGCGCGGTTTCACGGGGTGGATGCGATGGCCGGTGGCCAGCCCGTCACATCCGATGATCTGCGCGCCGCAGCCGAAGCTCAGGGGGTCGAGATCCGCGAGGGCGATGTGATCCTGATCCATACCGGCTGGACCGATGCCAAGCTGGCCAGCGAACCGCAGACCTGGGTATCGCAGGAACCGGGGCTGACCAATGAGGCGGCGGCCTATCTGGCGACGCTGTCCCCGGTGGCTGTGGGGGCGGATACCTGGGGGCTGGAAGCGGTGCCGCCGGCGCCCGGCGACAAGGTGTTTTATGGCCATGTGGAGCTGCTCAAGAACAACGGCATCTACATTCTGGAGACGATGAACACCGGGCCGCTGGCCGATGAAGGCGTGACGGAGTTCTTTTTCTCGCTCGGGCATGCGCGGGTGAAGGGGGCTGTGCAGATGATCATCAACCCGGTGGTGATCTGGTAACGCGCCTTGGCTTTGTGAAACCGGCGGGGCGGGCCCTTGGGGTGCCGCCCCGTTTTTGTGGGTGTGCGGGTGGCATGGGTCTGGCGGCGGTGGCGGGCTGAAGCCCGCCCTACCCCGGCCTGCGATGCGGGGCTTTGGCCTCTACCGCTTTGCCCCGGCTTGGGGCATAAGCGGGCGGGAGAGACTCGAGCCAAAGGACAAGACCCATGCATGACATTCGTGCGATCCGTGAAAACCCTGACGCATTCGACGCCGCGCTGGCGCGGCGGGGCGACGCGGCGATGTCGTCGGAGATCCTGAGCCTGGACGAGGCGCGGCGTGGCAAGATCCTGGCTGCCGAAACCGCGCAGGCCGAGCAGAACAAGGCGTCGAAAGAGGTGGGGGCCGCCAAGGGGCGAGGCGACGAGGCGGAATTCGAGCGTCTGCGTGCGCTGGTGGCCGAGAAAAAGGCCGAAGTGGCCGCGATGCAGGCCGAGGCCAAGGCTCTTGATGCCAAGCTGACCGAAAAGCTGGGCTGGATCCCCAATATCCTGGCCGATGACGTGCCCGATGGTGCCGACGAAAATGACAATGTCGAAACCCATCGCTGGGGCACTCCGCGCGCGATGGAGTTCACCCCCAAGGAGCATTTCGAGATCGCCGGTGTCGCCGGGTCGATGGATTTCGAAACCGCCGCCAAGGTGAGCGGGTCGCGGTTCGTGTTCCTGAGCGCGGCGGTGGCGCGCATCCACCGCGCGCTGGCACAGCTGATGCTGGACACCCATGTGGACGAGCACGGGCTGACCGAAACCCAGACCCCCGTTCTGGTCCGTGACGAGGCCATGTATGGCACCGACAAGCTGCCGAAATTTGCCGAAGACAGCTATCAGACCACCAACGGGTGGTGGCTGATTTCCACCTCGGAAATCTCGCTGACCTATTCGGTGGCCGGTGATGTGCTGGACGAAAGCGCCCTGCCCCTGCGGATGACCGCCCATACCGCCTGTTTCCGGTCCGAGGCGGGCAGCGCGGGCAAGGACACCGCCGGGATGCTGCGTCAGCACCAGTTCGAAAAGGTCGAAATGGTGTCGATCACCCATCCCGACGCATCGGACGCCGAACAAAAGCGCATGCTGGGCTGTGCTGAAGCGATCCTGAAAAAGCTCGAGGTGCCCTATCGCGTCGTGGCGCTTTGCAGCGGTGACACAGGCTTTGGCGCGCGGCGCACCTATGACATCGAAGCCTGGCTGCCCGGTCAGGACACCTATCGCGAGATCTCGTCGGTGTCGACCACGGGCGATTTCCAGGCACGCCGGATGAATGCACGGTTCAAGCCCGCCGATGGTGGCAAGCCGCAATTCGTGCACACGCTGAACGGATCCGGTCTTGCCGTTGGGCGCTGCCTGATCGCGGTGCTGGAAAACGGCCAGCAGGCGGATGGGTCCGTGCAGCTGCCGCAGGTGCTGGCCCCCTATCTGGGCGGCAAGACCCTGCTGACGGCGGATGGCGTTCTGGCATGATGAAGGCGGTGGCACTGGTTCTGGCGGCGCTGGCCTTTGTGGCCGGCCCGTTTCTGGTGCCCGGCTTTGACGGGTTTTCTGCGGGCCAGTTTCCGGTGCCGCAGATCGCCCCGCCGATCCAGCCTGCGGGCTATGCGTTTCTGATCTGGGGCGTGATCTATGTCTGGCTGCTGGCCTCGGCGCTGTTCGGGCTGCTGTGGCGCCGCGATGCGCCCGACTGGGGGCCCATGCGCGCGCCGCTGATCCTGAGCCTTGTCATCGGGGCCGCGTGGCTGAGCGTTGCGGAACGCAACCCGCTGGCAGCCACGGTGATGATCTGGCTGATGCTGGGCAGCGGGCTGGTGGCGATGGCGCGGGCGCCCCATTGGGATCGCTGGTATGCGCGGGCGCCCATTGCGCTGTATTGCGGCTGGCTGACGGCGGCCAGCGTGGTGGCGGTTGGCCTCGTGCTGGCGGGCTATGGGCTGGTGGATCAGATGGTGGCGGCCTGGGCGATGCTGGGCCTGGGTCTGGTGATCGGGGTCACGGTGTTGCTGAGCCTGCCAGATTGCCCTGACTACGGCGCGGCGCTGGCTTGGGCACTGGTGGCGATTGCACTGGCCAATCTGGGGGTCCGCGATGGTTTTGCGGGGGCCGCAACCGCCGGTGCGCTGATCATTGCGCTGCTGACGCTGCGGTCAGGCTGGCAAGCGCTGAAATAGGCTCAGCCCGCCTTGTTGCCCTTGCGCTTTTTGCCCGATTTCTTGCCTTTCTTTGCCTTCTTGGCCTTTGTGCCCCCGGACTTGCCGGCGGATTTGCCAGAATCGGCTTTGGCCTTCTTCGCTTTCTTGCCCTTCTTGGCCGGTTTCTCTGCCGTTTCGGGGGCAGGTTCGGCGGGGGCGCTTTCAGAAGCGGCAGGCGGCATGTCACCGCGCAGCGCTGCGGCCGCGCGGGCGGCCGCCGTGGGGCGGTCAGCGCGCTGCGGGTCGGGCCCCGTGGACGGCCCCGTGAATGGCGCGGGATCTTCGACCTGTTCTGAAGCCAGATCGCGGGCCCGGCTTATCAGAAGCTGCGCACGCAAAAGGCCGATTCCGGGCAGCTGGGTCAGCACCGTCGGATCGGTCTTCGCGAGATCTTCGGCGCTGTCGATCCCCATGGCATGGAACGCCTTGGTGAGCATCTGGCCTACGCCCAGAACTTCGGACACGGCTGGCATCGGGGATCTCCTTTGGTCATCTGACGTTCCGCACAGGCCACGCATAGCCAATGTATATACACATGTCAATTCGCGCCGCACCATCTTGACGCGGCGCCAGCCAGCGGCAAGACAGCCCCATGCACCATGATCTTCTGAGCAGCCTCACCCGACATGAAACCGCCGTCTGGCGCGCCCTGCAGGATGGCGACAGCGCCGCCGATGCCCGCCTGCTGGCGGCCGATTTTCTTGGGGTTTATTCCGACGGGTTTGCCGACAGGTCAGATCACATCGCTCAGCTGGCCCAAGGTCCAAGCATCGCGGCCTTTTCGCTGCATGATCTGCAGGCGCGGCCCCTGGGGGCGGATCACGCGCTGCTGTCCTATCGCGCCCGGTTCCGGCGGATCGGGCGCAGCGCGGACGAAGAGATGTATGTCAGCTCGGTCTGGGAACGTGCGGGGGCGGGCTGGGTCAACCTGTTCAGCCAGGACACACCGGCCCTGTCCCCGACCGCTTAGGGCCGATTCAGGGGTGTTTGCATCACCCGTTCGCGTGGTTCGGGCGCACAGGGCGATGCGACGTGGTTCAAGTGACCTGGAAACGCGTCAGGACAGCGTAAAACTGGACGTGCGGCCGGTGGGGCTTTGGAATGTGGCCTTGTCCCCATCCAGCGTCACGGTCTGGCATTCGCTGCCCTGCAGGCTTTCGGGCTGGGTCAGCGTGCGGCAGAATTTGCCGTCGCGGATCTCCCATGTGCCGGCAACGCCGTCGCCGCTGATGGTGCCATCCGATCCCAGCATGATCGTGGTTGATCCGCTGGTCAGGGTCTTGCCCGACAGCGCCGCATTCAGCGGGTCGACCGCGGCCGTGGGGATGTCACAGGCCGCCAGCACAAGCGCACAGGCGACGGCACCAAGAGTGAATTTGGGGGTCATGGTCAATCCTTCCTCATCGTTAACACGGGTCAGATTGATAAAGAAACGCGGGGCTGGCAAGCCCCGCATTCCCTAGCGTCAACATAAATTGCGATCAGGCCATGGACGGCTGTTCTCCGCGCGTCTTCGGAAAGGGCACCAGCCGCTGCTGGTCTTCGTCCCAGAGCTTGAGCCGCATCGCCGCCAGCGCTTCGGGGAACTTGATCCGCCGGGGGGCGACGTCATCGGGCATCGAATGGTGGCAGACCCGCAGCCGATAGCAGGGGATGCGCGCGTTCAGATGGTGGATGTCATGCAGCGTGATATTGGCCACCGCGAAATCGAAGAACCAACCGAAATCAAGACAGGACGAGCCCTGTACCGCCGCCATCTGGGGATCCAGATCGGGGCGGCGATCCCAATAGGTGTCTTCGAAATTATGCTGCAGATAGACCAGCCAGACGCCCATCATGCCGCCCAGCATGCTGGCGCCAAACCACACCGCCAGCCCGGTCCAGCCCCACAGTAGATAGATCGTCGCAACCCAGGCCAGCACCGCCACATTGTGCACCAGCACGCCCTTGACCCCGTATTTCACGGTGTTCTTGGGCCAGCGATAGCGGAAGAAGTAGGTATAGAACGCCCCCAGCGGGATCAGGATCAGCGGGTTGCGATACAGCCGGTAATGCAGGCGTTCCCAGAACCCCGCGCTGTTCCACTCGCGCAGGGTCATGGTGTGAATCTCGGTCGTTTCGCGATGTTCGAGATTGCCCAGGAACCCGTGATGTTCGTTGTGGTTCTGCTTCATCACCTCATGCGGGGCAAAGGTGAAGGGCGACAGCACATGCCCGGCCAGTTCGTTCTGCTGGCGCGTTTCGAAAAACGCATGGTGGCCGCAATCATGCTGCAGCACATAAAGGCGCACCGCCGCGAAGGCATGCACCACAACCATGGGCAGAAGGATGTACCAGACCGACACATAGGTGATCGCCAGGTAGAGCGAGGCAAAGAACACCGCGAACGTGCCGAAATAGCTGAGCGCCGCCAGCCGGTTGTCCTTTTGCGTGTATTGCCGGGTATAGGTGCGGAGATCGAAAGACATCTTCAAATCAGCCCTTTTGTCCGAATTCCGCCCGAAAATAGTCGGTTTCTCAGAAAATGAAAGTGCCCCGCGACGTCATTTGCCAGTCCTTTCCGCGATGCGGCGAAAAGCGCGCAGTTTCCCGCGCAGCCCCCCATCAATCCTGCCCGCCCCGTCAGTAGCGATCGGCAAACAGGGCGCGCAGCGTCTTGGGCCGGTAGCCGGGAACGCCGTCCAGCCGGTCGATCGCGCTTGGGTGGATTTCAAACCGGTGGCGCGGACCGGGGTTCTTGTCATGCGACCCGCGCGCGCTGTCGAGCGCGCCGGGGTTGTCGGGATCAAAGCCCTGATTGGAATAGACGCTGATCGCCGCGCGCTGATCGGGCGGTGTCGACGGGATCGGGTGATCCGGCGACAGATCCAGCCCCGCAAGCCGCGCGCCATCGGCGATCCAGCCCATGGTGATCGCGCTCAGCGGTTTCTGACCCGCCCCCGAGCCGCCCACGGTGCCGTGATCGCCCACAAACCACATCTGCTGATAGGGGCGATCCGTGCTGCCGGCCTGCCCCGCATCAAAGGATTTGTTGCGCGACAGTCGGTTGAGGTTGCTCCAGAGCGTCGGCGGAAAGAACCCGCGCTGTTCGTCGATGGCCACCGCGTGGCGGGCGCTTTGGACCAGGCTTGACAGCTCCATGTCATGAAAGCGGTGGCGGAAATTCACCAGCTCTTCGGCGCGCCCGGTCAGGCGTGACGGAATG
Source organism: Marinibacterium sp. (assembly GCA_025800215.1). Lineage (GTDB taxonomy): Bacteria > Pseudomonadota > Alphaproteobacteria > Rhodobacterales > Rhodobacteraceae > JAOXSC01. Next base: position 14,669 of record JAOXSC010000082.1, read on the forward strand.
CCCATCGCGCCCACCGTGTCCCAGATCCCAAGATAGGCGATATCGACCATGACCGATCCGTCATTGCCGCGCTTATCGAGATCCTTTTGCGATGTGGCCACGCGCGGCGACATGCCCTGGCGCAGCGCCTGAATATGCGGGGCGTCGGGGCCGTTGTGGTCGCCCAGCTGTTTGTAAAGCCAGAACGCCCGGTTGACGCTGGCGCGGTTGACCCTGTCGATGATGCCCGCCTTGCGGATCAGCCCCGCCAGAGACCGCGCGGTATAGGCGCCGCGCGAAAAGCCGAAGATGTAGATCTTGTCGCCGGGTTCGTAATTGCTGGCGATATAGCGATAGGCGTCCTTGATCCGGCGGTTCAGGCCCCAGCCAAAGGCGCCCCCGCCATATTTGCTGACCAGATTGCCCAGCCCGCCAAACCCTTTGGATTTTGTACCGACACCTTTGAAATAATGCGCAATCTGCGCGTCATTGCCCTGGGACGCTGCCATCACCGACTGCGCCAGTTCTCGCACATGGGTGGTTTCGGCGATCGTGGGCGAATTCCACGTTCCGTCACAAAAGACCGCAATCCGTTTGCTCATCACAAAGCCCTCCCCCTGCAAATCTGCCTCAAATGGGGAAAGTGTAGCGGATCGCGGACCTGCCGCATAGCCTTGGGCCCCGTTCGGGGCCCGTCTGGACCCCGTCTGGCCCCCGTCCATCAACGGGGCCGGACCTGCGGGGCGCGCGCGCCTAGCGGCGCGGCTTGCCCGGTTTGTCCAGATGTTTGCGCAGCTTTGACGGGCCCGACGATTTGCGCCCCTTATAGGGGTTCTTGTCCCCCTGCGAGCGCAGCGTCAGACGGATCGGCGTGCCGGGCATGTCAAAGTCTTCGCGCAAGCCATTGACCAGATAGCGTTTATAGCTATCGGGCATCTTGTCGGGATGGCTGCACATGACGACAAATCCCGGCGGGCGGGTCTTGGCCTGGGTCATATAGCGCAGCTTGATCCGTTTGCCCTGCGGCGCGGGCGGCGGGTGCTGTTCCAGCATCCCCGTCAGCCACCGGTTCAGATGCGCCGTGCTGACCCGGCGGTTCCAGATGTCATGGGCGCGCAGGATCGCCGCATGCAGGCGGTCAAGCCCGCGGCCCGTCTTGGCCGACACGGTCACCAGCGGCGCGCCGCGCAGCTGCGGCAGCAGACGTTCGAACGCCTCTTTGAGGTCACGCAGCTTTTCCTGTTTTTCGGGTTCCACATCCCATTTGTTCACCGCCACGACCACCGCGCGGCCTTCGCGCTCGGCCAGATCGGCGATGCGCAGATCCTGCTGTTCAAACGGGATGGCCGCATCCAGCAGCACCACCACGACCTCGGCAAACTTCACCGCCCGCAGCCCGTCCGACACCGACAGCTTTTCCAGCTTTTCCTGAACGCGGGCCTTTTTGCGCATGCCAGCGGTGTCAAAGATCCGCATGGGCGTGCCCGCCCAGTCGATATTGAGCGAGATCGCATCGCGGGTGATCCCGGCCTCGGGGCCGGTCAGCAGACGGTCTTCGCCCAGAATACGGTTGATCAGCGTGGATTTGCCCGCATTGGGCCGCCCCACCACCGCCACCTGCAGCGGGCGCGATGCGGTGGGCGCGTGATCGGGGATGTCGCCATCATTGCCGTCGTCGTCTTCGGGCAGATCCACGTCCGTTTCGGGCGCATCGGCGGCGGCCTGCTCGGCCAGCGCGTCGGCAATGGGGGCCAGCTGGGTATAAAGATCGTTCAGCCCTTCGCCATGCTCCGCACTCAGCCGGATGGGTTCGCCCAGACCCAGCGAATAGGCTTCGATCACACCGGCATCGGCGGCCGATCCTTCGCCCTTGTTGGCGGCCAGGATCACATGGGCGCTGCGGCGGCGCAGAATGTCGGCAAAAATTTCATCCGTGGGGGTCACGCCGGCGCGCGCGTCGATCATGAACAGGCAGATATCGGCCATGTCCACCGCCCGCTCGGTCAACCGCCGCATGCGGCCCTGCAGGCTGTCATCGGTGGCTTCTTCCAGACCGGCGGTGTCGATCACGGTAAAGCGCAGGTCGCCCAGACGCGCTTCGCCTTCACGCAGATCGCGGGTCACGCCGGGCTGGTCATCGACCAGGGCGAGTTTCTTGCCGACAAGGCGGTTGAACAGCGTGGACTTGCCCACATTGGGGCGCCCCACAATAGCGAGGGTGAACGGCATGGGACCGGCTTTCTCTTGCAGAAGATTCGCCTCTTACCCTATTGCGGCGTCAACGGAAAGCGTGCAGATCGCCCTTTCGGCTGACCACATAGAGCGTTCCGCCCGCCACCGACGGCCGTGTCGAGGCCCCATCGGGGATTTCGACCGTGCCCAGAAGCGCGCCATTGGTGGGGTCAAAGCTGCGCATCAGCCCGTCGCCCGACACCACGCGCAGCCGCCCACCGGCCATGACGGGGCCGTAATTGGCGACGATGGCGGCATGTTTGCGGGGGTTTTCCTTGACGAAGCCGGGCAGAGGTTTGGCCCAGATGATGTCTCCGCTTGCGGCGTCGACACGGATCAGTTGGGCGGTATCGGTGATCGCGAATACGCTGTCGCCTGCGGGCCAGACCGGACCGGCGGTGCCCTGCAGCAGGGTCCAGCGGCGGGTGCCGCTGTCCAGGTCAAGCGCCACCAGACGCCCCGATTGGTTGCCCACATAGACGGTATTGCCCACGATCACGGGTTCCCCCGTCAGATCGCCATAGCGCGATACCGCCACACCGGCGCGCGCGCCCGAGATATTGGCGCTCCAGCGTTGCACACCGCCGGTCTTGAAGGCGGCGGCCACTTCGCCCGAGCCAAAGGCAAAGAGCGCAAATTTCGAACTGATGGCAGGGGCCGGCGCGCCCAGCACGTTGGCGGCGCTGGCGCCCCCTTCAAGCTGCCACAGAACGCGGCCCGATTTGGCGTCGATCGCCCAGCCGGTCTGATCGCCCGACACAAGATACAGGATCCCGCCCGACACGGTGGGCTGGCCGCTGCCGGTGCCGTCGATGCGCTGGCGCCAGCGCACCCCGCCCGATGTGGCATCCACGGCGATGACCTCGCCAAAGCCCAGGCTGACATAGACGGTGCCATCCGCATAGGCGATGCCGCCGCCGGTGGCATCCGTGGATTTGGCATCCGACGGCGTCAGATCCACTGACCAAAGCGGCGCGCCGGACTGGCTGGTCGCGCTCAGCGTGGCGACCGCGTCCAGCGTGTAGACACGACCCCCGCCCACCATCGGCGTGGCGACGATGCGCTGGCGGCGCGAATCGCCCTGCCCGATCCGGGTGCTCCAGACCAGGCTGGGCTGGGCGGCCAGCGCGGGGTTGTCGGTGCGAAAGGCCGGGGTGCCGAACCCCTGTTCCCAGGATGCATTGCGCGTGGCCGACGGCAGGCGGATCGGCCGGCTTTCGGTGGCATCAATGAAGATCCGGCTGTCATCGCGCGCCGGATCCACCGCTTCGCGGGCGCCGGGCAGGATCACGTCGGGCTGGGCACAGGCCGACAGAAGCGCCGCCACCCCCAGCGTCAGGACAGCGCGCCGGTGCGAGCCAAGCTTGAAGAATGCCGAACCTGTCATGTGCCTGTCTTCCTGTGTGTGCGGCCGTCTGTCTGGGCCTTTTTGGTGTTGCTGCTCAGCCCTGCTGACCGGGGGTGACCACCACCGGGATGGCGCCAAGCGCCACGATCATCTGGGCGACACGCTGGCTTTGGGCGCGCGACACTTCGGCGTCCTGCAACAGCGCCTGAAAGCGGTCGATGGCGCCCTGGCTGTCGCCTTCTTCCAGCGCGATCAGCGCCAGTTGCTCTTCGGCCAGAAGACGCAGCGGCGCCCCCGGCTGGGCGAGTGCTTCGAACGCGATGCGGCGGGTTTCCACGGGCGTGCTGTCGCCCTGCAGAACCAGTGCCTTGAATTGCGCCATGGCCGGGTAGATCGGCGGCAGGTCGCCCGTGGGCGTGATCGTATTCAGCACCGCCACGGCCCCGTCGGTGTCGCCGGCATTGGCCTTGGCCGTGGCATCAAGCATGGCCACAATGGCCGCCTGCCCCGCCCCTTCGGTGTCGATCGCATCAAGACGTTCGGCGCGGGTGGCGTCGTCATCGGCCTCAAGCGCGGTCAGGATCGCATCGCCAAGCGCTTCGGCCTCGGCGCGGATCTGGGCCTTGCGGTATTCCGAAAAGGCCGCGCCGCCCACGATGGCAAAGATCAGCAGAACCGCGATCCAGCCGTATCTGCGCAGCAGCGCATAAAGCCTGTCGCGGCGGACCTCTTCGGTCACCTCGTCGATAAAGCTGTCGGTATCGCTCATCCCGCCCCCGGCTTTTATGGTCTGCGCCGCCCGCCAGAACGCCCGATGGCGCCGGCTCGAAAATGCGGCATTGGCCCCTCTTAGCGCGCCGCTTGAGGCAAGCCAAGTGGCTGAAATCAGCCGACGCATCCGGGGGCCTGTGAAGAATATCAAAAAAAACTGCATCTGAACTGGTCTGTTCAGCGTAATATCCCCATGTGAAACACTTGAACATTATGGTTTAAGAATTGCAGTTTCGGTGCATCGCGGCGGTGGCACCGCGCTATGAAGGACAAAAAAATGCGATTGATCCCGGTTCTCACTGCGCTTGTCGTGATGGTGGTGCTCTATTTTGTGGTGGCCGAACGCGAGGCGCTGTTGGGCTTTGCGCGCGGCCCAGCAGCGACCGATACGGCCGAAACGGCACAAACCGACCACAGCACGGCAGAGGCGCCTGCAGACGCAACTCCGGTGGCTGATGCAACACCTGAGACCGGCATCCGCGTGCTGGTCGAACGCTCACGCGCGCAGAGCATCGGCAATGCGGTGCTGGTGCGCGGTGAAACCCGCGCCGACCGCCAGGTCGAGGTGCGCGCGGAAACCACCGCGCGGGTAATCTCCGAACCGCTGCGCAAAGGCGCCTTTGTGGAAAAGGGGCAGCTGCTGTGCCAGCTTGATATCGGCACCCGCGAGGCCATCCTTGTCGAGGCCCGCGCCCGCCTGACCGAAGCCCGCGCCCGCGTGCCCGAGGCCGAGGCCATGCTGGCCGAGGCCGCCGCCCGCCTTGAAGAGGCGCAGATCAACGACAACGCGGCCTCGAAACTGTCTGAAGGCGGGTTTGCATCGGATACCCGCGTGGCCCAGACCGCAGCACTGGTGCGCGCCGCCGAGGCCGGGATCAAATCGGCCGAAGCCGGGCTTGAAACCGCGCAGAGCGGCATCGAAAGCGCCACCGCCGTGGTGGCCGCCGCCCAGCGTGAGATCGACAACCTGACCATCGAAGCCCCCTTTTCGGGCCTTCTGGAAAGCGACACCGCCGAAATCGGCAGCCTGATGCAGCCCGGATCGCTCTGTGCCACGGTGATCCGGCTCGACCCGATCAAGCTGGTGGGGTTTGTGCCGGAAACCGAACTGGCCAAGATCGAACTGGGCGCGCAGGCCGGGGCGCGGCTGGCCACTGGCCAAGAGGTGCGCGGGCAGGTCAGCTTTCTCAGCCGCTCGTCAGACCCCACCACACGGACCTTCCAGGTCGAAATTGCGGTGAACAACGAAGATCTGAGCATCCGCGACGGCCAGACCGCCGAGATCGTCATCACATCGCAGGGGATCAGCGCCCACAAGCTGCCGCAATCGGCGCTGACGCTGAACAACGAAGGCCAGCTTGGCGTGCGCACGGTGGAACCGGGCAACATCGTGGGCTTTACCCCGGTGTCGGTGGTGCGCGACACGCTGTCGGGGATCTGGGTCAGCGGCCTGCCACCCGAGGCGGATGTGATCGTCACCGGTCAGGATTTTGTGACCGCAGGCGCCCCCGTGATGCCCAGCTACAAGGATGACCAATCATGATGGGTGTGGTGTCCTGGGCCGCCGACCGGGCCCGCATGGTGATTGCCTTTATCATCCTGTCGCTCGCCATTGGCGGATATTCATACTGGGGCCTGCCCAAGGAAGGCGAGCCCGATATCGAAATCCCCGCTCTCTTCGTTTCGGTGCCCTTCCCCGGCATTTCGGCGGTAGATGCCGAAAACCTGCTGGTCAAACCGATGGAGACCGAGCTGGCGGATCTCGACGGGCTCGACAAGATGTCGGCCACCGCCGCCGAAGGCTATGCGATCGTCGTTCTGGAATTCGATTTCGGCTGGGATAAGACGGCCATCACCGCCGATGTGCGCGACGCCATGAGCCGCGCCGAAGCCGAATTTCCTGATGGCTTTGAGCAGTACAATGTCGACGAATTCAATTTTTCCGAATTTCCCATCGTCATCGTCAACCTGACCGGCGATGTGCCCGAACGCACCATGGCGCGCATTGCCAAGGGGCTGCAGGACGATCTGGAATCGCTTGATCCGGTGCTCGAGGCCGGGATCGCGGGCAACCGTGACGAAATGCTCGAAGTGCTGATCGACCCGCTCCGGCTCGAAAGCTACAACGTCACCGCCAATGAACTGGTGTCGGTGGTTCAGAACAACAACCAGCTGATCGCCGCGGGCGAGGTGGAAACCGCCCAGGGCAGCTTTGCCGTCAAGATCCCGTCGTCATTTGACGAACCGCGCGATGTCTATGACCTGCCGGTCAAGGTCAATGGCGACCGGGTGGTCACGCTGGGCGATCTGGCCGAGATCAACTATACCTTCGAAGACCGCACCGGCACCGCACGCTTTGGCGGGGAAACGACCATCGCGCTACAGGTGGTCAAGCGCAAGGGCTACAACCTGATCGACACGGTGAACCTGGTCAAAGAGACCATCGCCAAATCGGAAGCCAAATGGCCGCCCGAGCTGCAGGCGGCGATCAAGGTCGGCACGTCGAATGACCAGAGCCGTCAGGTCGACAGCATGGTGCGCCAGCTTGAAGGATCGGTTCTGACGGCCGTGGCGCTGGTGATGATCGTGGTGCTGGCCGCCCTGGGCACCCGTGCAGCACTTCTGGTGGGCTTTGCCATCCCCACATCCTTCCTGCTGTGCTTTGCCTTTCTGGCCCTCATGGGGGTCAGCATTTCCAACATCGTGATGTTCGGCCTGATCCTGGCCGTGGGCATGCTGGTGGATGGCGCCATTGTGGTGGTCGAATATGCCGACAAGCGCATCAAGGAAGGCACCGGCCCGATGCATGCCTATGTCGAGGCCGCTCAACGCATGTTCTGGCCTATCGTGTCGTCCACGGCGACCACCTTGTGCGCCTTCCTTCCGATGCTGTTCTGGCCCGGCGTGCCCGGTGAATTCATGGGCATGCTGCCGGTGACGCTGATCTTCGTGCTGTCGGCATCGCTGGTGGTGGCGCTGATCTACCTGCCGGTGATGGGCGGGGTCAGCGGACGGCTGAGCCGTCTGTTCGGGCGCCTGTCGGATGCGCTGAAACGCGCGATCCCCTGGTGGGGCCTGCGCGCGGCCCTGGTTCCGCTGGGGATCTATGCGATGTTCGTGTCGGCCATGCAGGTGCTGAACCCGGCCTATCTGCTGCCCGCCGATCTGGGGGCAATCGGCACCGTGATCGGCATCGTGATGTTCCTGCTATCCTGCGTTCTGGCCAGCGTGATCCTGGGCGCGGCCAAGATCGAACGCGCACCGCGCGCCGTGGCGGCAGGCTATCACCGCAACCTGCTGGGGCGCGCCGTCAGCTTTGTGGTGGGCAACCCGATCATGCCGGTGGTGGTGATCCTGGCCGTGGGGCTTGGCGTGGCCACCACGTTCCAGCGTTTTGGGGAAAACAATTACGGCGTCGAATTCTTTGTCGAAACCGAACCCGAACAGGTCACCGCCTATGTGCGCGCGCGCGGCAACACGTCGCTGGAAGAAGAAGACGCCATGGTCCGTCAGGCCGAAGAGATCATCTCGGCCCATCCGGCGGTGGTCAATGTCTTTGCCTTTGCCGGGGATGGCGGGCTCAATACCGATGCGTCGGGCGCGCAGCTGCCCCCCGACACGGTCGGACAGGTCCAGTTCGAAATCATCCCCTGGGATGACCGCCCCACGGTCAGCGAACCGCTGACCGGCTGGCTGGGCAGCCGGTTGACCCGCTGGCTGGGCATCGAGCGCGAAGAGATCGACCAGCGCTATGACGGCGATGTGGTCGTCGAAGAGCTCAAGCGCGACGTGGCGCAGGTGGCGGGCTTTGTGATCGAGCTCAAGGCGATCAGCCAGGGCCCCGCCACCGGCAAGCCGGTGCATCTGCGTCTCAAGGGCGACACCTGGGACGACCTGACCACCGCCGCGCTGACGACGCGGGCCGAATTCGAACGCACCCCCGGCCTGATCCAGATCGAAGACAGCCTGCCCCTGCCCGGCATCGACTGGCAGATCGACGTGGATGTGGCCAAGGCCGGGCGCTATGGCGCCGATGTGGCCACCGTGGGGGCGATGGTGCAACTGGTCACACGCGGCATCCTGCTGGATGAAATGCGGGTGCAAAACAGCGACGACCAGATCGAGATCCGCGTGCGCCTGCCCGAAGACCAACGGGTGCTGAGCACGCTGGACGCGCTCAAGGTGCGCACATCGGAAGGTCTGGTACCGCTGTCAAATTTCATCACCCGCACGCCTGTGGCCAAGGTCGCCACCATCAGCCGTATCGGCCAGCAGCGCTATTACGACGTGAAGGCGGATGTCGAAGCCGGGCTGAGCAAGGTGATCACCGACACCGATGATGGCGGTCAGGACATCCTGGCCACCCTGCGCGCCGTGCCCGAAGGCACCAGCGCCAGCGGGCCGGTGGTGACGGACGCGCAGGGCAACGAATACACGGTCTTTGCCCTGGGCAGCGCTGGCAGCGCCGAGGCTGTGCGCCGCGCGCTCGACGACGGCAGCGCGCGTACGGCGCCGATCAACGCCAATGAACGCATCGCGGTGCTGACCGAATGGCTTGACACCGATCCCCTGCCAGCCGCGGTGGATTGGGAATGGACCGGTGATCAGGAAGAGCAGGCCGAATCCGGCGCGTTTCTGATGCGGGCCTTTGCAGGCGCGCTCGGGCTGATGTTCATCATCCTGCTGACGCAGTTCAACAGCTTCTACAATTCGGTGCTGGTGCTGCTGGCGGTGGTTCTGTCCACCACCGGCGTGCTGATCGGGATGATGGTGATGCAGCAGCCCTTTTCCATCATCATGACCGGAACGGGGATCGTCGCGCTGGCGGGGATCGTGGTGAACAATAACATTGTTCTTATCGACACCTATCAGGAATACAGCCAGCACATGCCCCGGATCGAAGCGATCATCCGCACCACCCAAAGCCGGATCCGGCCGGTGCTGCTGACCACGATCACCACCATGGCGGGCCTGACCCCGATGATGTTCGGGCTGAGCCTTGATTTCATCGGCGGCGGCTATTCCATCGACAGCCCCACCGCGCTCTGGTGGAAACAGCTGGCCACGGCGGTGGTGTTCGGCCTTGGCATTGCCACCGTGCTGACGCTGCTGGTGACCCCGTCGCTGCTGGCACTGCGGGTCTGGGTGGTCAAGGGCTTCTATGGCGCGGGGCTTGCCTTGATGGCAGGCGGTCTGACCGGAGAAGGCAAGCGCATACGCGAAGATCTGCAACTGCGCCGCGGCACCCGCAACCTGCAAAGCACCGAAATCCTTTGGGATAACATGGACGGCCCCCCCGACGCCAAACCGGCGACGGATGAACCTTTGACGCTGAATGACCCCCTGCCCGATGATGAACCGCTGACGCTGGTGTCGCGCGCGTCATCCAAGGACGATCCCGACGCCCCCCACGCGGCGGAATGACCCCACCCCCGGCGGTCCAACCGCCGGGGGGCGCATGTCGGCATCGCGTGCCGGGGGGCAAGATCCAGCGCCCAACACGCATATTCGACGCAGAGGTCACATTTGCCTTGCCATGTGCAGGATCTTGCGGGACGACTAGGGCGACCGGCCTGCAACCTGCGGCTGTTCGGCCCCACCCCGCCGGGCGGGGCGACGCAACACACCACAGGTCACGGAACCGGGCATTTCAAGATGACCAGGGCCGCCAGTGCACAAGGCCCCCTGACGTCGCGTGGTCAGCGTCACTGCATAAGGATTGACTATCATGGAAGCCGATTTCGGATTTTTTCACGTCTTCTGGTCCATCGTCTGGATCTTTCTCTTTGCGGCCTGGATCTGGGTCATGGTGTCGGTGGTGGCCGACATTTTCCGCTCGACGGATCTCAGCGGGGTCAGCAAGGCGCTTTGGGTCGCATTCGTGATCCTGATCCCATGGCTGGGGGTGCTGGCCTATCTGCTGCTGCGCGGCGACAAGATGCGCACCCATAGCGAAGAAGACTTCACCACGATCCAGAACGCGCAGCGCGACTACATCCGCTCGGTCGCTCAGGTGTCGGCGGCGGACGAACTGGAAAAGCTGGGCGCGCTGAAAGACAAGGGCGTCATCACCGATGCCGAATTCGAAGCGCAAAAGGCCAAGATCCTGTCGGCCTGACCCAGTGTAGCGGCGGCGGCGGCATGGGCCGCCGCCCCATCCGGCGCGGTCGCAGCCCCTGTTGCAGCCGCCGCGCCATCCGCACATGGCTGGCCCCGCCCAGATCACAGATTTCGGTTGATCACGATCGGCCAAGGTATCGTGGCACATCCGACATCAGGCCGCGCAGGATCAGAGTGATCAGGACGCGAGGTATCGCAGGCCCATTCGAAGACCTTGCGAGGGTCGGCGCAAAACCCACACGGGCCCTGCGCCCGAGGTCTAGCCGATCCGGTCGACGCGGTTCTGGATCCGCACCAGCCGATCGAACAGATAGCGGACCCGTTGCATCAGGGTCGGTCGTTTGGGGGGCAGCAGCAGCAGCATTGGTCGCTCTCCTCTGGCATACGCCATTCCAGCACGACACAACGCCCCCTGTCTGTGACCCCGGTCACCCAAGGTGACCTTGGCCTGCGATCGCTGCATTGCTGCATTGCTGCTCTGACAGCGTGCATGCACTTTCGACAGATTTGTTTCACAAATCGCCTGCCGGCCAAGAGTATATGGCACGCGCATGGCGGCCTTGTCCCATAGTGCTGCCTTCCCTTCCAACGGAAGGATTTCATCACAAAACCGCGGGATCAAACACCTACGTCAGTTCACGCAAAACAGGACTCAACTCTGACAATGCGCTTATCTCGGCATCGGCGTATTGGAAAAGATCGTCCGGCCACATCGCACCGTTTGGAAGCCAAACGGCTTTCATTCCAGCCCTTTTGGCAGCAACGACATCCGCCACCGGCGAGTCACCGACAAACACACAGCTTTCTGGTTGCACTGACAAATTTTGCGCGGCCAGACGAAAGATCCTTGGATCGGGCTTTCTGAGATTCACCGCCTCAGAGATCACGTAGTCGTCCACCAATCTATCCAAGTTCAGCGCCAACAAAGACCGAAGCTGAATATGAGTTTGTCCATTTGTGACAATCCCGATTTTGAACCCTAACTTTCTGACATCAGTAATCGCTTCCGACATACCATGAAATCCCGAGGCAAACCTCCATGCGTTTGCCTCGTAGTGCGCGAACAGTTCAGCAGCAAGCGCCCGATCATCTCTGTCGAACTCTGCCAAAAGTGTACGATAGACTTCGTCTTTTGGTTTCGCTCCCCTATTGTCGAGTTCCAAAAAGCGGCTAACAGTCATCTCCACATTCGGAAAGATGTCAGGGTACTGATGTCTGATCTGGTCTTCGATGAACTGCTTCAGGGACGCAGTGCGAGCAAAGAGAGTTTCGTCAAGATCGAAGAGGACAGCAGAAATCATAAGCCAAGTTACATCATGCTGTTTTGATTTTCGCAACGTTGGGCCATTCCAAAGCCCTGTGGCGAACTGCGTTGGGCCTCGGATGTTTCTCGTCGTGATAAGGGAAGATGGCCCAATATGCCCATGCTTCACCCGCTGATCGACCCTTCACGCCCTGCCCTCGTGCAAAACCCTGCGCTGACATATCCGTCGGGTTCGCAGAGCCCGTGTCTTCCCACCGGGACCAAGACCCTGCCATTGCGCAAACCGAAGGCTTCGATCCGATCGGCCGACACAGCAACACCGTCATCCGGTTCAGGCCGCGTCATCCACCAGCTGGCGTTGCCAGAGCTGCGCATAGCGCCCGCCCGCCTCGAGCAGCGCCTCGTGCCGGCCCTGCTCGACGATGCGGCCCTGATCCAGCACGATGATCTGATCGGCCTCGGCCACGGTGCTCAGCCGGTGCGCGATGATGATCACCGTGCGCCCCTGGCCCGCGCGGGCCAGTGCGTCCTTGATCTCGGCCTCGGTGTCGCTGTCCAGCGCGCTTGTCGCTTCGTCCAGCAGCAGGATCGGCGGATCCTAGAGCAGGGTCCGCGCTATGCCCACACGCTGCTTTTCCCCACCCGACAGTTTCAGCCCGCGTTCGCCCACTGCGGTGTCATACCCGTCCGGCAAGGCGGTGATGAAGTCGTGGATCTGGGCGGCGCGGGCGGCGGCCTCGATCTCGGCCTGGGTGGCGCCAGCGCGGCCATAGCCGATGTTATAGCGGATCGTGTCATTGAACAGCACCGTGTCCTGCGGCACCACACCGATGGCCGCATGCAGGCTGGTCTGGGTGACCGCGCGCAGATCCTGCCCGTCGATCTTCAGCGCCCCGGCGGTGGGGTCATAGAAGCGAAAGAGCAGCCGCCCGATGGTCGATTTGCCCGATCCCGTGGCCCCCACGATGGCAACGGTCTCCCCCGCGCCCACGGTCAGATCCACGCCGCGCAGGATTTCGCGGTCGGGATCATAGCCAAAGCGCACATCCTCAAGCCGGATCTCGCCGCCGCTGACCTGCAGGTCGGGGGCACCGGGGCGGTCGCTGACCTCGGGGGGCTGTTCAAGCAGATCGAACATCTCGCCCATATCCACCAGCGACTGGCGGATCTCGCGATAGACGGTGCCCAGGAAATTCAGCGGCACGGTGATCTGGATCATGTAGGCGTTGACCATAACGAAATCGCCCACCGTCAGATCGCCCTTCTGCACACCGATGGCGGCCAGAACCATCACCCCGACCAGCCCTGCGGTGATCAGCAGGGACTGCCCGAAATTGAGGAACGCCAGCGAATAGGACGTCTTCAGCGCGGCCTGCGCATAGCCCCGCATCGACTGGTCATAACGCGCCGCCTCGCGCGCTTCGGCCCCGAAATACTTGACGGTTTCGAAGTTGAGCAGGCTGTCGATGGCCTTCTGATTGGCATCGGTGTCCTGATCGTTCATCTCGCGGCGCAGTTTGACCCGCCATTCGGTGACCGCAAAGGTGAACCAGATGTAAAGCCCCATGGTGACGGCCACGATCACCAGATACCAGATGTCGAACAGCACCGTCAGGATGATGCCGATGAGCAGCAGCTCCAGCACCAGCGGGCCGATGCTGAACAGCAGGAACCGCAGCAGGAATTCGACCCCTTTGACCCCGCGCTCGATGATGCGGCTCAGCCCGCCGGTCTTGCGGGTGATGTGATAGCGCAGCGACAGCTGGTGAATATGGGTAAAGGTCTCGAGCGCGAGCATCCGCAGCGCGCGCTGACCCACCGGGGCAAAGATCACATCGCGCAGCTGCTGAAATCCCACGCCCATCAGACGCGCCATCCCATAGGCCACCGTCAGCGCAATCGCGCCCAGCCCCAGCATCGGCACCGCATCCTGCGCCAGCCCGTCCACGGCCCCCTTGTAGAGCATCGGCACATAGACGGCGATCAGCTTGGCCACGACCAGCGCCACCAGCGCCCAGACCACGCGGCGGCGGATGCCCGGATCATCTTCGGGCCACAGATAGGGCGCCACCCGCCGGATCGTGCGCAGGCCCGAGCGGCGCTCGGCCGCGCTGGAAATCTCTTGTGTCATCGCCTGCTGCCCCGCGCCTTGTCTTTGCCTTATGTAAAGCGCATCGCCCGGAGGTACCAGCGCCCGACGGCATCAAGGGGCACCCACGCATGGCCGCATGGCCATGCCAGCATGAAATGCGCCTCGCCCGAGGCGCGCCTTTGGATCAAACCCCGATCATCGGGCTATTGCGGCAGTTCAAAGACCTGACCGGGATAGATCAGATTGGGGTCGCGGATCTGGTCGCGATTGGCCTCGAACAGCTTTACAAACAGCACCCCATCCCCATAGCGCGCCTGCGACAGCGCCCACAGCGTGTCCCCTGCCTGCACCGTTACCGCACGGATCGCAGCGCCATCTTCGGGTGCGTCGCCACGCGCCGCACTCAGCGCCAGAGGATCTTCGCGTTTGAACGGGGTTTCCAGACGGCTCACCACCTGTCCGGCCGGATCCACCGCATCCAGCCGCAGCGTGTAGACCCCCGGTTCGATCCCCTCGATCACCCCGCGCCAGCGCCCGTCGGGATCCGCTGTCAGATCGCTGACCAGCTGGTTGTCAAGATAGACCCGGATCAGCGTCTCGCGCGCCGAAGGGGCGGCGCGGCCCGAAATCTGCACCGCGCCGGCCGGTGAATAGCTGATCGTATCAAGCGCAATATCGTCCACATCCGGGGCCTGGGCTGCGGGCTGCACCAGCTCGACCCCGTCGGCATCCGCCCGCAGCACGGCCACATCGGCCCGGTCCGCAGGTGGGGCTTCGGGTTCTGGCGCACTGCCTTCATGCCCTGCGGCACCGGGTGCCTCGGGCTCGGGCGCGGCGGCGTCGGGTCCGGCGGCCAGCCGCCCTTCGGTGTCGGGTTCGGCGACAGGCTCTGAAACCGCCTCTGCGACCGGCGCGGTCCCAGGCTCGGCAACCGGCTCTGCAACGGGTGCCAGGATGATCTGTGCGTCTGACTGCACCACCTGCCCATCCTGTTCCGCTTCAAGCGTCAGAACGCGCGGATCGGGCCCGGTCTCCAGCGTCAGGAACACCACGAACCCGCCCGACCCATCGACAATGCCGCGCCCACCCGGTGCACCGTCGACCAGAACCCGCACTTCGGCCCCCACCGGGCCGGTCCCGGCCACAAGCGTGGATCCGTCCGGGTTGGCGCGCACGATGTCGAACCCCGGCGGCATCAGCGGCGGCAGCCCTTCCGGGGCTGCCTTATCTGCGGATCCCCCTTCAGGCGCCTCAAGCGCGGGCGGGATTTCGGATGCGATCTGCGGGACGACCTGCGCGGCGGTGTCGGGCGCAGGATCGGTGGGCGTGGCGGGCTCTTCAGGCGCGCCTCCCATATCGGGTGTCGCCGCTTCGCGCTGCTCGGCCACCGGCGCTGACACAGGTGGCTCGGGGGCAAAGCCGCCATTCACATAGACCCCACCGATCACCGCAACCGCTGCGGCCCCGGCTGCGCCCAGCCAGATCTTTCCGGTCGACCCCAAGGATCCCAACGCGCCAAATGCCATGTCTCAGCCTTTCACAAAGCCGCCCGATATGCGTTCGTCTGCCCCCTTTTTCCGCGATCTGCCCAGCGGGGGCCGTGCGACGGATCTTGAAGACAGTGTATCAATCGCGTTATCTGGGGTCAAAATTCCCCAAATCACAAGTGCTTAAGGTCCGACATGATTTCCAGATCCGTTTGTGTGTATTGCGGGTCACGCCCCGGCGTGGACCCCGCCTATGCCGAAGACGCCCGTGACACCGGCCGCCGCATCGCCGCCGAAGGCTGGCGTCTGGTCTATGGGGCGGGCGATGTGGGCCTGATGGGCGAAGTCGCGCGCACCGCCCAAAGCGCGGGCGCCGAGACCTTTGGCGTGATCCCCGAACACCTGCTGCGCCGCGAGGTCGGCAAGACCGATCTGTCGAGCTTTGTGGTCACCGAAACCATGCACGAGCGCAAGAAGGTGATGATCATGAATGCCGACGCGGTGCTGTTGCTGCCGGGCGGCGCGGGATCGCTGGATGAGCTGTTCGAAGCGCTGACCTGGCGGCAGCTTGGGCTGCATGACAAGCCGATCCTGGTGCTCAACACCAACGGGTTCTGGACCCCGCTTCTGGATCTGGTGGCGCATGTGGTGCGTCAGGGCTTTGCCGATGCCTCGCTTGCCGACATGCTGGTCGAGGTCGCAACACCCGAAGATGCCATCGCCGCCCTGCGCGCGGCCTTTTCCTGACGCAGCACCGCGACCGAATAGATCACCAGCGCCAGCCAGATCAGCGGAAAGGCGATGGCGTGCCAGCGGGTGATCACTTCGCCCAGCACCAGCACGGCGGACATGAACTGCAGGCTGGGGTTGATGTACTGCATCACCCCCACCGTCCCCATGGGCAACCGCTTGGCCGCCTGGCTGAACAGCACCAGCGGCAGCCCGGTCAGCGGCCCCGCCAGCACCAGAAGCAGGCTGTCGCGCAGATCAAGGCCAAAGCGCCCCTGCCCGTCCCAGACCCCAAGCCCGATGATCGTCAGCGCGATGGGCAGAAAGAACAGCACCTCGCAGGTGACCGACACCACCGGCCCCAAAGGCAGGCCCCGTTTGATCAGCCCATAGATCCCAAAGCTGAGCGCGATCGCCAGCGCGATCCAGGGCGCCGCCCCCAGCCCCACGGTCAGAACCGTCACCGCCAGCGTGGCCAGCCCCACGGCCAGCCACTGGGCGCGCCCCATGGGTTCATGCAGCAGGAACCGACCAAACAGCACCGCAACCAGCGGAAAGATGTAGTAGCCCAGGCTGGCTTCGGTGGTGCGGCCGATCTGAACCGAAAAGATGAACAGAAACCAGTTGATCGAAATCATCAGCGCGGCCAGCGCGATGATCCCTGCACGCCTGGGGGCGGCAAAGCCGCGCCGCAGCTCGCCCAGGCGCCGTTGCGCCAGCAGCAGGCCCAGAAAGAAGATCAGCGACCAAAAGGTCCGGTGGGCCAGGATTTCCAGCGGCGGCACATGCGACAGCTCGGCATAGTAGATCGGCGACAGCCCCCAGATGGTACAGGCGGCGATCATCGACAAAAGGCCAAGGCGCAGGTCAGTCATGCCGCCTGTCTGCGCCCAAGCCGACCGGGATGCAAGCCCCGAGGCACCGCCCCCGCCCCCCAACGATCGCCAGAACCCTCAGCGCGCTTTGGGTACATCGGTCAGATCCAGAAAGACCGAAGCCGCCGCCCCATCAATCCGGCTGGGCAGGATGACCAGATCCCGATCCCCCGGCCCGTCGCGCAGCCGCCCCCACATGTCGAAATGCGCCTTGGTGCAGGGGTCGAAGAACCCGCCAAACCTGCCCGCCTTCGGCATGACCACGCAGCCCGGTGAGTTGGGGCTGACTGCGCCGACAAAGAGCCATTCCGGGTCGAACGGCAAAGCGGTGTTTTCGTCGGTGGCTCCCGAGCCCGGCGCGGCACTGACACCGCCCGGTTCGATCAACCCTGCCTGTTGCAGGGCCAGGGATTGCTCGGTCGCATCGCGTCGCCAGACGATGACGATTGTATGTTTCAAGTCGATCCAGCGCGCCTCGCCGGGTGCGATGCCCTCGATGGACGTGAACAGATGGTTCCGCGCCCGCTCCATCTGCTGCTGCGTCCCTTCATCCGGCCCCGTTGCCCGGATCAGAAAGATCAGCACGCCCCCCAACCCCAGCAGCGCCCAGATCAGCGTCAGGCGGAACACCAATGGCATCTTGGGCTTTGGGTCGTCCGGCGTCACCATGTTGCGTTCTGCTTGCTGTCCTTGCTGATCATCGCGACCGCGCGGTCACTGGCGGGCCGGACCAAGATCAACGACCGTGATCTCGGGCGGCGCGCCGAAGCGGACCGGCAGCTTGGAACATCCGATACCTCCCGAGACCACAAGATCGCGCCCCTCTTCCCGGACGGGTCCGTAGGCATATCTGCCGCCATATCGCGACGGAACAACCGGAGCCCAACCAAAAAGGCGAACCTGTCCACCATGTGTGTGACCAGAAAGGGTCAGCGTCACGCGCGCCGGAACCTTCGGGAAAATGTCAGGTTCATGCGCCAACAGAATGACCGGATCGTCATCTGTGATCTGTGCAAGGGTCGCAGGCAGATCATCCAATCCGACCCAACGCCCCCGATCGTCACGCACTGCAATCTGGTCTTCCAATCCCGCCACCCATATCCCGGCCTCGCTCAGCTTTCTGGCGTCGTTCGAAAGAACCTGAATGCCCGCGTGCTTCAGGGCCTCGGCATAGCGATTGGGGCCGCCCCGCCGCCGCTGCGCCTCTGGGTCGTCCCACCAGTCGTGATTGCCAAGGATCGCGAACACGCCGAACCGGGCTTTCAGCTGAGCAAGGACCGGTGCAACATCCGCGATCTTGACGTCCCTGGTCACAAACTGATGCCCCGCCGCATAGTCGCCCAGCAGCACCACAAGGTCGGCATTCAAGGCGTTTGCCCGCCGCACGATCTGACGCACACGCCCCAGACCGACATAGGGCTCGCCCACATGAAGGTCGCTGATTGCAACGACACGGAGCTGCCTGTCCCGAGGCCACGTTTCGGGCGTCAGCCGCCATTTGCCAACCCGCAACCGCCAGGCTGGTTCAATGAAAAACCCGTATATAAACGCAAGAAGGCCCGCCAGCATCGCTGCCAGCAGCCCCCCGAGAAATCCGCGTCGCGTCACGCCTTACAGGCGGCTGGCGACGTTTTCCCAGTTCACCAGATTGTCGAGGAAGTTCGACAGGTAGGCCGGGCGCTTGTTGCGGTAGTCGATGTAATAGCTGTGCTCCCACACGTCGCACCCCAGCAGCGCGGTCTGGCCAAAGCAGAGCGGGTTGACGCCGTTTTCGGTCTTGGTCACGGCCAGCGAGCCGTCGGCGTTTTTCACCAGCCAGCACCAGCCCGAACCGAACTGACCCGCGCCTGCCGCCGAAAACTGCGACTTGAATTCATCGACCGAGCCAAACGCTTCGACCAGCGCCTTTTCCAGATCGCCCGGCATCTTGTTTTCGCCAGGGCCCATCATTTCCCAGAACTGGTTGTGGTTCCACAGCTGGCTGATGTTGTTGAAGATGCCCGACTGTGCCACCGCGTTGGCGTCATAGGTGCCGGTGATGATGTCTTCCATCGACTTGCCGTCCCATTCGGTCCCGGCGATCAGCTTGTTGCCGTTGTCCACATAGGCCTTGTGGTGCAGGTCGTGGTGAAACTCGAGCGTTTCGGCCGACATGCCCTTGGCGGCAAGTGCGTCATGGGCGTAAGGAAGATCAGGAAGTTCAAAAGCCATCAGAAGGCCCCCCGCTGCTGAAGTGTCTCGATCGGTACATGCGGCGCAACCCGCATCAGGTCAAGGGTTTGGCGTGCGACTTTGACAAAGTTTCCTCCCCGCCCCCCGGCCGATGCCCCGGACGGGGCGGTGTCACACGCGATGCCTTGGCGGGCGGCCGGGGTTTTAACGGGGTCGCCACGCGGTTCAGCTGCGGGTGCATCGGCCCCGCGCAAAGGGTTTCTGTGTCCCCCCGGTCAGAACACGGGCCGAGTATTGCGCGATCATGTCTTTGGGGTTGAGCTTGAGGCTGTAAGACACCCGTGTCTTCGCCGGTGTCGAGGTTGAGACATTCGTCACCCGCCACGAGAACTTCATGACCCCGTTCGAGCCCGCCTTGAATTTGGCCGCCATGGGCTGACCATCATTGTGAAAGGCAACAATATTATCAATGACCTGCGCCTTGCCGGTCGCCGGGTCATGCGTGATCACCACACGCGGCATGATCCAGCCGTTGTCGCTGTCACCCGGTGCGAACCAGCAATCATATGTCTCGGCCCCGGCCGCCCCAGAGAGGCCCGCAATGGCAAGCGCGGCCGACACGAAAAATGCTTTCTTCATAGTGCTTTCCCTTGATCAATACTGTCTCAGGTTAGCGTCAGTCGCGCGCTGCGCAAGCGCAATGGTGCCGGGGGCAATGACCCTTGGTGGCAGGGTCGCGCAGGTGCAGCAAAAAGGAT
>JAOXSC010000084.1 GCA_025800215.1 Marinibacterium sp.
TGAAGGGTGATCCCGCCATGGGTGCTCAGCGCCTGAAAGAACTCGCGCACCAGTTCGGTGTCAAAGCTGCCGATCTTCTGGGTCGGCATGTCCACATTCCACACCAGATAGGGCCGCCCCGACAGGTCCAGCGCACAGATCACCTGGGCGTCATCCATGGCCAGGCGGCATTCGCCATAGCGCCGGATGCCGCGCTTGTCGCCAAGCGCCTGTGCCAGCGCCTGGCCAAGCGCGATGCCGGTGTCTTCGACGGTGTGGTGGTCATCAATATGCAGATCGCCGGTGGCGCGCACGGTCATGTCGATCAGCGAATGGCGCGACAGCTGGTCCAGCATGTGGTCGAAAAAGCCGACACCGGTCTGGTTGTCATACTGCCCCGTCCCGTCGAGATTGATCTCGACCGAGATGTCGGTTTCGGCGGTTTTGCGGGTCAGGCTGGCTGTGCGCATGATCGGATACCTTCGGTGATGCGCCTTGCTTATAGGGGCAGGGCGGGCGGTATCCAAGATGTCGCGCCCGCCCATGGGGGTCTTGTTGCACATAGACCATTGTCGCGGGGCCAGAGCTGTGGAATGGATCGCGGGACATCCACAAGAGGTTCGGATCATGCGGACTGTATTGCTGACACTTCCCTTGCTGTCGCTGACGCTCGCGCCGGTCATGGCGGACACGCCCTATGAAGGGCGCCAGTTGCAGGCGCTGCAGTGCGCCGATTACTTCGCCACCGCCGCGCTGGAGCTGGAAGACGAGCTTGACGCCGATACCCGCGGGCATCTTTACAGCTGGTCGGCGGTGATCCTGACCACCTATGTGGACGGGCCCTGGCACCAGAAGGACACCGCCCTGAAAGAGATCGTGGCAGGGCGCAGCCTTGACGAGGCGGTGCAGGGGTATCGCGACAACCACGACAGCTGCGCAGCCGAATTCCCCTTCGCGCCCTGACCGGCAGCATCTGGCGACGCCTTTCGCTTGGGTCTGCAATGGAAGACCCTTGCGGGGCGTTGGTCTGTGCGAGACCCGTGGCCGGGACAGGTGGGGGCTCTGCACACCAGACCCGCGTGATACCTACAGCCAAGGCCTGCCGGGCGGCGACGGGCTTGGAAACGGGGCGGGCCAGCCACCTTGCCCTCCCCCTTTGCAGCCGCACCCTGAAAAAACCTCTTGCCTTCAAGTGCACTTGAGATCGTAGGCCTTTGGGGCCGGGGATGGTCCCCGGTATCTGACCTGTCCCGGAGACCCCCGAATGCACGTTCTGACTGTCCTTGATCACCCCGACCCCAACGCGTTCAGCGCCGCGATTGCCCGCCAGTTCATGGCTGGCGCGCATGAGGCCGGGCATTCCACCGAACTGGCCGATCTGCATGCCGAAGGGTTCGATCCGCGCTGGACCATGGCGGATGTGCGCGGGACACCGACACCGGGATCCGATATCGCCCTCGAACAGGCGCGGATCGCGCGGGCCGATGCGATCTGCCTTGTCTTTCCGCTCTACTGGTGGGGGATGCCCGCGATGACCAAGGGGTGGGTGGATCGTGTCTGGAGCTGGGGTTGGGCCTATGATCAGCTTGACGATCCCGACCGCTCCCTGCAGCGCACCCGAAGCGGGGTGTTGCTGGTGCCTGCCGGCGCCCGCTCGGACGAGATCGAGGCCAGGGGCTATGGCGCCGCGCTGGACACCGCGTGGATGGCTGGCACCTTTGGTTATTTCGGCCTGTCACCGCGCCGGATCGAACTGCTGTGCGGGTCGACGGGCTCCGAGGCCCGGCGCGCGGCGCTGCTGGACCGCAGCTTTGAAGTTGGCCGCACCCTGCCGCAGCCGGGATCATGACATGACAAAGGCCACCCTTGGGTGGCCATGTCATCATCTTGTCGAGTGATTGGAGCGGGCGATGAGATTCGAACTCACGACCCTTACCTTGGCAAGGTAATGCTCTACCCCTGAGCTACGCCCGCGTCCTTGAGTAGGGCGTCAGATATAAAGCCCGCGCGTCGGCTGCAAGTGAAATCCGACGCGACCGGCAAAAAAATCAGCAAAAAAATGCGCGGACCCGGATCAACCCGGCGACGGAACCGGCGGGCCTGCGCGTTTAACCCAGCAAAGACACCATACCAGTCGACGGAGAGGTCCCATGTCCCGCTATTCCAAATTCAAACTTCTGCTTTTGTCGGGGGCGGTCTGCCTTGGGCTGGCGCTGGAATTCGGGCTGCCGGATTCGCATGGCACCGACTATGCGGTGCAGCAGGGGCACAACACGACCGAGCTCTCGGCGCTTTGATCCCGGTTGGGGCAGCGCCGGATGGGGGGCTGTGCTAGGTCTGCGGGATCAGGATTTTCCGGGGTCGCGCATGGGCTTTCGTTTCGTTCTTCTTTTTGTCGCTCTGGGCGCGTTGGTTCAGTGCGCGCCCGTGCAGCTGGGGGTTGGCCTGGATCAGCCCCGCCCGGTGTCCCAGGACGCGGATGAAATCGCCTTTGCCAAGGCGGTTCTGGACAGCGTGCAGCCCGCGTCGATTGATCAGAACCGGGAATTCTGCGGCTTTATCGGTGTGGATGCGTCCGGCGATCTGGTGGCCACGACGCCCCGTGCCGGGCGCGAGGCAAGCTGCCTGCCGAACCTGCCGCCCGTTTCGATGACGGTGCTTGCATCCTATCACAGTCATGCCGCCCATTCCCCGCGCTTCGACAGCGAGGTGCCATCGGTCACCGATCTCGAGGCGGACGCCGCCGAAGCCATTGACGGCTATGTGGGCACGCCCGGCGGGCGGGTCTGGTATCACGATGCGCGCGCGGGCCGGACACGCATGCTGTGCGGGCCGGGCTGCATCACTGCCGATCCGGCCTATGATCCGGCGGATACATTCCCGCTTAGCCAGTCCTACAGCGCCGAAGAGCTCGTCATTCGTGACAGGGTGATGCAAGAGTTCTTTTGATCCGCGCCATCCTTTGGCATTTTGCGCGCGATCCTTGTTTTTCCGGAGACTGAAATGGTTTTGACCGTGACGCCGATCTATGCGGCGCTGATTGCAGTGATTTTTCTGGCGCTGAGCTTTCGTGTCATCGCCTACCGGCGCGCGCACGGGGTGTCGCTGGGCGATGACGACAGCCCGGTGCTGCGCACGCGCATCCGGGCCCAGGGCAATGCGGCGGAATATGCGCCGCTGGGTGTGATTCTGCTGCTGATCGCTGAATTGCAGGGGGCGCCCGTGGCGCTGCTGCATGGTCTGGGGCTGATGCTGGTGGTGGGGCGCGCGATGCATGCGGTGGCCTTTGGCGACACGCAGATGAAATTCAAGCTGCGGGCACCGGGTATGGTGCTGACCCTGACCATGCTGATGATCACCACCGCGCTGGTGCTGATCCTGGCCCTGTTCTGATCTGGTGCCCGGGCGGCGCGCTGACCGCCCGGGCCCCGTTCCTTAGCCCAGTTCGACCAGAAGATCCTTGGCGTCGATCTGGCCCCCGGCGCTGACATGCACGGCCGCGACGGTGGCGTCGCGTTCGGCATGGATGCCGGTTTCCATCTTCATCGCCTCGATCGTTAGCAGCAGGTCGCCTGCGTTGACCTTTTGCCCCGCCTTGACGGCCACGCCCGACACCACGCCGGGCATCGGTGCGCCCACATGGTCCGGGTTGCCCGCATCCGCCTTGGGGCGCACGGTGGCGGTGGCCGCCGCCGACCGGTCCGGCACCCGCACCACGCGCGGCTGACCGTTGAGTTCAAAGAACACCCGGACTTCGCCGTTTTCATCGGTTTCACCGATGGTCAGCAGGCGGATTTCAAGCGTCTTGCCGGGGTCGATTTCGGCCGTGATCTCTTCGCCCGGTTCCATCCCGTAGAAGAAGGTCAGCGTCGGCAGGGTGCGCACCGGCCCATAGGTTTTGTGGCGGCCCATGTAGTCAAGGAACACCTTGGGATACATCAGATAGCCCATCAGGTCTTCGTCATCGACGGTCTTGCCATCCATCATGGCGCTGACTTCGGCGCGCACGGCTTCAAGATCCACAGGGGCGACCGATGCGCCGGGACGCTCCAGATTGGGCGCTTCGCCCTTGAGCGCCTTGGACAGGATCGGGGCGGGGAAGCCACCCGGCGGCTGGCCCAGATCGCCGCGCATCATGCCGATGACGCTTTCGGGAAAGGCAACATCGGTGCCGGGGTCTTCGACCTCGGCCCGGCTGAGCCCCTGGCTGACCATCATCAGCGCCATGTCCCCGACAACCTTGGACGACGGGGTCACCTTCACGATGTCACCGAACATCTGGTTCACGTCCGCATAGGTCTGGGCGACCTCATGCCAGCGCTCTTCCAGCCCCAGTGAGCGCGCTTGCGCCTTGAGGTTGGTGAACTGACCGCCGGGCATCTCGTGCAGATACACCTCTGAGGCGGGGGCCTGCAGGCT
>JAOXSC010000085.1 GCA_025800215.1 Marinibacterium sp.
CCAGGGTCCGCCCGAAGGCAACCGCAAAGGCGTCGGATCCCGTGTCGCAAACGGGCGCGCGGCGGGCGCGGGGGCGGCTAGGCTGGACCGCATAATCAGCGAGGGGCCGGCGTGACAACAATCCTTATCATCGAATCGAACACCCCCGATCTGCTGGCGCGCGGCTGGTCGGGGGCGCAGCCTTTTGTCGAGACGCTGCAGGCGCTGAACCCCGCCTTGGATCTGCAGGTTGTGCAGCCCTATGCCGGGGCGCCTGATCCCGGCGCGCTCGACCGCGCGGACGGTGTGATCTTTACCGGCTCGGGCGTCGATTGGGACACATCGGATGCGCGGGCGCGCCCACTGGCGCGGATGATGGAGGACGCCTTTGCCCGCAGCCTGCCGGTCTGGGGATCCTGCAACGGCATGCAGCTTTGCGCCAGCGTGCTTGGCGGGGCTGTCGCCGCATCGCCCAAGGGGCGCGAGGACGGGTTCGCGCGCGACCTGACGCTGGGCGCGGACGGGCAGGCCCATCCGATGATGGTCGGGCGCGCGGACGGGTTTGCCGCCCCTTGCGTGCATCGCGACGAAGTCCAGCGCCTGCCCACCGATGCCGTGCGGCTGGCGGGCAATGCCCATAGCCCGGTGCAGGCCTTTGTGGTGCAGACGGGCGGGGTGGATTTCTGGGGCACCCAGTATCACCCTGAATATAGCGCTTCGGATCTGGTCGATTGCCTTCAGGACAAGCCCGGCGGGCCACAGATGATCGCGGATCTGGCGCATGCCGACACCGACGCGACCGCCGCCGCGCGGCTGGGGGTGGCGGGGGACACGATGCAGCCGGCGGTGCGCGCGACCGAATTGCGCAACTGGCTGACGCATCTTCGCGGCACTGCGGGGGGCTGAAACGGGCTGGGGCCTTTTCCCGGCAGAACCTTTGCGGTAACAGGGCGCGATCCGAACGCGACCCGAACCCTGCCCGAACTCTGAGGTAAGAGCCTGCCATGAAATTCACGCTGTCCTGGCTGAAAGACCATCTCGAAACCCAAGCCTCGCTGGACGAGATCCTGGATGCGCTGACCGATCTCGGGCTCGAGGTCGAAGAGGTCCAGAACCCCGCCGACCGCCTGTCGGACTTCACCATCGGCAAGGTCATGCAGGCCGAAAAGCACCCCGATGCCGACCGTCTGCGCATCTGTCAGGTGGCCACCGCCGATGGCGACACCCAGATTATCTGCGGTGCGCCCAATGCGCGTGAAGGCATCACCGTGGTGATCGCCAAGCCCGGCGTTTATGTGCCGGGGATCGACATCACCATCGGCGTGGGCAAGATCCGCGGCATCGAAAGCCACGGCATGATGTGTTCGGAACGCGAGATGGAGCTGTCCGAAGAGCATGACGGCATCATCGAACTGCCCTCGGGCGAGGTGGGCGAGCGCTTTGTCGACTGGCTGGCGGCCAATGATCCCGCCAAGGTCGATCCGGTGATCGAAATCGCCATCACCCCCAACCGTCCCGATGCGCTTGGCGTTGCGGGTATCGCGCGCGATCTGGCCGCGCGGGGGCTGGGCACGCTGAAAACCCCGGCGGTTGATGCCGTCTCGGGCAGCTTTGACTGCCCCATCAGCGTGACCATCGACGACGACACGCGCGATGGCTGCCCGGTCTTTGCCGGGCGCCTGATCCGGGGCGTGACCAACGGGCCCAGCCCGGCCTGGCTGCAGGACCGCCTTCGCGCCATTGGTCTGCGCCCGATCTCGGCGCTGGTGGACATCACCAATTTCTTTACCTTCGACCGCAACCGCCCGCTGCATGTCTTTGACGCCGACAAGGTGCAGGGCGGGCTGCGGGTGCACCGCGCCAAAGGCGGCGAGGTGCTCGAAGCGCTAGATGACAAGAGCTATACGTTCCAGCCCGGCATGATCGTCATCTCCGACGACAGCGGGCCTGAAAGCATCGCCGGTATCATGGGCGGCAACCCCACCGGCGTCACCGAAGAGACGGTGAATGTCTTCCTTGAATCGGCCTTCTGGGATCATGTGCAGATCGCGCTGGCGGGTCGTGCGCTCAAGATCAATTCGGATGCGCGCTATCGCTTTGAACGCGGGGTGGATCCCGAATTCACCCTGCCGGGCCTGCAGGCGGCAACGCAGATGATCCTGGATCTGTGCGGCGGCGAGGCGTCGGATGTGGTGATCGCGGGCGACGTGCCCGACCATGGCCGCGCCTACAAGCTTGATGCGGCCCGCGTGCAGTCGCTGGTGGGCATGGAGATCCCCGAGGCCGACCAGCGCCAGACCCTGACCCGTCTTGGCTTTCAGCTGGATGGCGACATGGCCGATGTCCCAAGCTGGCGCCCCGATGTTCAGGGCGAAGCCGACCTGGTGGAAGAGGTCGCGCGCATTGCATCGCTGACCAAGCTGCAGGGCAAGCCGCTCAAGCGCCTTGCTGCGGGTGTGCCCAAGCCGGTGATGACGCCGATGCAGCGGCGCGAGCAGATGGCGCGGCGGACCTGTGCGGCGCTTGGGTACAATGAATGCGTGACCTATTCCTTCATTGATCAGGCCTCGGCGGCGCTGTTCGGGGGCGGCGATGACGCGTCGATGCTGGAAAACCCGATCTCGTCGGAAATGAGCCATATGCGCCCCGACCTGCTGGCCGGGCTGCTGCAGGCGGCGGCGCGCAATCAGGCGCGCGGCTTCATGGATCTGGCCCTGTTCGAGGTCGGCCCTGTCTTTTCGGGCGGCGAGCCGGGGGAACAGGCGCTGCAGGTCTCGGGCCTGCTGGTGGGGCGCACCGGGCCCAAGGATGTGCTGGGTGCGTCGCGCGCGGTGGATCTGTTCGATGCCAAGGCCGATGCCGAAGCGGTGCTGGGTGCCATGGGTGCCCCCGCCAAGGTGCAGATCCTGCGCGACGGTGCCGCCTGGTGGCATCCGGGGCGTCACGGGCGGATCTGCCTGGGGCCGAAAAAGATGCTGGGCGTCTTTGGCGAACTGCACCCCAAGGTGCTTGATGCGATGGACGTCAAAGGCCCGGCCATGGCCTTTACCGTCTGGCCGTCCGAAATCCCGCTGCCGCGCAAATCCGGGGCCACCCGGTCGGCGCTGGAGCTGCGCGATCTGCAGGCAGTCGAACGCGATTTCGCTTTTGTCGTCGATGCAGGGGTCGAGGCGCTGACGCTGGTCAATGCCGCAGCCGGGGCCGACAAGGCGCTGATCGAAGATGTGCGCGTCTTTGACGAATTCATCGGCGGGTCGCTGGGCGAGGGCAAGAAATCGCTGGCGGTGACGGTGCGTCTGCAACCGGTCGCCCAGACCCTGACCGAAGCCGATATCGAAGCGGTGTCGGCCAAGATCGTGGCCAAGGTCGAAAAGGCCACCGGCGGCAGCCTGCGCGGCTGATCGGGCCGGACGACTGACGCGATACCAAAAGGGGCGCGCGCGCCCCTTTTTCATTCTGGGAGATCAGGACATGACGTTGAAAGTATATCTGTCGGGCGAAATCCACACCGACTGGCGCGAACAGATCATCGACGGGGCGGCGGGGCTGGATGTGGCCTTTGACAGCCCGGTCACCGATCACGACGCCAGCGACGATTGCGGTGTGACGATCCTGGGGGCCGAGCCCAACAAATACTGGCATGACCACAAGGGCGCGATGGTCAACGCGATCCGCACCCGCAAAGGGCTTGCGGATGCGGATGTGGTCGTGGTGCGCTTTGGCGACAAGTACAAACAGTGGAACGCGGCCTTTGACGCGGGCTATGCTGCGGCCCTTGGCAAATCGCTGATCGTGCTGCACGGGCCGGATCACGCCCATGCCCTCAAAGAGGTTGACGCAGCCGCTCTGGCCGTCGCCCAAGAGCCGCGCCAGGTGGTCGAGATCCTGCGCTATGTGCTGACCGGCGCGCTGCCGGGCTGAGCAGGGCCTAGCGCGGCGGCGTGTTCAGCCCGATCTGAACCGCCGGGCGCGCCTGGAAGCGATCAAGATAGGCCACGAGGTTTTCGGCCTCGTGCCAGCCCACCGCATCCTGGGTGCCGTAATATTCCAACGCGCCCAGCCAGGGCGCGATGGCCATGTCGGCAATGGAATAGTCGCCACAGATCCAGTCCTTGCCATCAAGCGCGCCGTTCAGCACGCCCAGAAGCCGCCGGGCTTCGGTGGCAAACCGCTCGCGCGGGCGGGGGTCTTCGATCTCGGCGCCTGCAAATTTGTGGAAATAGCCCAGCTGCCCCAGCATCGGGCCCAGCCCGCCCATCTGGAACATCACCCATTGGATGATCTGCGCGCGCTCGCTGGCGGTGCGGCCCTGAAACTTGCCCGATTTCTCGGCCAGATAGATCAGGATCGCGCCGCTTTCAAACAGGGTCAGCGGCGTGCCGTCGGGCCCGTTGGGGTCGATGATGGCGGGGATCTTGTTGTTGGGGTTCAGCGACAGGAATTCAGGGCTTTTGACATCCGCATCCGCCAGCGTGACGCGATGCGCCTCATAGGGCAGGCCCATTTCTTCAAGCGCGATGGCCACCTTGACCCCGTTGGGCGTGGGAAAGCTGTAAAGCTGGATCACATCGGGGTTGGTGGCGGGCCATTTGCGCGTGACGGGAAAGGCGGACAGGTCGGTCATGATGGGGTCTCCGGGGCCGGGATGGGCAAAGATCAGACCCCCGAGCTAGGCCGCCCCGCGCCGCAAACAAAGCGGCGGGGGCAAAGATGACGGCGCGCTGACGGGTTTGTGATCGCAGCCCCATCTGCGCGCCATCCATCCGGCGGTGGGTGGATCAGGATTTCACCACCAGCTGCGGCGACACCACATCAAGCCCAAGCGCCTTGCCCACCGCGTAATAGGTCAGCTGACCGGCATGCACGTTCAGCCCGTTCAGCAGATGCGGGTCATCCTGACAGGCCTGTTTCCAGCCCTTGTCCGCCAGCGCCAGCAGAAAGGGCAGTGTCGCATTGCCAAGCGCCAGCGTCGATGTGCGCGCCACCGCGCCGGGCATGTTGGCCACGCAGTAATGCATGATCCCGTCGACCTCGTAGATCGGATCGGCATGGGTGGTCGCGCGCGAGGTTTCGAAACAGCCGCCCTGATCAATGGCCACATCCACCAGGGCCGCGCCCGGTTTCATGTCGGCCAGCTGCGCCCGGCTGATCAGTTTGGGCGCGGCGGCGCCGGGGATCAGCACCGCGCCGATGACCATGTCGGCCTCGGCCACCAGCTCGGCGGTGTTGGCGGCGGTGGCATAGCGGTTGCGGAAATCGCGGCCAAAGACGTCATCAAGGTATTTCAGACGCGGCAGGGACCGGTCGAGCACGGTCACATCCGCCCCCATCCCGGCCGCGATTCGCGCCGCATGGGTGCCGACCACGCCACCGCCGATGACGGCGACCTTGGCCGGGCCCACGCCGGGCACGCCGCCCATCAGAACACCGCGCCCGCCATTGGCCTTTTGCAGCGTCCAGGCACCGACCTGCGGCGCCAGCCGCCCGGCAACCTCGGACATCGGCGCCAGCAGGGGCAGGCCGCCATGGGCGTCGGTTACGGTTTCATAGGCAATCGCGGTGCAGCCGCTGTCCATCAGATCGCGCGTCTGGTCGGGATCGGGGGCCAGGTGCAGATAGGTGAACAGAAGCTGGCCTTCGCGCAGCATCTTGCGTTCGCCGGCCTGCGGTTCCTTGACCTTCACGATCATGTCGGCACTGGCAAAGATCTCGGCCGCGCTGTCCAGGATGACGGCACCTGCGGCGCGATAATCGTCATCCGAAAACCCTGCGCCGGTGCCGGCACCGGACTGGATGACAACGTCATGCCCATGGGCCACGGCCTCTTGCGCGGCGCCGGGGGTCATGCCGACGCGGAATTCCTGCGGTTTGATCTCGGTCGGGCAGCCAAGTTTCATCGGGTCTCCTCCCCATTCGTAAACTGACTAAAATTTCAGCACAAATCAGGTGGGAGATGTTTGAATTCTGCCGGTGCCTTGTGTCCCCTGTTCGAAAAATCTTCTAATGAATGCGCAAATGACAGGAGGTTCTTGCACATATGTCGCTTGATACGATTGATCGGCGTATCCTTGCCGCGCTTCAGCGCAAGGGCCGGATTTCCAACAGCGAGCTGAGCGATGCCGTCAACCTGTCGCCATCGGCCTGTCACCGCCGGGTGCAGCGGCTCGAGTCCGAAGGGTATATCCGCAACTATGTCGCGCTGCTGGATGCGCGCAAGGTCGGTGTGCCCACCACGGTCTTCGTGGAAATCACCCTGCAGGGCCAGGCCGAAGACGTTCTGGACGCGTTTGAAAAGGCCGTGCAGCGGATCCCGGATGTTCTGGAATGCCATCTGATGGCGGGCAGCGCGGACTACCTGCTCAAGATTGTCGCAGAGAACACCGAAGACTTTGCTCGCATCCACCGCCAATATTTGTCGAGATTACCAGGGGTTGCGCAAATGCAGTCGAGCTTTGCGCTGCGCACCGTGTTCAAGACGACCGCGCTTCCGGTGTGAATTTCGCGCCGTCGCGGGGGGCTGCGACGAAAAAGCTGTGTCAGAAATTCCGGTTTTGACCCATGTCAAGGCCACGGGCCGTTGGCGCTGCCATTAGGTCTGCCATCAAAGATAAGAGTCACGCCGGAGCCTGACCGTTGACCGATACCAATCCAGCCCCCAGCCTCTATGCCTCGCGCGAGCCGATTTTCCCGCGCCGGGTGCAAGGGAACTTTCGGAACCTCAAGTGGATCATCATGGCGGTGACGCTTGGGATTTACTATCTGACACCCTGGATCCGCTGGGACCGGGGGCCAAGCCTGCCGGATCAGGCGGTGCTGCTGGATCTGGCCAATCGCCGGTTCTATTTCTTCTGGATCGAAATCTGGCCGCATGAATTCTACTTTGTTGCCGGTCTGCTGATCATGGCGGGGCTGGGGCTGTTTCTGTTCACATCGGCCTTTGGCCGGGTCTGGTGCGGCTATGCCTGCCCGCAGACGGTGTGGACGGATCTTTATATTCTGGTCGAACGCTGGGTCGAAGGCGACCGCAATGCGCGGCTGCGGCTGCATCGCCAGAAAACGCTGGATTTCAAGAAAGCCCGCATGCGCGTGACCAAATGGGCGCTGTGGCTGCTGATCGGGCTCGCCACCGGCGGGGCCTGGGTGTTCTATTTTGCCGATGCGCCGACGCTGCTGCGCGATCTGGTGACCGGTCAGGCGCATCCCGTGGCCTATACCACGCTGGCGATCCTGACCTTCACCACCTTCTTCTTCGGTGGCTTTGCCCGCGAACAGATCTGCATCTATGCCTGCCCGTGGCCGCGGATTCAGGCCGCGATGATGGACGAAGACACGCTGACCGTGGGCTATCGCGACTGGCGCGGCGAACCGCGTGGCAAGCACCGCAAATCGCAAGGGGCCGAGGCGCTTGGCGACTGCATCGACTGCATGGCCTGCGTGAATGTCTGCCCCATGGGCATCGACATCCGCAACGGGCAGCAGATGGAATGCATCACCTGCGCGCTGTGTATCGACGCCTGCGACGACATCATGGACAAGATCGGCAAACCGCGCGGGCTGATCGACTATATGGCGCTGTCCGATGAAGGCCGCGAACGCCAGGGCGAGGCGCCGCGCCCGGTCTGGAAACACGTGTTCCGCCCGCGCACCATCATGTACACATCGCTATGGTCGCTGGTCGGGATCGGCCTGCTGGTGGCGCTGTTCATCCGCCAGGACATCGACATGTCGGTGGCCCCGGTGCGCAACCCCACCCACGTGATCCTGTCGGACGGGTCGGTGCGCAACACCTACGACGTGCGGCTGCTGAACAAGCATGGCGAAGACCGTCCGTTCCGCCTGTCCATCGTCGGAGAGCCGTCGCTGCGCATCCAGCTTGAAGGCACCCCCTATGACGTGGCAAATGTACCGGCCAATGAAACCCTGCTGCAGCGGGTCTATGTGGTCACGCCGCGCGGGTCGGATCCGGCCAATGGCGAACGGACCGAATTCCGCTTCTGGGTCGAAGACATCAACAATGGCGAACGCGCCCATGCCGACACCACCTTTGTCGGGACAGGAGGCTGACAGATGGCACGTGAATTCACCGGCAAACATGCGCTGATGGTGTTCGGCGGCGCCTTCAGCGTCATCATCGCGGTCAATATTGCACTGGCGGTGAACGCGGTGCGGACCTTTCCGGGGCTTGAGACCAAGAATTCCTATGTCGCATCGCAGGAATTCAACACCCGGCGCGATGCCCAGACCGCTCTGGGCTGGACCGTGCGCGCCGATGCGGCCGATGGGCAGGTGGTTCTGCGCATCACCGATGCCGACGGCAAAGCCGTGCAGGTTGCACATCTTGACGCGGTGCTGGGCCGTGCCACCCATGTCAAGGACGACATGTCGCCCGATTTCCGCTTTGACGGGCGCGCCTATGTGGCGCGCGCCGATCTGGGGCCGGGCAACTGGAACATCCGCATGAATGCCACTGCCGTGGACGGCACCCCGTTTGAACAACGTGTGGTGCTGCATATCCAGCAATGACCGACGCGTCCCATCCCGGCCTTGCGGCCTGTCCGGGTTGCGTGGCCACGCCGCGCGACGCTGCTGATGTGGCGCCCCAGGCGTCCCGGCTGGCTTTGTCGCTGCCGGGCATTCATTGCCAGGCCTGTATCTCGGGCGTGGAAAAGGCGTTGAACGCCCATCCCGGTGTGACCAGCGCGCGGGTGAACCTGACCCTGAAGCGGGCAATGATCGATGCCGACCCGGATGTGGCTGCGGCCGATCTGATCCCGGTGCTCGAAGGGGCGGGCTATGAGGCGCACGAGCTGGACCTGTCGGCCATCAGTGCCACGGCCACCAGCAAGGCCGGGCGCGAATTGCTGCTGCGGCTGGCGGTGGCGGGCTTTGCGTCGATGAACGTGATGCTGCTGTCGGTGTCGGTCTGGTCGGGGGCGTCGGACGCGACGCGCGACATGTTCCACTGGATTTCGGCCGCGATCACGCTGCCTGCGATCGCCTTTTCCGCCCAGCCCTTTTTCCGCAATGCCTGGTCGGCGCTGTCGGTGGGGCGGCTCAACATGGATGTGCCCATCGTGCTGGCCATCGTGCTGGCGCTGGTGACATCGCTGTGGGAAACCATGCTGAGCGGCGAGCACGCCTATTTCGACGCAGCCCTGACGCTGACCTTCTTTCTGCTGGCCGGGCGCTATCTTGATCACCGCACCCGCGCGGTGGCGCGGTCGGCGGCCGAAGAGCTGACCGCCCTGGAGGTGCCACGCGCCTTTCGCATCGAAGCGGGCGTGCCGCAGGAACGCGCAGTGTCGGATCTGGCCATCGGGGATCTCGTGCTGGTGCGCCCCGGCGGGCGCATGCCGGTGGATGGGATCGTGGTGGACGGTCAGTCGGAAATCGACCGGTCGCTGCTGACGGGTGAAACCGTGCCCGTTTTTGCCGGGATCGACACCGCCGTCAGCGCGGGCGAGGTCAACCTGACCGGCCCGCTGACCGTGCGGGCCACGGCGGTGGGCACCGATACGTCGCTGCACCGCATGGCCGATCTGGTGGCCATCGCCGAAAGCGGGCGGTCACGTTACACATCGCTCGCCGACAGCGCGGCCAAGCTTTACGCGCCGGGCGTGCATATCCTGTCGGCCCTGAGCTTTCTGGGCTGGTACCTTTGGTCGGGGGATCTGCGCGTGGCGCTGAACATCGCGGCGGCGGTGCTGATCATCACCTGCCCCTGTGCGCTTGGGCTGGCGGTGCCGGCGGTGACCACGGCGGCGTCGGGGCGGCTGTTCCGCAAGGGCATGCTGATCAAGCACGCCACCGCGCTTGAACGGCTGGCCGAGGTGGATACCGTTGTCTTTGACAAGACCGGGACACTGACGGCGGGCACGCCGGAGCTGGTCAACCTGAGTGATCACAGCCCCAGCCATCTGGCGATTGCGCTGGCGCTGGCCGAAGGATCCGCGCATCCGCTGTCGCGGGCGATCTCGGATGCCGCGCGCGCCGCAGGCGTGACCGCGGCCCGTGTGAGCGACATCACCGAGGTGCCCGGCTATGGCACCGAAGGGCTCTGGCAGGGGCTGCGCGTGCGTCTGGGCCGGGCGGCCTGGGTGGGCGGCGGCCAAAGCGACCGCACCGCCGCGTGGCTGGCGGTGGGGGCGGATGCCCCGGTGCCCTTTGTCTTTGCCGATGCGTTGCGCCCCGGTGCGGCCGAAGCGGTCGCGGCCCTGCAGGCCAGCGGCAAGCGGGTCTGGCTGATGTCGGGCGACACCACGCCTGCGGTTCAGGCGCTGGCCGACCGCCTGGGCATTGCCGACTGGCTGGCCGAAACCCTGCCGCAGGACAAAGCCGCCAAGGTGCAGCAGATGGCCCAGGATGGCGCGCGGGTGCTGATGGTGGGCGACGGGCTCAACGATACCGGGGCGCTGGCGGCGGCGCATGTGTCGATCTCGCCCGCGTCGGCGCTGGATGCTGCCCGGGTGGCATCCGACATCGTGCTGCTGGGACAGGATCTCGAACCCATCGCCGAAGCCTGCGGCACCGCCCGCAAAGCCACCCGCCGCATCCGCGAGAACTTCCGGATCGCAACCGTCTACAATGTGATTGCCGTGCCGCTGGCGGTGGCGGGGCTTGCGACGCCGCTGATTGCAGCCTTGGCCATGTCGCTGAGCTCGATTACCGTGTCGCTGAACGCGCTGCGCCTGAGGTAAGCCGATGACTGTCCTGAGCTATCTGATCCCGATTTCCCTGTTTCTGGGCGGCGTGGGGCTGCTGGCCTTTGTCTATACGGTGCGCAGCAACCAGTATGACGATCCCGAAGGCGACGCGCGCCGGATCCTCAGCAACGATTGGGACGAGCACCCCAAACCCTGATCACGCGTCACCGCGCCTGCGGTGGCACGTCGCGCAGCCGCTTCGTCAGTGCGGCGGCCTCTTCGGCCGACCAGCGCGTGTGGCGGCGTGTTGTCGATGCGGGGTGATGGCCAAGGCCAAGCTGCAGCCCGTGGCGATGTGCGGCTTTGGGCCGGATCGGTCGGGGGCAGAGATTGCCGCCGCAGGTGGGGCAGACATTCTGCAACACCTCTTCGGCGCAGGCGCTGCAATAGGTGCATTCATAGGAACAGATGCGCGCATCGGTGCTGTCGGCGGGCAGATCGCGGTCACACCATTCGCAATTGGGCCTGATGTCAAGCATGGGCGCCTTGTGTGTCGTGGCCTGACCCGACCGGACTCAGGGCGGGATCAGGACAGGATCAGGATGTGATCAGGACGGGCCCACCATCAGGCAGGTAATGTTGCGCGCCTGCAGGCGGCGGCAGGCCAGATCGGCGCTTTCGCGGGACATGCCCAGAAAGGTCGCGTCAAAGCCACGCGGCGTCTGCACCACCTTGCGCAGCGATCCGTCCAGCGTGGACATTTCCGCAAGGGCCGTGCGCAGCAGCATCTTTTCGGCCTCGTACCGGCTGGCATAGCGGCCCACATTGATCCCCCAATAGCGGTCGCTGTCCGAGCTTGAGAGCCGCGTGACAACTTCGGGCGCAGGTGCGGCCGGGTCCGTCAGGGCAAGCCCCTGAGGCCGGGGTGCAGGGCGCAGGACCGATCCGACCGCAGCACCGCCATCATAGAGCGGTTGCGCATGGGCTTCGGCCACCAGCGACGCGACGCTGTCCTGCAGGTCCTTGTTCTGCTGTGCGTCGGCCACCTGTGTTGTCGACGGGGTGGGGCGCGGGATGGGGCGGGGGCTGCGCTCCATCTTGGCGATGGTGCGGGGTTTGGGCACCTCGACCGCATCGGCGTGATAGGCGGGCAGTTTGGGTTTGCGGATCGGTGCCCGCGATGGCGCGCGGCGGAACCCCAGATCCAGAAGCTCGGCCACCTTGGCGTTGCGCGCCGCTGTCGATGTGCCGCCAAAGACGGTAGCGATGATCCGTTCATTGCCGCGCCGGGCCGATGCCACAAGGTTGAACCCCGCAGCCCGGGTATAGCCGGTCTTGATCCCGTCGGCGCCCTTGTAGGCATCCAGAAGGCGGCGGTTGGTGTTGTTCACCGTCTTGATCCCCGCATGGGTCGAACGGCGCGAGAACAGGTTGTAGTACTGCGGATAGTCATAAAGCATGTGCCGCCCCAGCGTGGTCATGTCCCGCGCGGTGCTCATATGGCCCTTTTCGGTCAGGCCATGGGCGTTCTTGAACGTGGTGCGTTTCATGCCAAGCTGCTTGGCGGTGCGGGTCATGCGGCGGGCAAAGCGGGCTTCGGACCCCGAAATCGCTTCGCCAATCGCGGTGGCGGCATCATTGGCAGATTTGATCGCCGCACCCCGGATCAGATAGCGCAGCGCGATGCGGCTGCCCGATTGCAGGCCCAGCTTGGACGGTGGTTCGGATGCGGCATGTTTGGAAATCCGCACTTTGGTATCAAGCCCGATCTCGCCATTCTGCACCGCCTGGAACGCGATATAGAGCGTCATCATTTTGGTCAGCGACGCCGGGTGCAGCCGCGTGTCGGCATTGCGCGAATGCAGCACCTCGCCGGTGCGCGCGTCAATCACCATCGCCGCATAGGGGGCGGCCCGTGTGGTCTGGGGAAGAATCAGGGACAGCAGAACCATCCCAAGGATCAACAGCCCCAAAGGGGCCGGTCGAAAGCGCCGTGCCTGCATCATGTCTGCCTCAATCTGCCGCGAGTCCGGTCTGCGCCGGACAGTTTTTATTCGCTTCTCATCAGATTAGCACAGAGAAGGGTTAATATAAACATAAAGAGTCAAATGGATTAGAGGCTTTTGTGAAAGTGGAGCCCAAGATCTGGTGGTTGCGCGGGCCCTGACCCCTAATGCGATCAGGTTTCGATCTGGCCGATCAGCGCGGGCAGCGCCGACAGGTCGGGAATCTCGTGATAGCGCGGCGATGTGGGCGGGTCTGCCTGTTCCAGATCCCAGGTCAGCGCGTGGGGGACATAGACGCCCCAGCCCCCCGCTTCGATCGCCGGGCGCACATCGGACCGCATGGAATTGCCCACCATCATCGCGCGCGCGGCCCCGTCGCCAAGGCGATCAAAGATGTCTTCATAGATGGCAGCGGTCTTTTCCGACACGATTTCGACCCCGGCAAACAGATCCCCCAGCCCCGACTGGGCGATCTTGCGTTCCTGATCCAGCAGATCGCCTTTTGTGATCACGATCACGCGATGGCTCGCCGACAAGGTGCCAAGCGTCTCGTGCACATGGGGCAACAGGTCGATGGGATGGCTCAGCATCTCGCGGCCGGCCTCCATCAGCTCGGCGATGATTTCGCCCGGCACGCGGTGCGCGGTCACCTCGAGCGCGGTTTCGATCATCGACAGCACGAACCCTTTGACGCCATAGCCATAATGGCCAAGATTGCGCCGCTCGGCGGCCAGCAGACGGTCCATCAGGTGATCGGCATCGGCGTGATCGCGCAGCAGCCCGGCAAAGCGGTCCTGGGTCAGGCGAAAGACCCGTTCATTGTGCCAGAGCGTGTCATCGGCATCAAAGCCGATGGTGGTCAGGGCGCGCGTCATGGGGATGGTTCACTTTTCCTTTTCTAAACCGGTTCAAACAATATATTACCCCGCAGAACCAAAGACCCAGAGCCCCGGATCGAGCCTGCAATGCCGTTACAGCCCCTGATGATGTCGGACCAGTCGGACGATGATGATGGCGACCTGTCCGTCGCGCTGAAAACACGTCCCAAGACCAAGCGGCCGCCGCTCTACAAGGTGCTGCTGCTGAATGACGACTATACGCCAATGGAATTTGTCGTGCACGTGCTGGAACGGTTTTTCGGCATGAGCCACGCGCAGGCCTTTGAAATCATGCTGACCGTGCACAAGAAGGGTGTCGCGGTGGTGGGCGTGTTCAGCCACGAGATCGCCGAAACCAAGGTGGGGCAGGTGATGGATTTTGCCCGTCGCCACCAGCACCCACTGCAATGCACCATGGAAAAAGAGGACTGAGCGGCCCTTTCGTGCCGCCAGCAACCGGAATCTGAATGTCTGTCCGTATCACATTGGCCTGTGAAAGCGGCGCGCTGCCTTTGCCCGAAGGTGGGCGCCTGCGCGTCTATGGGGCCACGCCCGACACCGATCTGTCGGGGTTCGATCCCGCTGCGGTCGAAATCATCCAGCCCGTGCGCCCCGATCATGACGCGCTGCGCGCGGCGGGCTTTGCCTGCCATGCCAGCGATCCCGGCACGCCGGTGGATGGCGCGCTGGTGGTGCTGCCGCGCGCCAAGGCCCATGCCTGGCTGCTGATCGCAGCCGCCGCAACGGCCAGCACCGGCTGGGTCGCCGTGGATGGCGCCAAGACCGACGGGATCGACAGTGTGATCAAGGCCCTGCGCGGATGCGCGGCCCCCGGATCCGCCATCGCCAAGGCCCATGGCAAGCTGGTTGTCTTTGACGCGGCCTCTGCCCGGATCCCAACGCCCGCCGGGCCGGGAGACGTGGGCGGGATGCGCACCGTGCCGGGGGTGTTTTCGGCCGATGGGGTCGATCCGGCTTCGGCCCTGCTGGCGCAGGCTCTGCCCGAGCGCATCGGCGCGCGGGTGGCTGATCTGGGCGCGGGCTGGGGCTATCTGTCGGCGCAGATCCTCACGCGGGACAGTGTTGCATCGCTTGACCTGATCGAAGCGGATGCCCGCGCGCTTGGCTGCGCGCGTCACAACGTCACCGACCCGCGCGCGGCGTTCCACTGGGCCGATGCGCGCAACTGGCGCCCGCAGGCGCCGCTGGATGCGGTGGTGATGAACCCGCCCTTTCACAGCGGGCGCAGCGGTGATCCGGGGCTGGGCCGGGCGTTTATTGCCACTGCGGCTGCTGCGCTGGCCCCGTCAGGCCGGCTGTGGCTGGTGGCAAACCGCCATCTGCCCTATGAGGCCGAAATGGCCGCGCGTTTTCGCGTGGTCGAGGAATTGGGTGGCACCAGCGCGTTCAAGATCCTGCTGGGCGAACGCCCGTCTCGCCAAGCGCGCTGAACCGCGCTAGCGTCGGCAGGACAACAGGAGACCACATCATGTCCTTTTCCATCGCGGGCAAGACCGCCATTGTCACCGGGGCTGCGAATGGGATCGGGCTCGCCGTGGGGCGCCAGTTTGCCGAAAAGGGCGCCAATGTTATGTTCGCCGATATCGACGAAAAGCGCCTTGTGGACGAGCTGGGCGAACAGGTCGATGACAGCAATGTGCGCTATTTTGCGGGCGATCTGCGCGAAAAGCTGACCATTGCCAACCTGCTGTCGGCCACGATCGACGCCTTTGATGAAATCAACATTCTGGTCAATTGCGCCCGTCAGGTTGTGTCATCGGATCCGCTGGATCCCGATGATGACAGTGTGATGGATCTGTTGCGCCAGAACCTGATGCCGGCGCTGCGGCTAAGCCAGCACGTGGCGCGGCGCATGATCAAACAGGCTGATGGGCGCGACGATGAACAGGTCGGCGCCATCATCAACCTGTCGTCCATCGCGGCGCGCCGGACCCACCCCGATCTGCTGGGGTTTTCGGTCAGCTCGGCCGCGCTTGATCAGATGACGCGGTCGCTGGCGGTGGCGCTGGCGCCGCACCGGATCCGGGTCAATGCCGTGGCCATGGGATCGGTGATGAGCGCATCACTGCAGGCCACGCTCAAGGACAACCGCGCCTTTCGCGAAGACATCGAAGATCATACGCCGCTGTCGCGCATCGCGGGCCCGGGCGAGCTGGCCGATGCGGTGCAGTATCTGGCCTCGGAAGCGTCAGGCTTTATGACGGGTCAGATCCTGACGCTGGATGGCGGGCGCACGCTGCTTGATCCGGTGGCTGCCCCGGCCCATTGATCACCTGTTCCTGAAACCCAAGCCCGAGCGATACGATGACCGACGCCCCCCTTGCCCCCCTGGACGCCGAAAAGGCGCGCGCCGCTGCCTGGTTCCGCCAGCTGCGCGATAACATCGTGGCTGCCTTTGAAGCGCTTGAAGACAGCCACAGCCAGGGCCCGTTGAGCGACGCCGCCCCCGGTCGCTTCGAAGTCACCCAGACCACCCGCGCGGCCGAAGATGGCGGCGATGCGGGTGGCGGGCTGATGAGCGTGATGCGCGGAGGCCGCGTGTTCGAAAAGGTGGGCGTCAATGTCTCGACCGTCTACGGGCGGCTTGGCGAGCGCGCGCAGGCGGCTATGGCCGCGCGCAAGGGCATCCCCGGCATGAAAGACGACCCGCGGTTCTGGGCGTCGGGCATTTCGCTGGTGGCGCATATGCAGAACCCTCATTGCCCGGCCGTGCATATGAACACCCGCATGTTTTGGACCCCACATGGATGGTGGTTTGGCGGGGGATCGGATCTGAACCCCTGTATC
>JAOXSC010000090.1 GCA_025800215.1 Marinibacterium sp.
TGTGCTGCATGGGGGGCCGGGCGGTGGCTGCAGCCCTGCGATGCGGCGGTACTTTGATCCACGTGTCTTCCGGGTGATTCTGTTTGATCAGCGCGGATGCGGGAAATCGCGGCCTCATGCCTCGGTCGAGGACAACACGACGTGGCATCTGGTCGAAGATATCGAGCGGCTGCGGTCGCTGCTGGATATCGACGAATGGACCGTGTTTGGCGGCAGCTGGGGGGCGACTCTGGCGTTGATCTATGCGCAGGCGCATCCGGATCGGGTCAGCCGTCTGGTTCTGCGCGGGGTGTTTCTGGCCACGCAGGCCGAGCTGGATTGGTTCTATGGCGGCGGCGCGGGCAAGTTCTGGCCCGAGCAGTGGGCAAAATTCACCGCCCTGCTGTCCGGCGAAGAGCTGTCGGATACGATTGCGGCCTACAACAAACGCCTG
This sequence comes from Marinibacterium sp., assembly GCA_025800215.1. Taxonomy (GTDB): domain Bacteria; phylum Pseudomonadota; class Alphaproteobacteria; order Rhodobacterales; family Rhodobacteraceae; genus JAOXSC01. The sequence continues at coordinate 434 of JAOXSC010000090.1, forward strand.
TTCTCGGGCGACCGGGCAACCGAGGTCCTTTATGGGCGCGCTTGGTCGGCGTGGGAGAACGCCTTGGCGTCGATCCATTCCAACGGATCGACGGGCGAAAGCCCCGGTGAATATGCGCGGGCCTTTGCGCGGCTTGAGAATCACTATTTCATCAACAATGCCTTTCTGCAGAAGGATGGGCAGAT
>JAOXSC010000094.1 GCA_025800215.1 Marinibacterium sp.
CTGCCGGGCTATGTGGACTGGATCGAACAGGTGATGCCGCTGATCGCGTTCATGGGGATTTCCTATGTGCAGCGGGACGGCGGGCATATTCGCATGGACATTGTCATTGGCCGTCTGCGCGGGCGCGCGCTGTGGCTGGCCGAACTTGTGTCGGTGCTGCTGATGTTCGCGCTGATGGTGGCGCTGGTCTGGGGCAGCTGGGCCCATTTCGACCGCAGCTTTGATTTCGGCGCCCCGATGTGGAGCCGCGACAGCTCCATTGACATCGGCCTGCCGATCTGGCCCGCCAAGCTGCTGGCGCCGGTGGCGTTTTCGGTGCTGTGCGTGCGGCTGGCGCTGCAGATCTGGGGCTATGGCCGGGCCTTTGTGCTGGGGCTGCAACGCCCCGTGGCGGTGCCGCTGATCCAAGATGCCGCCGCGCAGGCTGCGGCCGAAGCCGACCAACTGACGGAACGGGAGTAACGCGCCATGGATCCCATTGAGATTGGCCTTTGGGTCACCGGCGGGCTGCTGCTCATGGTGGTGCTGGGCATGCGCGTGGCCTTTGCCGCCGCTCTTGCGGGGCTGGTCGGGCTGATCCTGATCTTCTGGTCCAAGAAGGGCTTTGCCACCGACCAGCTGGGCTGGGCGCTGACCGTGGCGATCAAGACCGGCGGGCAGGTGCCCCATTCCAAGGTCGCCAGCCAGGCGCTGTCGCTGATCCCGACCTTCATCCTGATCGGCTATCTGGCCTATTACGCGCGCCTGACCGAAGCCCTGTTCGAGGCCGCAAAACGCTGGATCGCCTGGGTGCCCGGTGGGCTGGCGGTGTCCACCGTCTTTGCCACGGCAGGGTTTGCGGCGGTGTCGGGGGCGTCGGTGGCCACGGCGGCGGTGTTTGCGCGCATCGCCATCCCCGAGATGCTCAAGATCGGCTATAACAAGCAGTTTGCCGCCGGGGTCGTGGCGGCGGGGGGGACGCTGGCATCCCTGATCCCGCCATCGGCCATTCTGGTGATCTACGCGATCATCGTGGAACAGGATGTGGGCAAGCTGCTGCTGGCGGGCTTTGTGCCCGGCGCCTTCAGCGCGCTGGTCTATGCCGCGCTGATCATCGGGATCGCGCTGCTGTTTCGCAATGTGGGGCCGCCGGTGGGCGGGTTTTCCTGGCGCGAGCGCTTTGCCGCGCTGCCCGGTGCGCTGCCGATCATTGCGGTGGTCGTGATCATCATCTTCTTTGTCTACAACCCCTTTGGCGATGCCTGGGGCACCCCCACCGAAGGCGGCGCGCTGGGCGCATTCGTGGTGTTCTGCATGGCGCTGGCGCGCGGCATGCGCTGGCCCGAGCTGAAATCGGCGCTGCTGGAAACCGCCAAGCTGACGGTGATGATCTTCACGATCATCTGGGGGGTGCTGCTTTATGTGCGGTTTCTGGGCTTTGCGGATCTGCCGGGGGCGTTTTCGGACTGGATCACCGGGCTCGAGATGTCGCCCATGCTGATCCTGGTCTGCATCCTGCTGGCCTATGCGGTTCTGGGCATGTTCATGGATGCGATCGGGATGCTGCTGCTGACACTGCCGGTGGTGTACCCGGCTGTCATGGCGCTGAACGGTGGCGAATTCGTGAGTGCTGCCGACAGCACCTTTGGCATGTCGGGGCCCATGTGCGCGATCTGGTTCGGCATTCTGGTGGTCAAGATGGCCGAATTCTGTCTGATCACCCCGCCCATCGGGCTGAACTGCTTTGTGGTGGCGGGGGTCCGCGATGATCTGAGCGTGCAGGACGTGTTCCGGGGCGTGACCCCGTTCTTTGTGGCCGATGGCATCACCATCGCGCTGCTGGTCGCGTTCCCGGGCATCGTGCTCTGGCTGCCATCACTGGCCGGGTAGGGCCGCAGGGATACCAGGGGACGCGATCCGGCCTGGACCGGATCGCGTCCCCCAACCCCAGAGCCCAATCCTAGAGGATGAGATCATTCAGCGTCAGCCCGCGCACGCCCAGAATGTCGACCCGCATGTCATCGACCCCGTCGCCGTCGATGTCCATCCGCAGCTGGCTGTCACTGTCACCAAGGGCGGTAAAGCGGACCTCGGGCTTGGTGCCGGTAAAACCGGTGCGCGCAAAGGTCAGCCCGAAGGTGCGCAGATCGAACAGATCCCAGCCATCTTCGAAATCCAGGATCTTGTCGCGCACGCTGTAGGTGCGCCCCGATTGTGCCTCGGCGTCAAAGACGAACACGTCTTCGCCCTGACCGCCGGTCAGCGTGTCTCCGCCGCCGCCGCCATGCAGCGTATCCGCGCCATAGCCGCCATCCAGCACATCCTGATGCGGACCCGCGCGCAGCACATCATTGCCATCGCCCCCGCGCAGCACATCCGCACCGTCGCGCCCGGCCAGGAAATCATCGCCATCACCGCCATCCAGCGTGTCATGGCCCAGATTGCCGATCAGCCGGTCATCACCCGCCATGCCCCAAAGCGCGTCGTTGCCCCGCAGCCCGCTGATCGTGTTGTTGCCCGAGTTGCCATTGAGCACGTTATTGGCGTGATTACCTTTGCCGCTGAGATCTTCATGGCCAAGCAGGGTCAGTTCCTCGAAATCGTTTTTCAGCGTCCACGAGACCAGAGACTGCACATGGTCTGTGCCCTGATCCTTGTATTCGAACAGCCAGATGTCGGGTTGATCGACGATGTAGGTGTCATGGCCGCGCCCGCCCTTGACGATACCCGACACATACCCGCCGCGCCCGTCAAAGACGTCGTTTTCGGCCTTGCCGTCGTCCAGTTCGATCCCACCGATGATGGTGCCGCGATTGATCAGCGTATCGTCGCCTTCGTAAGTGGCGATGGCCAGTTCGTCAGTGTCGCGCGCTTCGATCCGGCCGGTGTTGACGATGATGTCGTCGCCTGCGCTGGTCGAGATCACCAGCCCACCATCGGACCGGATCATGCCGGCATTGTTGATTTCGACCGGACGGGTGCTTTCGCTATAGGTGACGACCGCAATTTCGCTGATCGACTGGATGATGCCCTGCGCGGTGTTGAACAGGGAGCCGCCCGCATTCTTGAACCAGATCACCGCGTGATTGCCGATCAGCGTGCCGCTGTTCTGCACAAAGGCATCAAACGGCGTATCAAGAGACATGGAAATCAAGGTGCTGTGGCTGGCACTGTGGTTGATGCGGGTCACCCCGTGCTCGACCACGAGCCACCAGTCCTGTGCAGTCAGTTCTATATCGAACGCGGCGGAAACCGCGTTATCCGTCGAAAGGATCGGCATCGTTTCACCCCCAAAGATGCACATGGTCACGTGTGCGACGCGCGTGATGCAGGACATGGCCCACCCGTGACCTGCGCGTGTCGCAACGCCACCGATCCTGACCCCGGATCCCTACCGGATGATGAACGCGCCCCGCCCATATGCGGCGGGTTTGACACAACTTGTGCGGATCATTGCCCTCTGCGCACCAGTGCAGGTTGCCCATGTTGCAAGGGTCTGTGACAATCCGCCCGATGTGGCGCAAATGCACTGAACGGCGCAAATCGGTGCTGCAGGGCTCACCTGAACCGGATGGTTCACATACCTGTCGCACAGCGTATTCACATATGCCTCACAGACCCGTTGCAGACCTGAAGGAGCTTTGCAGATGACGTGTTTCAATGGAAAATCAATCGGTCTTGGCCTGCTGTCGGCGGCCCTTGCAACCCCGGCCCTGGCAGGACCGGTCTATAAGAACGACACGGGCGGTTCGTTCGAATATTACGGGCACCTGAACCCGGCCTATGTCAATTTCGATGACGGTCAGGAAAGCTTTGGCGAAGTGGGCGACAACTCGCGCTCGGCCTCGCGCTTTGGTTTCAACCTGCGCCAGAACTATGGCCCCAATGAATTCCGGTTCCGGTTCGAAACCGCGCTGGGCTTCAACGGCACCAGCTCGTTCACCCAGGACGGGCGCGGCCGTGCCTATGACTGGACGCGCAGCGACCTGCGCCACGTGGATTTCATTTACGAGACCGAAGGTGCGGGCACCTTCTATGCCGGTCAGGGTGGCATGTTCGCCGATGGTCTGGCCGAATACGACAAATCGGGCACCGGTCTGGCAAGCGAACTGGGCTTTACCGACATCGCCGGCGGCTATTTCCTGCGCCGGGAAGGCGACCGGGGGCAGGTGCCCACCGATGGCGTCGAAGTCAGCGATGCGTTCGACAATTTCGACGGCAGCCGCCGGGGCCGGATCCGCTATGACTCCCCGTCCTTCAACGGATTCACGGTGGGCGCGTCCTATGGCAAGAACATCCTCAGCTCGTCCGACGATGACACCTATTACGACATCGGTGCCAATTTCGAACGCGACTTTGGCAGCACCGAATTTGGTGCCGGGATCGCCTATCAGTGGCGCGACCGCGACGATGACAGCAAGGATGACGTGGAAACCTTTATCGCGTCGGGCGCGGTGCTGCTGCAGTCGGGTTTGAACTTTGCCCTGTCCTACGGCAACGAAAAGGATGGCGGATCCTACGTCTATGGCAAGGTCGGCTTCAAAGGCGACTGGCTGACCGTGGGCTCGACTGCAATCGCGCTCGACTATTATTCGGGGGATGATCTGGGCCTGGGCTCGGCCGTGATCGGGGGCGTGGAACGCAGCGCCACCAGCTCGGACAGTTCGGCCTGGGGCATCGGCGTGGTGCAAAAGATCGACGACGCCAATCTTGAGGCCTATGCCGGTTACTACAGCTACGCCTACGAAGACAGCCTGACCGATTTCGACGACGCCCGGTCGTTCATCATCGGCACCCGCTGGAAGTTCTGAGCCCATTCATCCCTGACCATCAGCAACCCGCCGGAGCCATGCGCCCCGGCGGGTTTTTCATTGCCGCCGACCCGGTGCGCGGCCAATTCGGGGCCACGTACATGCTGAACACAGGCTGGGCACGAGCCAATTCGGGGCCGGGCGGGGGGCATACGCAAAGATCCGGGCTTTGTGGGGCCGCAGGCGGGGAATCCCCTTGCGCCCGCGCCTTGGGACCAATAGAAGGCGCGAAATTCATGGCGCGTCCGGGTCGGGCGCGTAATCCGTCTATGGGGATATGTATGCAGGTCACCGAAACTCTGAACGAAGGTCTGAAACGCGGCTACGCCATCACCGTGAGCGCCGCCGAGCTTGACGACAAGGTGAACGAGAAACTGGCCGAAGCGCAGCCCGAGGTCGAGATGAAGGGCTTCCGCAAGGGCAAGGTGCCGATGGCGCTGCTGAAAAAGCAGTTCGGTCAGCGCATGATGGGCGAAGCCATGCAGGAAACCATCGACGGCGCGATGGCCAAGCATTTCGAAGACAGCGGCGACCGTCCGGCCGTCCAGCCCGAGGTCAAGATGACCAATGAGGACTGGAAAGAAGGCGACGACATCGAAGTGGCCATGACCTACGAAGCGCTGCCCGCGATCCCCGATGTGGATCTGAGCGTGGTCGAGCTGGAAAAACTGGTTGTGAAAGCCGGTGACGCCGATGTGGACGAAGCGCTTGGCAACCTGGCCGAAACCGCAAAGGATTTCGGTGACCGCGAAGACGGTGCCGCCGCCGAAAACGGCGACCAGGTCGTGATGGATTTTGTCGGCAAGGTCGATGGCGAAGCCTTTGAAGGCGGATCTGCCGAAGACTTCCCGCTCGAACTGGGTTCGGGCAGCTTCATCCCCGGCTTCGAAGAGCAGCTGGTGGGTGTCAAGGCAGGCGACGTCAAAGACGCCAACGTGACCTTCCCCGAAGAATACCACGCCGAAGCGCTGGCCGGTAAGGATGCGGTGTTCACCTGCACCATCAAAGCCGTCAAAGCGCCCAAAGCGGCCGAGCTGGATGACGAGCTGGCCAAGAAATTCGGCGCCGAAGATCTGGACGGCCTCAAAGGTCAGATCCGCGAGCGTCTGGAAGCCGAATATGCCGGTGCCGCACGTGCCGTGATGAAGCGCGGGCTGCTCGACAAGCTGGACGAGCTGGTGTCGTTCGAGCTGCCGTCGGTTCTGCTGGATGCCGAAGCCAAGCAGATCGCGCATCAGCTGTGGCATGAAGAAAACCCCGAGGTCGAAGGCCACGATCATCCCGAGATCGAGCCCACCGAAGAGCACACCGCTCTGGCCGCACGCCGCGTGCGCCTTGGGCTGCTGCTGGCGGAGCTGGGCCAGAAAGCCGAAGTCGAGGTGTCCGACGCCGAGATGACCCAGGCTATCATGCAGCAGGCCCGTCAGTATCCGGGTCAGGAGCGCCAGTTCTTTGAATTCGTGCAACAAAACGCCCAGATGCAGCAGCAACTGCGCGCGCCGATCTTCGAAGACAAGGTCATCGACTATGTGTTCGAACTGGCCCAAGTGACCGACAAGGAAGTGTCGAAAGACGACCTGCAAAAGGCCGTTGAGGCGCTGGAAGACGAATAATCCTGCAATTTTAGCAGGTTATGGGATCCGCCGGGCGATGCTCGGCGGATTTTTCTGTTGTATGGGGCGTGTTCTGGTGTACCCAGAAAGGGATCTTGTACCATCGGAATGGCTCTAAGGAGGCCTTGGATGATCAAACGCTTGCTAGCTGAATTTATTGGAACATTTGTACTTGTGCTGGGTGGCTGCGGGGCGGCGGTCTATGCCACCAGTGCCACGCCGGGCGCCGGGATCGGGTGGCTGGGCGTGTCGTTTGCCTTTGGCCTGTCGGTGCTGGTTATGGCCTATGCGGTGGGCCGCATTTCGGGCGGGCATTTCAACCCTGCGGTGACGCTGGGCCTGGTGGTGGCGGGGCGGCATTCGCCGCTTGACCTGGTGCCTTACTGGCTGTTTCAGCTGGCCGGATCGGTGGCCGCGGCGGCGGTGATCTATGTGGTGCTGCAGGGCGCCCCCACCTTTGCCGAAACCGGCACGGGCGGCTTTGCCACCAACGGCTTTGGCGACCTGTCGCCCATGGGGTATTCGATGCAATCGGCGCTGATCATCGAAGCGGTGCTGACGGCAGTGTTCCTGATCGTCATTCTGGGCGTCACTGCATCAAGCGCGCGCCCGCCCTTTGCGCCGCTGGCCATTGGTCTGGCGCTGGTGCTGATCCATCTGATTTCGATCCCCGTGACCAACACTTCGGTCAACCCCGCGCGGTCGACCGGCGTGGCGATCTTTGCCGACACCGAAGCGATGAAACAGCTTTGGGTGTTCTGGGTGGCGCCGCTGGTCGGCGCGCTGGTCGGGGCCGTGATCTGGCGCATGATCACGATCGACGACTGACCCACAGCTGACAGGGATGAAACCGGCCGCTAGCGCAGGCCGGTTTCATCCAGAAGGCCCAGGCGCTTGGCTTCGGAATAATAGCCGCGCGCATACCATTGCACGGCGCGGGTCTGGTCCCCACCCGACACCAGCCACGCCCCGCGCAGATATTTCACCGCAAATTCCAGATTGGTCGAGGCATCCAGCAGACCGTCGGCCGGGCCCTGGTACCCCATGCCGCGCGCGGTGTTGGGGTGGATCTGCATGAGCCCCATATAGGGGCCGTTGCGCGCCCAGGGGCGGTGCGTGCTTTCGCGCACAACCACGCGCTGCACCAGGCTGCGCGGCACGTCATAGTGGTCGGCCCAGCGGTTGATCAGCGCGCGCAGTTCAGGCGTTTCATTGGGATAGAGCGGCGGCTCTGGCTGGACCGGCGCGGGCGGTTCGGCGGTGCTGCAGCCTGCGACCAGCGCGGCGGCAAACCCAAGGATCAGAGAACGTCGGCGGGGCAGGGGCATGGCGGTACCGTGGCGTTGGGCGGGCAGGGTGGCCCCAGCCTAGCACGGACCGGCAAAAGAAAAACGCCGCGCTGTGGCAGCGCGGCGTTTTCCATGATGTCTGACCTGCGGGCCGATTAGGCCTGCGGTGCGTCGTCCGCGGGCGCTTCGGCCGCCGGGGCGTCTTCGTCATCGCTGGCGGCGCCACCGATGTCGTCGAACAGCTCGGCGATTTCGAATTCAGCAGCGGCTTCCTCTTCGGCGGCCAGCTCCTGGATCGATTTGCCCGATGCCTGCAGTTCGGCTTCTTCTTCCGAACGCGCAACGTTCATGTTGATCTCAACTTCGACCTCGGGGTGCAGTTTCACGG
>JAOXSC010000111.1 GCA_025800215.1 Marinibacterium sp.
GCCCTCATTGGCGATGCGGCGCAGCTCGGCGACCTCGTCATCGGCGAATTTGGGCAGGATCGGATCGCGGCGATAGGCCATGAAGGCACAGCGCTGAGCGATCTCGACCGTGTTTTCAATCGCCTCGGGCAGGTCGGCAAAAAGCGCGGCCATTTCCTGCGGGGACTTGAAATAATGCTGCGCGGTCAGCCTGCGGCGCGGTTCCTGCTGGTCGACATAGGCGCCTTCGGCAATGCAGATCAGCGCGTCATGCGCTTCGTACATGGTGGTGGCGGGGAAATAGACATCATTGGTCGCCACCAGCGGCAGATCACGGGCATAGGCGATCTCGATATGGCCCCGTTCGCTCAGCCGTTCGGCTTCGGGCTGGCCGTTTTCGCCCGGATGGCGCTGCAGTTCGATATAAAGCCGGTCGGGAAAGATGCGCGCCAGCCGGTCCACCAGCGCCTCGGCCGCCGGGCGCTGGCCCTGTTGCAGCAGCATGCCCACCGGCCCGTCAGGCCCGCCGCTCAGACAGATGACACCCTCGGCATGAGCTTCAAGCTCATCAAGCGTGACCTGTGGCACCGGCCGGTCGGTGGGCAGGTACAGGCAGGAATTGAGCTTCATGAGGTTTTCATACCCCGTCTCATTTTGCGCCAGCAGCACCAGCGGCGCGGGCATGCGGGGCTTTTCGCCCAGACGCGGCACCACATAGGCAATATCCACCTGACAGCCCACGATGGGCTGAATGCCCGCCCCGGACGCGGCCACCGAAAATTCCAGCGCGGCAAACATGTTGTTGCTGTCGGTCACCGCAACGGCCGGCATATCCTGCGCCGCACAGAGACCCGGCAGCTTTTTCAGCCGCACCGCCCCTTCAAGCAGCGAATATTCCGTATGCAGGCGAAGATGGATGAATCGAGGGCTCTGGGTCATCCCGGCACCCTAACGATGCGCACAAAGCCCTGCAATCAACGCACCATCGCCTTCAAAATTGCCTGAAAAACAGGCGTCCATTTTTCGGATAAAGTTGAAACAGCTTCGGCGCACGCGCCCCCAACCCCTTGCAGGCAGGCGGGTTTCGGGCGCAACAGCGCATTTTTGCAGCAAAAATCCGGCAATCCGTGCTGAATGCGCAGGCAAACCCCCGATCTTTTCCTTGCCAGCCCGGCGGCACGCTTTCTAACCTGTGTCGGTCTTTACCGCCGCCCCGGTTTCTACGTCGCATCGAGATCGGGCATCCACGGGCATCTGTAACGCGACGGGTTTCGAACATGAAGATCAGGTTTCTTCTGAACGGAGAGACTGTAGAGCAGGACGTCGCCCCCACCGCGACCCTGCTTGACTGGCTGCGCGAAACGCGCGGGCTCACCGGGACCAAGGAAGGCTGCAACGAAGGTGATTGCGGCGCCTGTACGGTCATGGTCCGGCAGGGTGGCGTTGCGCGTTCGATGAATGCCTGCATCCTGTTCCTGCCGCAGCTGGATGGCGCATCCGTCACCACCGTCGAAGGGGTGGCGGGCGATGACGGTACGCTGCACCCGGTACAACAGGCCATGGTCGACCTGCACGGGTCGCAATGCGGGTTCTGCACGCCCGGCTTCATCATGTCGATGGCCACCGCCCATCTGAACGGAGCGCGCGATTTCGACGATCAGCTGGCGGGCAACCTGTGCCGCTGCACCGGCTATGCTCCGATCATCCGCGCAGCCGAAGCCGCCGCCGATCAGCCCGTCCCCGACACATTACGCCGGGATCCGCCCGCCCCCCTGGGCGATGCGATGATGCCCGAAACCGCCGACGCGCTGGCCGCGCTTTATGCCGCCCAGCCCGATGCCACGCTGGTGGCCGGGGCCACCGATGTGGGGCTGTGGGTGACCAAGGGGCTGCGCGATCTGGATCCGGTGATCTTTCTGGGCCGCTGCGCCGATCTGCAGACAGTCACCCAGACCGATGCCGGGCTGCGCATCGGCGCCATGGTCGACATGACCCGCCTGCGCAGCCTGATGCAGGGCCGCCACCCGTCCTATGCTGAAATGATCCGGCGCTATGCGTCGCAGCAGGTGCGCAATGCCGCGACGCTGGGGGGCAATATCGCCAATGGCTCGCCCATCGGGGACAACCCGCCTGCGCTGATCGCCCTTGGGGCGATGCTGCATCTGCGCCGGGGCGACACGCGCCGCGATCTGCCGATCGAGGATTTCTTTGTCGATTACGGCAAACAGGACCGCGCGCCGGGCGAATTTGTCGAGGCCGTGACCATCCCCGATCAGCCCGACCATCTGCGCTGCTACAAACTGTCCAAGCGTTTTGATCAGGACATTTCGGCCGTCTGCGGCGCCTTTTGCGTCACCGTGACCGATGGCGTGGTGACCGCGGCCCGCATCGCCTTTGGCGGCATGGCCGGCATCCCCAAACGCGCAAAGGCGGTGGAAACCGCCCTGATCGGCCAACCCTGGAACATAGACACAATCGCCACCGCGCAAACCGCATTCGACGCCGATTTTGCACCGCTCTCGGATATGCGTGCCTCGGCCTCCTATCGGCTCGAAACGGCGCGGGCGATGCTGGCGCGCTATTTCGACGATCTTGCGGGCAACGCGCAATCCGTGCTTGAGGTACAGCCATGACCAGCGGATCCGTGGCCAAACCCCTGCCCCATGACGCGGCCCGGCTGCATGTGACCGGGCAGGCGCGCTATGTCGATGACCTGCCTATGCCGCGCGACACGCTGCACATTGCCTTCGGGCTCAGCACCATTGCCTGCGGCGACATCACCGCGATGGATCTGGATGCGGTGCGTGCCGCCCCCGGCGTGGTTGCGGTGCTGACCGCCGATGACCTGCCCTTTGCCAATGATGTCAGCCCGTCGATCCATGACGAAGAGCTGCTGTCATCGGGGCCCCTGCGCTATCTCGGCCAGCCGATCTTTGCCGTGGTCGCCAACAGCCATCTGGCCGCGCGCAAGGCCGCGCGGCTGGGGCAGATCACCTATCGGCAGGACACCCCGATCCTGACCGTGGATGACGCTCTGGCCGCCGACAGCCGCTTTGAAGACGGCCCGCGCATCTATGAAAAGGGCAACGCCGCCGCCGCCATCGCCGCAGCCCCCCGCGTGGTGGCAGGCCAGCTTGAGCTTGGCGGGCAAGAGCATTTCTACCTCGAAGGTCAGGCCGCCCTGGCGCTGCCGCAGGAAGGCGGCGACATGGTCGTGCACAGCTCGACCCAGCACCCGACCGAAATCCAGCACAAGGTGGCCGACGCGCTTGGCGTGCCGATGCACGCGGTGCGGGTCGAAATCCGGCGCATGGGCGGCGGGTTCGGCGGCAAGGAAAGCCAGGGCAACGCGCTGGCGGTGATCTGCGCGGTGGCCGCACGCGCCACGGGGCGGCCCTGCAAGATGCGCTATGACCGCGATGACGACATGATCATCACTGGCAAGCGCCATGATTTCCGCATCACCTACCGTGCGGGCTTTGACGAAAACGGCCAGATCCTGGGGGTGGATTTCACCCATTACGCCCGTTGTGGCTGGGCGCAGGATCTGTCGCTGCCGGTGGCCGACCGGGCGATGCTGCATTCGGACAATGCCTATCTGATCCCTTCCATGCGCATCGAAAGCCATCGGCTCAAAACCAACACCCAAAGCGCCACCGCCTTTCGCGGCTTTGGCGGGCCGCAGGGCATGGTGGGGATCGAACGGGTGATGGACCACGTGGCCCATGATCTGGGCCTTGACCCGGCCGAGCTGCGGCGGCGCAACTATTACCGCGCCCCCGATCAGCTGGATTTGCCCGAAGCCGCGCCCAACACCACCCCCTATGGCATGCAGGTCACCGATTTCGAACTGCACGGGCTGACCGAGCAGCTGCTGAACAGCGCCGATTACGCCGCGCGGCGTCAGGCGGTGGCCGACTGGAACGCGCAGAACACCGTCCTGAAAAAGGGCATCGCCTTCAGCCCGGTGAAATTCGGGATCTCTTTCACGCTGACCCATCTCAATCAGGCCGGGGCGCTGGTGCATGTGTATCAGGACGGATCGGTGCATCTGAACCATGGCGGCACGGAAATGGGCCAGGGCCTGTTCCAGAAGATCGCGCAGGTGGCCGCCGACCGCTTTGGCGTCGGGGTTGATGCGATCAAGATCACAGCGACCGATACCGGCAAGGTCCCCAACACATCCGCCACCGCCGCGTCATCGGGCAGCGATCTGAACGGGATGGCGGTGAAAATCGCCTGCGACACGATCCGCGACCGGATCGCGGCGCATCTGGCCGAAACCCATCAGGCGCCGCTGGACGCCATCCGCTTTGTCGGCGGGCGCGTCGAGGTGGGCAGCCAAAGCTACAGCTTTGCCGAGGCCGCGCAGATCGCCTATCAGGCGCGCATCAGCCTGTCGGCCACCGGGTATTACAAGACGCCCAAACTCGAATGGGACCGGATCAAGGGGCGGGGCCGGCCGTTTTTCTACTTTGCCTATGGTGCGGCGGTGACCGAGGTCGTGGTCGACACGCGCACCGGTGAAAACCGCATCCTGCGCGCAGACCTGCTGCATGATGCGGGCGCCAGCCTGAACCCCGCGCTTGATATCGGCCAAGTCGAAGGTGCCTATGTGCAGGGCGCGGGCTGGCTGACCACCGAAGAGCTTGTCTGGGACGACAACGGCCACCTGCGCACCCACGCGCCATCGACCTACAAGATCCCCGCCTGTTCGGACCGGCCCGATCTGTTCAACGTCGCCCTCTGGGACGCGCAGAACCGCGAAGACACGATCTATCGCTCGAAAGCGGTGGGCGAGCCGCCCTTCATGCTGGGCATTTCGGCTTATCTGGCGCTCAGTGACGCGGTGGCAGCCTGCGGATCGGCCTATCCGGCGCTTGACGCGCCCGCCACGGCAGAGCAGGTCTGGACCGCGATCAGACGGGTGCAAGATGGGCTTTGATGTCAGTGACATAAACCGGGCAGTGGCCCGCCACGGCGTCATCTGGCGCGTGGTGGTGGCCGACCTGCGCGGGTCCGCCCCGCGCGAAATCGGCGCCAGCATGCTGGTCTGGGCCGATGGCCAAAGCGGCACCATTGGCGGCGGAACGCTGGAATTCAAAGCCGCCCGCACCGCGCGGAACGGTCAGACCGGGCTGAGCCATCACCCGCTGGGCCCGGCCCTGGGCCAATGCTGCGGCGGGGCGGTCACCCTGCTGACCGAACGCTTTGACGCCGACAGCCTGCCGCACCCGGCCGACATCCACGCCCGCCCCGCCCGGCCCGGCGATCCGATGCCATTGTCGGTGCATCGGGCGCTGGCGGCGATGCGCGGCGGCGCGCAGCCCGCCACCGCACGGCTGGTCGATGGCTGGATGATCGAACCGCGCGCCGAAGCCCACCGCGCGATCTGGATCTGGGGCGCGGGCCATGTGGGCCGCGCGCTGGTGCACACGCTGGCCCCCCTGCCCGATTGCGAACTCAGCTGGATCGACACCCACAAAAATCGCTTCCCCGAGTCCCCCCAGGGCGTGACCTGCCTGCCTGCGGCCGACCCCGCGCGGCTGGTGGCCCATGCGCCCGCGCATGCCGAACATCTGATCGTGACCTATTCGCATGCGCTCGATCTCGAACTCTGCCACCGGTTGCTGCACCACGGGTTCGGCTTTGCCGGGCTGATCGGATCGGACACCAAATGGGCGCGGTTCCGGTCGCGCCTGCGCGATCTGGGCCACGGGCCCGACCGCATTGCCCGCATCACCTGCCCTATCGGCGACCCTGCCTTGGGCAAACATCCCCAGCAGATTGCCATCGGCGTGGCCGCGGCCCTGCTGCAGCCCGCTTCACACCCCGCCACCCTGACGCCCCGCCAACAGGAGCACACCGCGTGAGCCAGCCTCTTTTGACCCTCGACGGCCTGACCAAGGCCTATCCCGGCGTCGTCGCCAATGACACCGTATCCTTTGAGATCGCCGAAGGCGAAGTGCACGCCCTGCTGGGGGAAAACGGCGCGGGCAAATCAACGCTGGTCAAGATGATCTACGGGCTGGTCAAGCCCGACAGCGGCCAGATGCACCTGCGCGGCGCGCCCTTTCAGCCCGCCGAACCCCGCGCGGCCCGTGCCGACGGCATCGCCATGGTGTTCCAGCATTTTTCGCTGTTCGACGCGCTGAACGTGGCCGAAAACGTCGCCCTTGGCATGGAAACCCCGCCGCCGATGCGGGATCTGGCGCATCAGATCCGCACTGTGTCGGAAACCTATGGCCTGCCGCTGGATCCCTACCGGACCGTGGGCGATCTGTCGGCGGGCGAACGCCAGCGGGTCGAAATCATCCGCTGCCTGCTTCAGGATCCCAAGCTGCTGATCATGGACGAACCCACCAGCGTGCTGACCCCGCAAGAGGTCGAGATCCTGTTCCAGACACTGGAAAAGCTGCGCTCGGAAGGGACGTCGATCCTGTATATTTCGCACAAGCTCGAAGAAATCCGCACCCTGTGCGATCACGCCACCATCCTGCGTCTGGGCAAGGTGGTGGGCGAATGTGTCCCGCGCGACACCACTGCCCGCGAGATGGCCGAAATGATGGTGGGCACCGCGCTCAAGACCCCCGAACGCGCGGGCCGCGATCTGGGCGAGGTGACGCTTGATATTTCGGGTCTGTCGGTGCCGGCGCCGTCGGATTTCGGAACGGCGCTGAAAAACCTGCACCTGCGGGTGCGCGCTGGCGAAATCCTTGGCATTGGCGGGGTTGCGGGCAACGGGCAGGACGAATTGCTGTCGGTGCTGTCGGGCGAAGTCACGGTCGAGGCCGACGCCATCACCCTGCGCGGCCAGCCCATCGGGCGCCTTGGCCCCAATGCCCGGCGCGATCTGGGCGTGCTGGCCGCCCCCGAAGAACGGCTGGGCCACGCCGCCGCCCCGGACATGAGCCTGACCGAAAACGCATTGCTGACCGGGGCCGTGCGGCGCGGGCTGGCCAAGAGCGGGCTGATCAACTGGGCGGCCACCCGCAGTTTTGCGCAAGAGATCATCGCCGCCTTTGACGTGCGCACCCCCGGCCCCGGCAATGCCGCGCGCTCGCTGTCGGGGGGCAACCTGCAGAAATTCGTGGTCGGCCGCGAGATCCTGCAAGAGCCCGACGTGCTGGTGATCAACCAGCCCACCTGGGGTGTTGATGCCGCCGCTGCCGCCGCGATCCGACAGGCGCTGCTGGATCTGGCCGCCCAGGGGGCCGCCATCATCTGCATCAGTCAGGATCTGGACGAGCTGATGGAGATCAGCGACCACTTTGCCGCCCTGAACGAAGGCCGCCTGTCATCGGCGCGCCCCACCGACGGGCTGAGCGTGGACGAGATCGGCCTGATGATGGGTGGCGCCCACGGGATGGAGGTCGCCCATGTCTGACCTGTGCCATCCCGGCCTGCAACACGAACTGACACAAGAATGGGGATCGGCATGATCCGGTTGGAAAAACGCGCCGAGCCGTCACAGGCCTGGTCCTTGGCCACACCACTGGTGGCGGTGCTGGCCACGATGGTGGTGGGCGGGCTTCTTTTTGGGGCCCTGGGGACAAACCCGGTCGAGGCGATCCGCACGATCTTTTGGGAACCGCTGTTCGGAGAGTTTGCCTTTTATTATCGCCCGCAGCTGCTGGTGAAGGGCGCGCCGCTGGTGCTGATCGCCATCGGCCTGTCGCTGGGTTTTCGCGCCGGGATCTGGAACATCGGCGCCGAAGGCCAGTACATCATCGGCGCGCTGACCGGGGCCGGTGTGGCGCTGGCGTTCTATCCGTTGGATGCGTGGTTCATCTTTCCGCTGATGGTGATCGCAGGCGCGCTTGGGGGCTGTGCCTGGGCGATGATCCCCGCAATCCTGAAAACCCGCTTTGGCACCAATGAAATCCTGGTGTCGCTGATGCTGGTCTATGTGGCCGAACAGCTGCTGGCGTCGATGTCGCTGGGGCTGATGAAGAACCCCGAAGGCTTCGGCTTTCCCGGCAGCCGCAACCTGCAGCAATATGACAGCGCCCATAATGCCGAACTTTTTGCCGGGACCGGCATGCATTGGGGCGTGGTGGCTGCGCTGATTGCGGTGATCTTTGCCTATGTGCTGCTGAACCGGCACATGCTGGGCTATCAGATCCGCCTGACCGGCGAAGCGCCCCGTGCGGCCCGGTTTGCCGGGGTGAAACCGGCGCGGCTGGTGCTGTTCTGCCTGGGCATGTCCGGCGCGCTGGCCGGGCTTGCGGGCCTGTTCGAAGTGTCGGGCCCGGCCGGTCAGGTCAGCATTGATTTCAACGTGGGCTATGGGTTCACCGCCATCATCGTGGCGTTTCTGGGCCGCCTGCACCCGGTGGGGATCCTGCTGGCGGGGGGGCTGATGGCGCTGACCTATATCGGCGGCGAAATCGCCCAGTCGCAACTGGGCCTGCCCGCCGCCGCGATCCAGGCCTTTCAGGGGATGCTGCTGTTTTTCCTGCTGGCGCTGGACCTGCTGACCAATTTCCGCCCGCGCATCGGGCAAACCCGCGAGGCCGTGTAATGGATCTGTCTGCCATCAATCCCGTCCTGCTGATCGCCTCGCTCATGGTGGCGGCCACGCCGCTGCTGCTGGCCGCGATCGGAGAGCTTGTTGTCGAAAAAGCCGGGGTGCTGAACCTGGGCGTCGAAGGCATGATGATCGTCGGTGCCATTTCCGGCTTTGCCATCGCGGTCGAAAGCGGATCGCCCATGCTGGGCTTCGCCGCCGCAGCCCTAGGTGGCGCGGTGCTGTCGCTGCTGTTTGCGCTGCTGACCCAGTTTGCGCTGGCCAATCAGGTGGCATCGGGTCTGGCGCTGACGCTGTTTGGCCTGGGGCTGAGCGCGCTGATGGGGCAAAGCTATGTCGGGATCAAACCACCCGCCACGGCCCAGCTGAACATCCCGGTGCTCAGCGATCTGCCGGTGGTGGGCCCGATCCTGTTCGGGCATGACCCGGTCCTTTATTTCGGCATCTTGCTGGTCGCACTGGTCTGGGCGCTGCTGAAATTCAGCCGCATCGGCCTGATCCTGCGCGCGGTGGGCGAAAGCCATGATGCCGCCCATGCGCTTGGCTACAAGGTGGTGACAATCCGGGTTCTGGCGATCCTGTTCGGGGGGGCCTGTGCGGGTCTGGGCGGGGCCTATATCAGCCTGATACGTGTGCCCCAATGGACCGAAGGCATGACGGCGGGCGTTGGCTGGATCGCGCTGGCGCTGGTGGTTTTTGCTAGCTGGAAGCCCTGGCGCGCCTTGCTGGGTGCCTATCTTTTTGGCGGCATCACGGTGCTACAGCTCAATCTACAGGCAGCAGGCGTTGCGATCCCGGTCGAGTATCTGGCAATGTCGCCCTATCTGATCACGATCCTGGTGCTTGTCATCCTGTCCGCCGACAAAAGCCGCGCGCCCGGATCGCTGGGCAAAACCTTTCACGCTTCGCAATGAGGCGGACACCGAAAACCAGAACCCAAAACACCAAACAAGGGATGTAGCTATGAAACTATCCACTCTCCTGGCCGGGGCGGCCATGGCGCTTGGCCTCGCCTCGACGGCGATGGCCGATGACAAGACCACGGTCGGCTTTGTCTATGTCGGCCCGGTGGGCGATGGCGGCTGGACGTATGAGCACAACCAGGGCCGTCTGGCCGTGGAAGAGGCATTCGGCGATGCGGTCGAAACCGTCTATGTCGAAAGCGTTGCCGAAGGCCCCGATTCCGAGCGTGTGATGACCCAGATGGCGCTGAATGGTGCGGACCTGATCTTTACGACCTCGTTCGGCTATATGGATCCCACCATCAACGTGGCCAAGAAATTCCCGAATGTGAAATTCGAACACGCCACCGGCTACAAGCGCGCCGACAACGTGTCGACCTATTCGGCACGGTTCTACGAAGGCCGCGCGATCCAGGGCCACATTGCGGGCAACATGACCAAGTCGAACATCGTCGGCTATATCGCGTCCTTCCCGATCCCCGAAGTGATCCGCGGCATCAACTCGGCCTATATCCACGCCAAGAAGGTGAACCCGGATGTCGAATTCAAGATCATCTGGGCCTACACCTGGTTTGATCCCGCCAAAGAGGCCGACGCCGCCAAGGCGCTGATCGAACAGGGCGCCGACGTGATCCTGCAGCACACCGATTCCACCGCCCCCCAGGCCGCCGCACAGGCCGCCGGCAACGTGGTGACCTTTGGCCAGGCATCGGACATGGGCGAATACGCCCCCTTCCCGCGCGTGTCGTCGATCATTGACGACTGGGCGCCCTACTATGTCGCGCGCACCAAGGCCGTGATGGACGGCACCTGGGAAAGCGTCGACACCTGGGACGGCATCGGCAAAGGCATGGTCGGCATCGGCGAGATCTCGGATGCGGTTCCGGCCGACGTCAAAGCCGAAGCGCTGGCGATGAAAGACGCGATTGCCAAGGGTGAATACCACCCCTTCACCGGCCCGCTGAAAAAGCAGGACGGCAGCGACTGGCTGGCCGAAGGTGAAACCGCCGATGACGGCACACTGCTGGGCATGAACTTCTACGTTGAAGGCCTGACCGACGAAATCCCGCAATAAGCGGATCGTCCTTGAAAAAAGACCCCCCTCCCCGGCACCGGGGAGGGGGTTTTTCTTTGCCCTGCAGGCCGCTGGCCCCGGCCGTCAGTCGGCCAGCGCCTCGTCCTTGGGTTTGCGGTTGGTGCCATGCACCCATTCGCGGAAGCTTTGCGCGATGCGGTAGAGCACCGGGATCACGAAGATCCCCACCAGCGCCGCTGCGATCATGCCCGCAAAGACCGGCGTGCCGACCCCGCGCCGCGCCAGCATCGACGCCCCTTCGGCGGTGACCAGCGGATAAAGCCCCGCGATAAACGCCAGAGACGTCATCATCACCGCCCGGAACCGCGCAATCGCGCCTTCAATGGCCGCCTGGACAATGGGCATGCCCTGGGCGCGCCGCTCCATCGCGAATTCCACGATCAGGATGGCGTTCTTGGCCGCCAGCGCGATCAGCACCACAAGGCCGATCTGAGCATAAAGGTTGTTGGCCAGCCCCGACAGCCGCAGCCCCAGCATCGCCCCGGTGATCGCAAAGGTCACCGACAGCAGAACCGCCACCGGGATCGTCCAGCTTTCATAAAGCGCCACCAGGAACAGATAGGCAAAGACCACCGCCAGCACCAGAACCACCGCCGTGGCGCCCGCGCTCTGCTTTTCCTGGGCGGCGGTGCCGGTCCATTCATAGGCATAGCCCTTGGGCAGATCGCTGGCAGCGATCCCTTCGACCACGCTGATCGCATCGCCCGACGACACGCCGGGCGCAGGGTTCCCCGATACGGTCACGCTGCGATAGTTGTTGTATCGCACCAGCGACTGCGGCCCCAGAACCAGATCGGCATTGGCCACTGCACGCACCGGCACCATTTCGCCCGCCGCGTTGCGCACGTGAATGCGCGAGATGTCACTGGCACTGTCGCGGAACGCCTGTTCGGCCTGCAGGTTCACCTGCCAGGTGCGCCCAAAGAGGTTGATGTCATTGACATAGTACCCCCCCAGATTGGCCTGCAGCGCACGGAAGAGGCTGGACAGATCCACCCCCAGCGTCTGCAGCTTTTCGCGATCCACATCCAGATAGAGCTGCGGCGTGTTGGCGCTGAAGGTGGTATAGTTGCCCACCAGCCGGTCATCGGAATTCAGCGCCGTCACCAGACCGCCCGCCGTGGCCCCCAGATCCACCGGGCTGCCGCCCTGCAGATCCAGCAGTTGCAATTCGTAGCCCGCACCGGTGCCAAGCCCCTGGATGGGCGGCAGGTTGAACGGGATCGACACGGCTTCGGGGATGGTGGCCAGTTGCTGGCGCGCGGTGCGTAGCGCGGCATTCACCGACAGTGACGGGTCGGTCCGTTCGTCGAAGGGCGCCATGATGGCGATGGCAAAGCCGCTGTTGGATTTGGCCAGCCCGTCGATAAAGCTGAACCCGGTCACGGTGGCCACGTTGTCCACGCCCGGGATCTTGGCGAGGGTCGCGCTGACCTCGGCCATGACTTCGGTGGTGCGGTTGACGGATGCGGCTTCGGGCAGGGCAACTTCGGTAAAAAACACCCCCTGATCTTCGACCGGGAGGAAACCCGACGGCGTGGTTTTCATCAGATAGCCTGACGACACGATGCCCACACCCAGCAGCAGCACCCCCAGCAGCGCCCGCCGCGTGATCGCACCCATGACAACGCCATAGCCGTCGCGCACATTGTCGATGCGGTTCGAGATCCAGCCCAGCGGGCCCCGCTTGGGCCCCGAATGCGGCTTGAGCAGGATGGCACAGAGCGCCGGGCTGAGTGTCAGCGCGTTGATCGCCGAAATCAGCATCGCAAAGGACACCGTCACCGCAAACTGCTGGAACATCGTCCCGGTGATGCCGGGGATAAAGGCCGTGGGCACAAAGACCGACAGCAGCACCAGCGTGATCGCAATGATCGGCGCGGTGATTTCCTTCATCGCCTCTTCGGTGGCTTCGGCGACGCTCAGCTCGGGGCGGTCATGCATGACCTTTTCGACATTTTCGATCACCACGATAGCGTCATCGACCACGATCCCGATGGCCAGCACCAGCGCCAGCATCGACACCGTGTTCAGCGACAGGCCCAGGGCCAGCATAAAGCTCATGGCCCCGATCAATGACACCGGCACCGCGATCAGCGGGATCAGCGTCATCCGGGCCGAGCCGAGGAACAGGAAGACCACGATCACCACAAGGATAAACGCCTCGACCAGGGTCTCGATGACCTCTTCGATGCTGGCTTCGACAAAGGTGACCGAATTGTAGGGGATCGACCAGCTGATGCCGTCCGGGAACGACCCTTCGAGCTGATGCAGCTGTGCTTCGATCGCCTCGGACGCGGCCAGCGCATTGGCGCCCGGCGCCAGATAGACACCGATCATGGCCGCCGGTTTGCCGTTGAACCGGCTTTCGCTGTCGCTGCTTTTTGCGCCCAGCTCGACGCGGGCCACATCGCTGACGCGCACCATGCTGCCATCGGCCTCGGCGCGGACGATGATGTCTTCAAACTGCGACACATCCGTCAGCCGCCCCTGCGTCTGCAGGGTCAGCTGAAAGGTCGGATCGGTGGTCAGCGGCTGTGCGCCGATGCGGCCCACAGCGGCCTGGGTGTTCTGCGACTGGATGGCGCTGATCACGTCATCCGGCACCAGATCCAGCTGTGTCATCCGATCCAGATCCAGCCAGATCCGCATCGAATAATCGAGCGCCCCGAACAGGGTGGCGTCCCCCACCCCTTCGGACCGTTTGATCGCATCCAGCATGTTGATGGTGGCAAAATTCGACAGGTACAGCGCGTCATGATCGGGATCATCCGACGTGACGGTGATCGCCATCAGCATGCTTGACGACTGTTTCTTGGTGCTGATCCCGGCGCGGGTCACTTCGTCGGGCAACGCGCTTTCGGCCAGCGCCACACGGTTCTGCACATTGACCGTGTTCAGGTCGGGATCCGTGCCCGGCTTGAAGGTCACAGACAGCGAATAGCTGCCATCCGACCCGCTGGTCGATTTCATGTAGAGCATATCGCTCACGCCCACGACCTGCTGTTCGATGGGCTGGGCGACGGTGGCTTCGACCACCTCGGCGCTGGCACCGGGGTAAAAGGCCTGCACGGTGACCTGCGGCGGCACCACGTCGGGCAGCTGCTCGACCGGCATGCGCATCAGCGACAGAACCCCCGCCAGCGTCAGCACAACCGAAATCACAAGCGCCATGCGCGGGCGATGAATAAAGACCTTGGACAGCATGGATCAGTCCCCTGCGCTGGTCGTGGCTGTGGTGTCCGATCCGCTTGCGGACGGCGCAGCCTGCGCCTGCTGGGGATCCACGGTGATGCCGGGCCGTGCCTTCTGCTGACCATCGGTGATCACCAGCTGACCTTTGCTGAGCCCTTGGGAAATCACCGCAATGCTGCCCTGGGTGCGGGCCACGGTCACCGGGGTCTTGGCCACGGTGTTGCTGTCATCCACGGTCAGGACAAAGGCGCCATCGCTGTCGCGCTGCAGCGCGCGCACCGGCACCGTCAGCGACGGTGTTTCATCGCCTTCGACCAGTTCAACCGTCACCAGCTGACCGTCGATCAGATGGCCATCGGGATTGGCGAACTCGGCGCGGATCTGCACCGTATCGGTGCCCTGCTGCACCACGGTATCGACCACCCTGATGGTGCCGGTCTGATCATAGCTGTCGCCATTGGCCAGCTTCAGCGTCGCGCTGACCCCGCTGGGGCCCGTTTCGGCATGGCGTTTGCGCACCTCGATCAGGGTGGCTTCGGGCACCGGGAAGGTGACATAGATGGGGTCGATGCTCGACAGTGACGCCAGCGCGCCGGTGCTGGGGCCGACAAAGGCGCCCATGGAAATATCCGTAAGCCCCACGCGCCCGTCAAAGGGGGCGCTGACCTCAGTGTAGCTGAGGTTCAGTTCGGCCTGTGCAAGCGCGGCCTGAAGCTGCTGGATCTGGCCCACGATGTCGCCCTGATTGGCCTGCGCCTCCTGCACCTTGGATTCGGATGCCGTCTGACGTTTGAACAGCTCGGTCTGGCGGTCCACCTCGATATCGGCGAGCTTTTTCTGGGCCTGGGCAGATGCGATCTGTCCGTTGATCTGGTCGACGGCCGCCTGATAGGCGTCGGGTTCGATGTTGAACAGGACATCGCCCGCCTTCACGCGCTGGCCTTCGTCGAAATTCACCGCTTCGATATAGCCTTCGACGCGGGCGCGCAGGTCGATATGGTCCACCGCATCAACGCGCCCGACAAAGCTGTCATCATAGTTCAGCACCTGCTCGGCCACCGGCTCAACGATCACGGCAGGCGGAGGAGCTTTGGAGGCGTCGGTCTTGGCGTCCTGGGCGTTGGCCATGGGCAGGCCGCACAGGCTCATGGCCGCCGCAGCGGCCCATCGGTGAAACGTCGTCACGTTCGAATTCCCCTTTCGGATCCCGGTCTTTCCACCGCACCCTAAGGTACACATGTCACACAAAATAGGACGCTTTTCAGATCGACGTCCTGCCAACCGGATCAGTTCACACTGTCAAAAGCTATATCTGTTCACCGACCGATTGCATAGGCCTGCATCAGCCTTGGCGTGGCCGCCGCAGACAGGCGCCCATCGGGGCGGCGGCTGGCGGCGGTCAGGCGTCCGATGCTCCAGGGTTCGGCCACCTCAAGCGCGTGACCACGCGCCCGCAGATCGGCAATCGCGGCCTCGCCAAAGGCCGGTTCGATCAGCAGATGGCCGGGCCGGATGGCGCGCGGATGGAACGACGATTGCGCATGTTCGGTATAGTAAAGCGGCGCGTCGATGGCCTGTTGCAGGCTCAGACCTTCATGCACCAGACGCATCAGCAGCATGAGCTGCCATTGATCCTGCTGGTCGCCCCCCGGCGTGCCAAAGGCCAGCCGCGTCCCGTCAGGCGCGCGCGCCATGGACGGTGACAGGGTGGTGCGTGGCCGTCGCCCCGGTGCCAGCGAATTGGGCAATCCCGGCTGCAGCCAGAACATCTGTGCCCGCGTGTTCAGCGGCATCCCCAGCCCCGGCACCACCGGAGACGATTGCAGCCAGCCGCCCGACGGCGTGGCCGACACCGCGTTGCCCCACTGATCTATCACGTCAATGTGAACCGTATCGCCACGCCGTTCGGCCGGGTGTGCGGCGTCGGGTGCAGGATCGGCACCGCTGCGGGCCAGCGCCGCATCGACCCACGCGTCATATCCCGAAATCCGCCCCGGCCGCTGGTCAAACGATGCGCGATCCCCGATGAGCCCCTTGCGGGTCTCGGCATAGGCGCGGCTGAGCAGCGTATCAATCGGCAGATCCGTCTGCGCAGGGTCGCCATAATAGGCCTCGCGGTCCGCATAGGCGAGCTTCATCGCCTCGGTCACCAGATGCACATGCGCTGCCTTGCCACTGCGCAAGCGGTCGATGCCGCTGCCTTCGAGCAGCCGCAGCGCCTGCAGCAGAACCGGCCCCTGGGTCCAGGGGCCGCATTTCCAGACCTCCCAGCCGTCATAGTCCACGACAAGCGGCGCCTCGTACCCCGCCTGCCAGCCTGCCAGATCCGCGCCCCGCAGCACGCCCCTATGCCGGGCACCTGTGGTGTCGGGCAGCTCGGCGTTGCGCATCCATGTGTCGATGGCATCCGCGACAAAGCCGCTGCGAAAGCTGCGGCGCGCCTGTTCGATTGCCGCCACGCGGCCCCGCGCCCCCTGGCTGTCGGCCAGGATCCTGTCCCAGCAATCGGCCAGCACCGGGTTGCGCATCAACGCGCCGGGTTCGGGGGGCTGCCCGCCCGGCAGCCATGTCGCGTGGGAACTGGGCCAGGCTTCGGCAAAGAAGTCGCCCAGCCCGGCAATGGTGGCCGCCACACGCGGCAGCACCGGATGGCCGTGGCGGGCATAGTGGATGGCGGGCGCCAGCACCTGTTGCAGCGGCAGCCGCCCGTGATCGCGCAACATCAGCATCCAGGCGTCAAAGGCACCGGGGATCACCGTCGCCAGCAGCCCCGACCCCGGCACCAGATCCAGCCCCTGATCGCGGAAATGCTCGATCGTCGCCCCCGCCGGGGCCGGCCCCTGCCCACAGATCACGCTGGGCCGATCCTGATCTGCCGGCCAGATCAGCGCGGGCATATCCCCCAACGGCCCATTCAGGTGCGGTTCCACCACATGCAGCACAAACCCCATGGCCACCGCCGCATCCGCCGCCGTGCCGCCCTGTTCGAGCATCCGCATCCCCACCGCCGACGCGATCCAATGCGTCGACGTCACCACGCCGAATGTGCCGGTGATATCGGGGCGGGTGGTGAATGTCATCGCGTCCTCTCGGGTTAACCCCTGCCTAACACCGCCCGACGCCCCTGCCCAGATGGACGCCGAACAACCGTCGTCCTAGGTTAACGCAATGTGTCACCCCAAGCAGGAGCCCCCATGAACCACGATCCGATCTGGCGCCTCGTCGATGAGGCCGCACCCCGCTTTCGCGCCCTGTCCGACCGGATCTGGGCCATACCGGAAACCTGCTATGGCGAAACCGCGTCGGCGCAGGCCCATGCCGACGAATTGCAGGCCCAGGGGTTCGACGTCACCCAAGGGGTCGCAGGCATTCCGACCGCCCTTGTCGGTCATGCCGGACACAGCGGGCCGGTGATCGCCTTTCTGGGGGAATACGACGCGCTTGCGGGCCTGAGCCAGGTGGCGGATCTGGCCGAACCAACCCCGCTGAGCCCCGGCGGCAATGGCCATGGCTGCGGGCACAATCTGCTGGGATCGGCCGCGATGCTGGCCGCCACGGCCCTGCGCGACTGGCTGGCCGAAACCGGCACGCCCGGTCAGGTGCGCTATTACGGCTGCCCCGCGGAAGAGGGCGGCGCTGCCAAGGCCTTTATGGTGCGCGACGGTGCCTTTGATGACGTCGACATCGCCATCAGCTGGCACCCGCATTGCATCCCCGCCGTGATGCGCGGCAGTTCGCTGTCCAATGCGCGCATCGACTTTACGTTCACCGGCCGCGCGTCCCATGCCGCCATGTCGCCCGAGCTGGGGCGCAGCGCGCTGGATGCGGCCGAGCTGATGAATGTCGGCGTGAATTACCTGCGCGAACACATGCCCGACAGCGCCCGCATCCACTATGCCTATATCGACGCCGGGGGGATTTCGCCCAACGTGGTGCAGGGGCAGGCGCATCTGCGCTATGTGGTGCGCGACGTGACGGCGCGGCGCATGCTGGCCCTGGCCGAGCGGGTGCGCAAGGTCGCGCAGGGGGCCGCGCTGATGACCGAGACCACGGTCAGCGATCAGGTGCTGGCGGCGGTGTCGAACCTGGTGGAAAACACGCCGCTGGTGCAGGCGATGCAGCGCCATCTGGATCGGCTGGGCCCGCCCCACACCAGCGAGGTCGACCGCGCCTATGCCACCCGGTTCCAGACAACGTTTGATGCCGACGACATTCGCGCATCCTATGACAGCGTCGGGGCGGCCCCGCGCGACGCGCTGGTGCTGCCCGATTTCGTGGTGCCCGGCGATGCACGCGTGCCCGACATGGGCGGATCAACGGATGTGGCGGATGTCAGCTGGGTGGTGCCAACGGTGCAGATGTGGGGGGCGAACTATGCCATCGGCACGCCGTTTCATTCCTGGCAGATGGTGGCGCAGGGCAAAAGCAACGTGGCGCTGAACGGGATGGTGCATGCCGCGATGGTGATGGCCGCCACCGGTGCTCAGGCGGTCACCGACAGCGATCTGCGCGACCGTGCCTGGCAGGATCTGCGCGCGCGCACCGGCCCGGATGGCTATGTCAGCCCCCTGCCCGCCGATGCGCTGCCGCCGATCCGGGAAATGGCCTGACCCGCGCGGGGATCAGGGCCAAACGGAAAACGGGGCCCCGAAAGGCCCCGTTTCCAATCATCGCAATGACGTGGCCGATCAGGCGGCGACGTCGATGCTCAGCCGTGCGCGGATGGCGGCAGGCAGCTGACGTGCGCTCATGGCGCGCGGGAAGGGCAGTTCTTCCATTTCAGCGGTGTCGCCATAGGCCGCGACATATTCGTCGAAGTTGTCGAAGGTTGCGCGGGTGGCGTTGTCGATCAGCGTTTCGGCTTCGACGCCTTCGGCCAGCACAAGCTCGTGGGCTTCGGTTTCGATGTGGTAGACCATGAAGGTCTCAGGGCCCATTTCCGACAGCGGAACGCGCTTGATGGTTGCACCGTTCACCAGCGCACCGGCGTGGCACAGAACGCCGTCCAGCATGATGGCGTGGTCTGCGGTCACGACCAGGTCGTTGGCGGGCAGGTTGTCGCCCAGAGCGCCGGCTGCGATACGAACGGGCGAGCGACGCTCGCTGCCGCCGAACACGGTCGACACGGTCTGACGGCCGATCCACTTGACGGCAACGTCCTTACCATCGGCGGTGCGAACCAGGTCACCCATTTCCAGGGTTTCCACGGCTTTTTCGCCTTCGGGGGTGGCGATCATGGTGCCTTCGCCGAAGCAGAGGTTCACGATCTGACCGACCAGAGTGTCGTAGTCCGAGATGAGCGAGCCATCGCCGAACACGCGGCCTTCGGCGACCGAGGTCACGAAGTTGGAGCCGACCGAATCCACATAGGCCACGGCCTCGGCGAAGGAGACGGTGTACGAGAACGCACCGTTGCCAAGCGCGGTGATGTTACCGATCGACGGCGGGATGAAGCCGGTCAGGTATGCATCGTTGGGATCACTGGCCGAGCCGAAGTTGCCGGTGATGGTGACTTCGGATACCGCGCCGCCCTGGAAATCCAGGTCGTACAGAAAGATGTCGCCGGTGGTGGAGCCGTTGCGAGTCTCAGTGTTGAGGACGGTAAAGCCGTTCCCGTAGAGCTCGATGTTAGAAATAGTCATAATTGACCCTCAGAGAATTTATGTTTGGGATTTTCTTAGCACGAAATGATCAGTGCGCCACAACGAAATCTGCACTATCGAGCAGTTTTGCCCCCGGTCGACCATTCTTTTGGCGACGCACTTCAACGATACGGTGAAGCATGCTGTTTTCATCGACGCGCAGGTAGCGAATCGACGGAACGTCGTCCGGAATATTGTCGCGCAGCCAGCGCACGGTGCCCGGAACCGACGTGCTGCCATAGGGCGCCACGAGATGGATCAGCCACATCTGCGGGCCTGACAGCCAATCCTGGGGATCGAGCATCGTGCCCGAGATCAGCTTGGCTTCGACCTCGGGGCTCAGAAAGGCCCAGGTCACAGAACAGCGCGGCACTTCTTCAAAGCGCAGAACCTGAAAGAACCCCAGGTCGATGGGCGGCTGCAGTATCCGGCGGAACAGGTTCACAGGCATCTGCTGGAAGGTCCGCGACCGAAGATACAGAAAGCTCAGATCGCCATAGGCCTGAAGCTGACCGGCGGTGGGAAATTCCGGCGTCGGCTGCTTAACCCCTTTTTGCAACATGGCGGTGTCCTTTCTATGGCATAAATCAATGTGGTCCGGGCCTGTGGGCCCCTTAAAACGCAGAGAATCGACACCCTGCAAGCGCTATCCGTATCCCAACGTCACAATCGCACGGGCCTGTTGCCGCAAAGGCCGCAGCAATGGGCAGGGAGACCCGGCCAAGACTGGGGTGGGCTGTCCTAAGATCTGATGACCATGTGGCCGCGATCAGCCATAGGGCTCGATCAGGTCGGCCTCGATGGAATAGCCGACCTCGGCCAGTTGCGTGGCCGACGCACGGCTGGCAAAGGTGCCGGTGACAAACACTGGCTCGAACAGGCCCCGGAATTCATAAGGCTCTGCCGTGGTCACAAAGATCAGCTGATTGGGTGGTGGCGGCGGCACGTGGATGCAGGCCCCCACATAGGGCACCAGCAGCAGGCTCGACACGCCTGTCCCATCATAATCGAGCGGCACCACATACCCCGGGATCCGCACCTGCCGACCGTCGAATTCGGTGGTGATCTGACCGCCCGTATCCTGGCTGAACGGGGTATCAAGCTGCCCGTGCTCAACGACGCCCAGCTGGCGCAGGCGCTGCATGGTCATCCCCTCCCCTTCCGGCACCAGATCGGCCCAGTCAAGCGTCACCACCGCATCCGCACGCACACGGCCCGCCACCCCGATTGCGGCAAGTGACAGGGCCATCATGCCCCTGCGCGTCAAAGGGGCGGGGCGGTGTCGGGCAGAGAAACGATCAGTCAAGGGCAGCACTTTCAGAAGCGATCATCACGTATTGGTTGAGCGCAATAAGATCGTAAGGGTTGCGCACCACCCCCTGGTCAAGAAGTGTGACAAAGGGTGCATGAAAACTCCAGTCCCCGCGCACCCCGAACTGGCGCGCGATGGCACCGCCCAGGCCCACATCCTGCGACAGGATCGGCCCCAGGCGCGTGGCGATGCCAGCCCCCAGGTCGGGGTCGAAAAACGCGTGGATCGCCAGCGCTTCGATCAGCTGCTCGCGGATCTCGATGGGGATGGTCCGGTCAGTGACCAGCGCCTCGACCTCGGCTACGCCCACATCGCCAGTCAGTTCGATCAGCGCGGTGGCATAGGCCCCCAGATAGGCAGGCGGTTCGGCGTCATGGGCGCGGGTCAGGCCCCGGCGCAGAAAGGGAACCGCATCGGCATCCCCGCTCAGCCCCAGCAGCAACAGCCGGATCGGGCGCAGATCAGCGTCCTGGGGCTGGTCGATCAGGGCCAGCACCTCGGGCACGTCGACCTTCAGGTCCAGCGCCTGCAGGATCTCATAGGGCGCGCGGTCCAGCTCGCGATAGGCCAGGTGGCGCAGGGCCGGGTTGTCATGCCCGTGCAGGGCGGCAAAGATCTCGAACCGTTCGAAATCGCCGTCGATCTCCCAATGGTCAAGTTTGGGGGCCACCGTGTCGATCAGCGCGCGGTAATCGGGATCCAGATAGGCCAGTTCACGCCAGGGCCCATAGGCGCCATCGCGGGCAAAGAGCACCGCGTCATCCGGCGCAGCCTCAAGCCGATGGCGCGTCAGCGGATCCAGATCAAAGGGCAGATCGGCGTCCCCCGCATGCCCCCGGATCGCCGACACCGCAACAAACCGCGTTGGATCCGTCGGGTCAGGACGGGCCAGCACGATATGATCACTGCCCAGCATCCGGTCAATCACCGTGGGCGCGGGCGTATAGGTGTGAAAGCTGCAGGCCAGCGCCAGCGCGCCCGCCATCAGCCACAACACCAGGGCGACCGCGCCCCGTTTCAGCCAGTTTCCAAGATCCGTCACATCTTCACCATCATGCCATCTGCCAGCGACTGGCGATAGGCGCGCCAGGCGGGCACCAGACTGACCAGCCCTGCCGCCAGAACCACCGCGCCCAGCATCAGCCAGTCCCGCCCGCCTGGACCATCAAGCGCAATATAAAGCCCGAACGCGCTGTCGAGAAGCGGCCGCAGCATCACAAGCGCGCCATAGAGCAGCCCCAGGCCAAGCACAGCCCCCGCAAGCGCCATCAGCAACGCTTCGGCCAGCAGCAGCACAACGATCGCGCCCGGCCCTGCCCCCACCGCGCGCAGGATCGCCATTTCGCGGCGCCGCGCGCTCAGCCCCGACAGGATCATCGCCGCCATGCCCAGCAGCGCGGTTACCACCACCATGCCCGACACTGCCGTCAGCGCGGTTTCGGCCACGCCGACGATCTCCCACAGCTCTTGCAGGGCGACGCCGGGCAGCACCGCCAGCAGGGGTTCGGACGGGTAGGTGTTGATCGCGCGCTGCAACCCAAAGATCTGCAGCCGCGATTTCACCCCGATCAGGGCGGCCGTGATCGCCTGCGGCTGAAGGTCCATCGCCCGCAACGCATCGGCCGGGGTGGCGGGCCCGGCTTTGCGCCCGCCGCCCTGCCAGTCCACATGGATGGCTTCGATGGCCTCAAGGCTCACGATCACCGTGCGGTCCACGGGCGTGCCGGTCTTGGCCAGGATCCCCGAAATGCGGAACGGCGTGTCGTCGTGATGGCTGAAGGATGCCAGCCCGTGGGCCACGACGATGGGATCCCCCACGCTGTAGCCCAGCGTTTCGGCCACATCCGCGCCGATCACCGCATCAAAGAGATCACCCATGATCACGCCATCCCGCAGCACCAGCCCGCGCCCGCCGCGATATTTGTAGCGCTCGAAATACTCAGGCGTGGTGCCCATCACCCGGAACTGCCGGTGGCTGTCGCCCAGCGAAATCGGCACGATCCAGTCGACTTCTGGACGGGCGGCAATGTCTTCAAAGCTCTGCCAGGTGACGTTGTTGGTGGCGTTGCCGATGCGGAACACCGAATAGAGCAACAGCTGCACCCCGCCCGAGCGCGCGCCCATGATCAGATCGGTGTCGGAAATCGTGTCGGCAAAGCTGGCCCGCGCCCCGGTGCGCAGCTTTTCAACGCCCAGAAACAGCGCCACCGACAGCGCGATGGCAAAGACCGTCAGCGCCACCGTCAGCCAGCGGCTACGCAGCGATGCCAGCGCCAGACGCCACAGGCTCATACAGCCCCCCGCGTGATGCGCGCAATGTCGGGCAGCGCCAGCTGTCGATCAAAGCGGGGCGCCAGCCGGTCATCATGGCTGACCAGCAGCAGCGTCGCACCGGCCTGTGCCACCTGATCAAACAGAAGATCCACGAACCCCGCCTGCGCCTGCGCATCCAGCGCCGAGGTCGGTTCATCCGCCACAATCAGCGGCGGCTGCCCGATCATGGCGCGGGCCACGGCGATGCGCTGTTGCTGGCCGACGCTCAACCGGGCCGCCGGGATCGCCAGCACCTGCGGATCAAGCCCCAGCTCGTCCGCCAGCCGCCGCGCCTGTGCTTGCGGATCGGGGCAGTTGGCGCGCCGCGCCGGGGCAAATCGCAGCGGCAGCAGGATATTCGCCTCGCCGCTGAGATAGGGGATCAGGTTGAACATCTGGAAGATCACCCCGATCCCGTCGGCCCGCGCCCGGTCGCGCGCCCGCGCCCCCAGCGTCGCCAGATCCCGCCCGTCCAGCCGTACCGCGCCCCGATCAGGCGCGAGGATGCCGCAGATCAGGCTGAGCAGTGTCGATTTGCCCGACCCGCTTGGGCCGTGCAGAAACAGGCTCTGACCGCGCGGGATGGTCAGCCGGGGCACGTCGATGCCAAAGCCCGATCCGGGCCAGCGATAGGCCAGCCCTGACAGATCCAGCATCGGATCCTCCACCGGATCGGTCATCGGATCGGCCATCGCTTGGGCCCTTCAGTAGAGCGCTGACAGATCCAGGTTGGGCACTGCGCGTGTGACCTCGAACGCCTGCGCCCCGCTGGCTGACACCGTCTGAACATCCAGCTCAAGGGCATTGGGGAAGACTTCGAAATACACGAATTCCATGACCCCTAGCGCCTGCACATCGCTGCAGGTCAGGCTGTATTCACCGACAAAGGCGGTATGGTCGGCACCGTCGCCCGAGTGATCGTGGTCATCATGATCGGCGTGATCTGCGTGATCCGCGTGATCGTCATGGGCGTGATCCGCATGATCATCATGCGCATGGTCGTCGTGGTCGTCATGGTCCGCGTGGTCGTCATGGTCGTCGTGGCCCGCGTGGTCATGATCATTATGCGCCTGGTCGTCATGCCCGTGATCGTCGTGATCGTCATGATCCTCATCGCCCAGCAGGCTCACATCGGCTGTGGTCACGCGGCAGCCGGCGAGATCGGACACCACAAACAGCTCAAGCGGCATCGACAGCGCCAGTTTGGCGGTTTCGATGGCAGCCTTGTCCTCGGGCGTTTCGGCGGGGTGCTCAAACCCCACAATATCGGCACCGGGCGCTTCCAGCCGCATCTGCACCACATCGCCTTCGATGGCCAGTTCCAGCGCACCCACCCCGTGCACATGCGCATCCAGCGCGCGCGTTTCGTCCGCATGGGCGACCCCCAGGCCCGCCACAAGAACCCCCACTGTCGACATCATCACACCACGCATTGCGTCACCTCCTGACTCATCCGACAGCAGTTATGTTATAGGATAACATCCCCGTAAAGCCCCAAGCGCCGCGTCAAAAGGCCGAAGTCGGGGTCGATGCCGCATGGCTGTACATGCGGCGGACGCTCCATTCCACGGCATTGCGCATGGTGCTGCCAAGGGCGCGGTCAAAGGCATTGACCGTGTCGATGGTCGCTTCGGTCGGGGCATAGGCCACCTTTTCAAAGCTTTTGGAGGCGATGATGCGATCCTCGAACGCGTCCACCACCTTGACGTTCAGCCGCACGGTGATCTCCAGCGGCTCGCCATTAGGTGCGGGACGGTCAGGCACGCTGGCCTGGAATTCACGCAGATCGGGCACGATCAGATAATCGGCCCGCAGACCCACGGCCGAGCGGCCCACCGCCGCCACGCGATCGCTGTTTTCATAGCTTTCGATCAGCAGCGACTGCACGATGACCGGCGCGCGGTCGACCCAGCGGGCACGCGGCAGATATTGCACCTGCAGCGGATTGGGCAGCACCGCGATCCGGTCGGTGTTCACCGCTGCGGTGGCCGTGGGTTCTTCGACCACGATCTGCTGCGTCAGGCGCGGCAGGTTCGATGCAAAGGTGCTTTTGGGTGTCAGCTGATACAGATCGGTGGGCGTGGCCACCGCATTCAGCGTCCCCAGCCCGGCGCAGCCGGACAGCAACAGGGCCAGCGCGGCGGCGGAAACAAGACGACGCGGCAGGCCCGCCATCGGGGCCATCAGGGTGGCGATCATCGGCGGAACTCCGAACTTGTGGTGCCCAGAAGGAACCGGGCGGGGTCGCGTTCAAACCGGTCGACAAACCGGTCGAGATTGGTGACAAGCCGCCGCGATTCTTCGACAAAGGCCTGGATCTGCGGCAGGCCAAGGCGCAGGAAATCGGACAGCTGGCGGCGGTTGGTGATGACGATGGCTTCGACCGTGCCCATGAGGGACTGCGCCGACTGCGATGCTTCAAGCAGGTTGTCGGACACCCCGTCGATGGCGCCAGACGCCTTGTTGATCGTCTCGGTCGCGGTCTGCACCGCGACACGGATGTCGCTGACCACGGGGCCCACATCGGTATCGACGATGCGGTTGACGGCCTTGAATGTCGTATCGGCCGAGCCCAGCGTCGCCACCGCCGTGTCCATCGCGGCATAGATCGAATCCAGCGTTTCGTTGGATTTCTCCAGCGTGTCGACCCCGTCGGCAAAGAACTCGCGAACCTTGGCCGACACGTCGGGCAGGGTGTCGTTGGAAAACGCCCGGACCGATGCCAGCGTGGCGTTGACCTCGCCTTCGACCAGCGCCACCGACACCCGCGTTTCATCGCTGAGCGCGCGCGCCGATTGCAGCACCGCCTGCGCTTCGGCGGCCAGCGCCTTGGCGTCCTGTTCGATAAAGGCATTGGCGGCTTCGCCCGTCTTGCGGAAGGTTTCCAGCGTCTGGGTCGCCTTGGCGCTGGCATCCTGCACTGCGGCAATGGCGGTGCGGGTCTGATCGACGCGGTCTTCGACGGCGGCGCCGACCTCTTTGTACTGGGCGATCAGCTCAGAAGCATCCGTGCCCAAGCTTTCGATCTGCCCTTCGATGGTGCCGGACGCATCGCGTAGCTGCTGCAAGAGGCCCGGCAGCTGCACCTGTGCGATATCGCGGGCGGCGTCGAGCGTTTCGACGGCGGGCCCTTCGATAGAGGTGATCGCGCCTTCGATCGCGGTCGCGGTGTCGGTGCCCTTGCGGATAAAGGTGCCCAGATCGCCCTGGATCAGGGTATTTGCGGTCTCAAAAGTGGTCTTGGCGGTGTCCAGCGTGCCGGTGGCCGCATCAATCGCCCCCTTGGCATTGTTGAGCGTATCGGTTGCGGTGTTCAGCGTCACCTCGGCGGTGTCCGACAGTTTGCCCAGCTGGGTGGTAAAGCCTGCGACCTCTTTGGCGGCGGATCCGAGATCCGAAGACAGGTTTTCGAAATCCGCCAATACCGTATCGAGCCGCCCCGACGCCGATGACAGATTGCTCAGCAACTGGCTGATCGCCTCGCGGTTTTCATCGTCAAAGACGTGGTTCACATCCTCGATCAGGTGAATGGCCTGGTCCAGCAGCTTGGGCGCGCCTTCAAACACCGATTGCAGCGCACTCGGGCGGCTTTTGATCACGCCGCGTTCGGGCAGCAGCGGCGCATCGGGGCTGCCGCCGGTCAGGCCCACATAGCTGACCCCGGTCACCCCCTGCGCATTGAGCTGCGCCACCGTATCGGTCCGCACCGGGGTGTCTGCGCCGACTTCGATGCGCACGCGCACCTTGGAGCTGTCGGTCTTGTCGAGCGCCAGATGCACCACCTGCCCCACCGGCAGACCGTTATACCGCACCGCCGCCGATGCCGACAGGCCCGAGACGTCTTCGAACAGAATGTCGTAATAGGCGTATTGCCGTTCCACGTCGATCTTGGCGAGCCAGAGCAGAAAGCCGAACAGCCCCAGGATCCCCAGCAGGGTAAAGGCGCCGATCAGCACGTAATTCGCGCGGGTTTCCATGGCCTGTCCTTCTTGCCTCAGCTCTTTTCGGCGGCTGCGCGGGCGCGCGGGCCTCCGAAATATTCCTTGACCCAGGGGTGGTCCACCGCCCCCATTTCTTCGATCGGACCGGTCACCAGCACCCGCTTTTCGGCAAGCACGGCGATACGGTCGCAGATCGCGTAAAGACTGTCGAGATCATGGGTTACCATGAAAACCGTCAATCCCAAGGCCCGTTGCAGCTCTCCGATCAGATCGTCATAGGCCGCCGCCCCGATCGGATCGAGCCCGGCCGTCGGTTCGTCCAGAAAGACGATGTCAGGATCCAGCGCCAGCGCCCGCGCCAGCGATGCACGCTTGCGCATGCCGCCCGACAGTTCGGATGGCAGTTTGCCACAGGCCAGCGGGGGCAGACCCACCAGCGTGATCTTGAGCTGACCAAGCGCCTTCATCAGCGCCGGACTTAAATTGAGATGTTCGCGCATCGGCGCCAGCACGTTCTGCAGCACGCTCAGCGATGAAAACAGTGCCCCGTCCTGAAACGCCACGCCCCAGCGGCGCTCTACGGCCAGCCGGTCGGCGCGCTTGGCGCTCAGCATGTCGGTGCCCATCACCTTGATGCTGCCAGCCGCCGGCTGGTTCAGCCCCACGATGGTGCGCAGCAGCACCGATTTGCCTGTGCCCGACCCGCCTACGACGCCCAGCACCTCGCCGCGATAGACATCCAGATCCAGCCCGTCATGCACAACCTGCGGGCCAAAGCGGTTCACCAGCCCGCGCACTTCGATCAGGGTTTCTCGTTGCGCCATGATCAGTACCCAAGCTCGGCGAAGAAGATGGAAAACAGCGCATCGGCCACGATCACCATGAAAATGGCCTGCACCACCGATGCGGTGGTGCGCTGGCCCACGCTGGTGGCCGATCCGCGCACCTGCATCGCCTGATAACAGGCCACCACCCCGATGATCACCGCAAAGAACGGTGCTTTGACCATGCCGACCACCAGATGCGACACCGCAGTTTCATGCAGCCGGGTGATGAACATGCCCGGGCTCACGCCCAGATCGACCCAGCTCATCAGGGCGCCGCCAAAAAGGCCGGCCATATTGGCCACAAAGCCCAGGATCGGCAGCATCACCACCAGCGCCAGCACCCGTGGCACCACCAGAACATCCACCGGATCCAGCCCCAGAACCCGCATCGCGTCAATTTCTTCCTGCACCTTCATCGAACCGATCGACGCCGTAAAGGCGGATCCCGACCGCCCCGCCACGATGATCGCCGTCAGCAGAATCCCCAGTTCACGCAGGATCGAGATCGCGATCAGATCGACCACAAAGACCTCGGCCCCGAATTGTTGAAGCTGAGCAGCGCCCTGAAAGGCCAGCACGATCCCGATCAGGAACCCCATCAGCGCCACGATGGGAATGGCGTTCAGCCCTGCCTCTTCCATCTGGCTGAAAAGCGCCGCCCGGCGCAGCCGCCAGGGTCGGGCCAGGGCTGCGACCAGCCGCGTCAGGGTCAGTCCGAAAAAGCCCAGGATCAGGCCGGCGGCCTGCCATGTCCCCACAACCGATCGTCCGACCCGTTCGGTCAGCGCGCGCAGGCCGGTCTCGCGTTCATCCTCGGCCATCTCGGGCGTGTCGACAACCGCGCGCACCGTGTCGATAAGCGCCGCCTGCACCGCGTCGGCCCGCGCCAGTTCCACAGTCAGCCCGTCGCGTTCGAACCGCGCCATCAGATCGGCAATCAGCCAGGCCCCGCCGGTATCCAGCGCCGTCAGCCCGCCCAGATCCACCACCAGCGGACCATGCGGCACCTTTCGAAACGCCCCTTCGACAGCGCCAAGCGCTTCGGTGCGCAACGGCCCGCTCACGCGCATGACGGAGCCGGAGGGGGCTTGATCAACAATGACTTCGGGCTGCTGCATGGCTGCCATCGAAATACCGCACGACCTGCAACTGCAACCGTTTTCTTTCCTCGACAGCGCTTCGCGCGCAACCGCAGCATCCGTGCAACCGTTTGCACGGCACCTGACGGCGCCCAATAAGCGCTTTACAGGGCGCGGGGGGGCGGCTAACCGTGAAGCGGTGCGCCTCCGTAGCTCAACTGGATAGAGCACTCGACTTCTAATCGAGCGGCTGAGGGTTCGAGTCCTTCCGGGGGCGCCAACGCGCCTTGCGCCGACGCCGGTTCATCAGGGGATGACACAGATGCGCCACGCAGTGATCCACCACCTGACGCATCGCCTGCGCTATCGCAGAACCTGGGGCAGCCGGATCGGGCGCGACTGCGTCGACCTTGACCGCAGCCTGTGCCGGTGGCTGGGGGATCGGATGATGTTCCTGTCGCGCCACACCAACACCTGCCCGATCGGGGACGCGCCCTATCCCGATGACCTGCCCGCGACCGACCGGCTGATGCACTGGCGCGCCCTGCTGGGGCAGCACGGCGCTGCGTTGCAGGGCTATGCGTCGGATGGATCGGGCCGGGACGCGGCCGTGCAGGCGCTGCGGTTTGTCGCCAACCACCTTGGGCAGCTCTGGGACTGAGGCGCCGAAGATGACCATTCCGAAACCCGTCCACCCATAGTAGAACGGCTGCGATGCACCATCTTGTCGGACAGATCACCCATTTCGTCGAACAATACGGGCTGATCGCCGTCTTCGTGTCGATCTTTACCGAAACCTTTGGCATTCCCACCGCCGCCGAAAGCGCTCTGGTGGTCACCGCCGATCTGGCGGCCAAGGGCCAGCCGACGCTGCCCGGCCTGATCCTGGCCGCCTGGGCAGCGGCCTGTCTGGGGGACAATCTGGCCTATCTGATCGGCCGCCGTCTGGGCCGCGAGATGATCGTCAAGCACGGCACCCGCGTGGGCCTCGGCGAAGAGGTCTATGCCCGCGCCGAAACCTTCATGGCGCGCCATGGCGGGCTGTTCGTGATTGCAGCGCGCTTTGTCTATGTGATGCGCCAGCTCAACGGGCTGGTGGCCGGCGCGACAGGCATGCGCTGGCACCGGTTCCTGATTGCCGATCTGATCGGCACCGGACTGTGGGTGACCCTCTGGGCCCTGCTGGGCTATTTCATCGGCCCTGACCTGTCGCGCATTCCGGCCATGCTGCATCACTTTGCCTGGCACATCTCGGGCGCGGTGGCGATCGGGGTGGCGCTGATTATTGCGGCGATGCTGCTGGCCACCTTCAGGCTAAGGTCACAGCGCCGCCGATAGCGCCATCTTCCCCCTTGCCGGACGGGGGTGCGCCCGGCACAACAGCAGCGATTGCAGCTGTACCGTGGCCCATCCCATGACCGATTTCACCATCACCGGCGCCCGCGTCATTCTGGGCGATGACATCATCGACACCCCGGTGGCGGTCTCGCAGGGGCGCATCGCCAGCATCGGCGCACCGGTATCGGGCACGCAGATCGACGGGCGCGGGCTGATCCTGGCCCCGGCGCTGATCGACCTGCATGGCGATGCATTCGAACGCCAGATCATGCCGCGCCCCAATGTCTTTTTTCCCACCGATGCAGCCCTGCTGGAAACCGACCGGCAGTTGGCCGCAAACGGGATCGCCACCGCCTATCATGCCCTGACGCTCAGCTGGGAACCGGGGCTGCGCTCGGTCACGCGTGGCACCGACATCATCGACACGCTGGCCCGGCTGGGCCCGCGCCTGACCGTGGAAAACCGCGTCCAGCTGCGATGGGAAACCTTTTGCTTCGAAGCGGAACCCCTGATCACCCGCGCCCTGCGCGCCGGGCTGACGCCGTCGCTGGCCTTCAATGATCATACCAGCATGGCCATGCTCGACAGCGCGGTGCGCCTGCAGGATCGACCCTTTGAATTCGCGCCCGATTTCCCGGTCACCGACACAAGCGGCTCCCGCTTTGTCCAGATCATGGAAAGCCGCGCCAAACGGTCCGGGCTGAGCCCGCGCGCCTTTGCCGACCTGATCCTGCAGATCTGGGACCGCCGCGCCGAGGTGCCCCAGGCCATCGCCCGCATGGCCGCTGTCGCGCGCGATGCCGGTGCGCCCATGCTCAGCCATGACGACAGCCAGCACGAGACACGCGATTTCTATCGCGGCCACGGGGCCAGAACGGCCGAGTTCCCGATGCAGGTGGCCGTGGCCGAAACCGCGCGGGCCAGGGGGGATCACATCGTCTTTGGCGCCCCCAACGCGCTGCGCGGCGGCAGCCATATCGGATCACCGGGGGCGGCCGACATGGTCGAAGCGGGCCTCTGCGACGCGCTGGCGTCGGACTATTATTACCCGGCGATGCTGGCGGCTGTGGCGCGGCTGGATGCGGAACGGCGCGCGCCCCGCGCCGCGCTGTGGCAACTGGTGTCCACCGGGCCTGCGCGGGCCATGGGGCTGACCGATCGCGGGATCATCGCCGCAGGACTGCGCGCCGATCTGGTGCTGATCGACTGGCCCGACAACGGCCCACCCGCCGTGCGCCGGACCTTTGTCGCCGGGCGCACCGCCTATCGCGCAGAGCCCGCCACCGCCTGAACCGGGCGGGTCATGAAGGTGCTGAGCGGATCCGGCCCGTAGTCGCCAAAGGGCGCGCAGGGTTCGAACCCCGCGCGTGCATAAAGCGCGCGCGCCGGGGCAAATTGCGCATCCGACCCGGTTTCAAGGCTCACACGGACAAAGCCCTGCGCCGACGCTTCGGCCAGCAGCCGGTCAAGGATCGCGCGCGCCACGCCGCGTCCGCGCGCCTCGGCGCTGGTATGCATGGATTTGATCTCGGCCTCGCCATCGCCAATGGGCTTGATCGCACCAACACCCAGGGCCACATCCCCGTCATAGACCGCAAAGACCAGTGCGCCCGCCTGCCACAGGGCATCGGGCGCCATGACATGGCAGCTTTCAGGCGGGGATCCCGCGCGCATCAGCTCTTCGTGACGCTCAAGCAGCGCCACGACCCGCGCTTCGGGCGCGGGAACGGCGATGACATCCACCATCAGTGGGTCCAGACGGTGCGCCGGTCGGTTGCGAAGTTTTCGCCATATCCACGGGCGCGGATATTGGGCTTGCGGGTCTTGGGTTCGATCACCTGCGCGTCGATGCCATGATCATTGGCGTACCGCACCGCGGCTTCTTTCGTCGAAAACCGCAGCCGCACCTGGCTTTGCATGTCGCTGGACGATGTCCAGCCCATCAGCGGGTCCACGTCCCGTGCCGACGCGGGGGCGAAATCCAGCACCCAATCCTGCGTTTTGGCCATGCCTGAGGACATGGCGGTTTTGGCTGGCCGATAAATCCGCGCGCGCATCGCAGTCTCCTTTTCGAACGGGCCCTATATGCGCAACCCGAAAGGCACGGGCAAGCCGCGAATTGTCCCACCCGCCCGACCAAGTGCTGTGCCATCCGGACCGCGGGGAGCGAGGGGTGGGTGTTCGCGGCCCGGAGGCAGCCAGGCGCGCGCCCGGCCCCTAAAACTATATCTCAAATGCACCTTCCGACAAAGATCTTCCCCAACGGCCGCGCCGTCCCCGGCCCCGGACGCCGCACAACCACAGGTGATCACTTGATAATCCCATCTTGCGACAAATCCGCCTCGCCCGTGTTGCAGGTTGGGGTTGAACCGGAACAAAAACAGACCAAGATCAGCAGTCGAAAGGACTCAGCCGATGCCCTACGCCCATTCCGACAACTCGCTGCCCATGATGCACGCCGCAGCCCCCGACGTGAAAGCCCGCCCCAAGCTTGAAGGGGGTATACGGTTTCGCATGCAAAGCGAATTCGAACCGGCCGGCGACCAGCCCAAAGCCATCACGGAACTGTCGCGCGGGGTGCTGGACGGCGAACATGATCAGGTGCTGCTGGGCGCCACCGGCACCGGCAAGACCTTCACGATGGCCAAGGTCATCGAAGAAACCCAGCGTCCGGCGATCATTCTGGCGCCCAACAAGACGCTGGCCGCACAGCTTTACGGGGAATTCAAAGGGTTCTTTCCCGACAACGCGGTGGAGTATTTCGTCAGCTATTACGACTATTACCAGCCCGAAGCCTATGTGCCGCGCTCGGACACCTACATCGAAAAAGAAAGCCAGATCAACGAACAGATCGACCGCATGCGCCATTCGGCCACGCGCGCCCTGCTCGAACGCGATGACGTCATCATCGTGGCGTCGGTGTCGTGCATCTATGGCATCGGGTCGGTGGAAACCTACGGGGCGATGACGCAGGATCTCAGGGCGGGGGGCGAATACGACCAGCGCGCGGTGATGGCCGATCTGGTGGCCCAGCAATACCGCCGCAACGATCAGGCGTTTCAGCGCGGCAGCTTCCGGGTGCGCGGCGATTCCCTGGAAATCTGGCCCGCCCACCTGGAAGATCGTGCCTGGAAACTGTCGTTCTTTGGCGAAGAGCTGGAACAGATCACCGAATTCGATCCCCTCACCGGGGCCAAGACCGACACGTTCGATCAGATCCGCATCTATGCCAATTCCCACTATGTGACGCCCAAGCCAACCATGCAGCAGGCGGTGATCAACATCAAAAAGGAACTGCGCCAGCGGCTGGATCAGCTGGTGGGCGAAGGCAAGCTTC
Source organism: Marinibacterium sp. (assembly GCA_025800215.1). Classification (GTDB taxonomy): domain Bacteria; phylum Pseudomonadota; class Alphaproteobacteria; order Rhodobacterales; family Rhodobacteraceae; genus JAOXSC01. The sequence continues at coordinate 33,552 of JAOXSC010000111.1, forward strand.
TGGAAGCACAGCGGCTTGAACAGCGCACCAATTTCGACATCGAAATGCTCGAAGCCACCGGCGTGTGCAACGGGATCGAAAACTATTCGCGCTACCTCACCGGGCGCGCGCCGGGCGAACCGCCGCCCACGCTGTTCGAATTCATCCCCGATCACGCTATCGTCTTTGCCGATGAAAGCCATGTGTCGGTGCCCCAGATCGGCGGCATGTACAAAGGCGACTACCGGCGCAAATTCACCCTGGCCGAACACGGGTTCCGCCTGCCGTCCTGCATGGACAACCGGCCGCTCAAATTCGAAGAATGGGACGCCATGCGCCCGCAATCGGTGTTTGTGTCCGCCACCCCCGCTTCGTGGGAGATCGAGCGCACCGGCGGCGTCTTTACCGAACAGGTGATCCGCCCCACCGGCCTGCTGGATCCCGAGGTGGAAATCAGGCCGGTGTCGATGCAGGTGGACGATCTGCTGGACGAGGTGCGCAAATTCACCGCCGACGGGTTCCGCACCCTGGTCACCACGCTGACCAAACGCATGGCCGAAGACCTGACCGAATACCTGCATGAACAGGGGATCAAGGTCCGCTGTCCGATCTATTGACGGGCCAGGTGCCCCGCAGTCCGGCGCGCCTGTTGGTTGATTTTGTGCTCAGTTCCGGCCCCGGCTGACACGTAGTAGCGTCTCATCCTCAGGCATAAACCGGACCAGCATGACACCCCA